>JAACET010000058.1 GCA_011682385.1 Actinomycetota bacterium | reverse complement strand
ACCCCTTCACCATGGGAATCATATACTATCCCGGATATCTGCTGGGCTCAGTGATACTCAGATATCAGCCGGTAAGAAGAATACATCTCGAGGGACGATTCGGCGAAATAGCAGCTCTGCCCTGGGCTCAACGCATAAGCGAATATGCAGGGATGTTCTTCGAGGAGATTATGTACCCGACCTTCGTGGGCTCGGCAATAATCGGTTTGCTGCTGGCGGTGGCGGTCTACTTCCTGACGGTATGGGCTGTCAAACGATATCGCAACCGTAGAAAAGAAAAATTAGCGGCCAGACTTCGTCGCCGAGGTTCCCCCACAGAAGAAATATCAAAGATCAAAAAGCAAATATCAAAAAGAAAGAAAAGATATCACCACGAAGGACACAAAGTAGAAAATAAAGAAATGGAAAGAAAGAGAAAAAATTAGCCACAGATCGTACAGATGAACACAGATTCCGAAGAAAGGCTTGAGGCCTGAGACTTGAGAAAGACCCCCGGCACGTAGGCCGGGGCATTCAAAGAAACCCCCGGTAAAACCGGGGGCTAAATAAAAAATCTACCTACAAACGCGACATGCACCCCAAACCAGTAGAATAGATATAAATTCACAGGGCTAATCGGGCTGCTGTAGCAAAGCGCGGCGGAGCGTGTCCAAGGCGAACGGCAACGCGAGATCTGATGTGAGGGCGGTCGCCACTGAATTTGAACTCCTTGACGTCTATAATATCCCCTCCGTTATCCAGAGCCTTCCCGGCTAAAGCGATATAAACCAGGCCCACGGGCTTTTCTTCTGTGCCGCCGTCAGGGCCGGCAATGCCCGTTACGGCCAAGGTCCAATCCGCATCAGTACGGTTCATAGCACCCTCGGCCATGGCCCGGGCACACTGGGTGCTAACAGCTCCGTGGCGGGTCAAGATTTTCTCAGACACGCCCAGCAAACGAATCTTGGCCTGGTTGCAATAGGTGACCAAATCGGCCAGGAAAAACTTGCTGGAGCCGGGGACGTCAGTAAGCAGCTTGGCAATCAAGCCCGCCGTGCAGGACTCGGCCAGAGCCAGGGTCTGTTTCTTGAGAGTCAGCAGCTCAGATACCACCTGAGGCAGTGTCTGATCATCGCGGCCAAATAAAAAAGCTCCAATTCGAGACTCGATCAGGCGAGTCTTTTGATCAACCAGCAGCCGGGCGGCTGACGGTGAATCGGCGTGAGCATTAATGCTGATGGTAATAATCCCGTCCTGGACGGTAAGGCCAACCAGCGGATTTCCGGAACGGTCCATCAGGTCCTCTATTAAAGCGAAAATATTAGACTCTCCGGTCCCACAGCAGTGTAACCTTGTGCTGGCCATAGCCCTTTCGGCCAGGCCCAGTTGCTTAATCGCGGGCTCAACATGGTCGGCAAACATGGTTCGCATCTCATGGGGTACGCCGGGCAGAGCGAAAATGTGCGTGCCCTCAAGCTTGGCGGAGATTCCCGGGGCGGTACCACAGGAATTATCAATAATATGGGCTGAGGCGGGTATCATAGCCTGGATGCGGTTAACCTGGGCCATCGGACGGTCTAATCGTGAAAAATGAGCCTTGATCCGTTGCAGGCCATCCCCGTGCAATTGCAGCGGGCTGGAGAGGATATCGGCCAGGGCAAAGCGAGTGATGTCATCGCTGGTAGGGCCCAGGCCGCCGGTAATCAGGACCAGTTGGCAGGTGCCACACAGCGTCGAAAGGGCCTTGGTCAGTCGGGAGCGGCAATCGGCTACCGTAAGGTGCATATCGACGGTTATGCCCAACAGGTGCAATTGCTGGGCAAGAAACGGAAAGTTCGTGTCTTGCGTCCGGCCGGAAAGCAGCTCATCCCCAACGGATATTATGCCAGCAGACATGGATACTAGAAATACAGGCTTTGGGCATTGCGGTCAAGGTGCAGGGGGGGTAAGGGTATTAGGTTTTGTGAAAATCATAAAGATAACCCCCGGTATCAGCCTTCGGCGAGACCATGCTCCGGCCGGGGGCGCCAGAGGACCCCCAGGGCGTAGCCTGGGGGCATTAGAAGCGAAGAAACCCCCGGTAAAACCGGGGGCTAAATATAACATGATCCACAGAACTTAATGCACCCGGGGGGTAAAACGGAGGGGTGTATTTGGTCTGCTGTTTTTTTGTTGAAATATGAACCTAAAACAGCCATATTGGTCAGGACCAGCCGGGATTGTCCGGCAGGAGTTCTTGGTAGTAGTTCAGCTAATAAGCTCAATCGAGGGATCTATCCATGGCTATTGCGCAAACAGATACCCAACGGACAAGCCCACCATATGCCCTGATCGTGTTCGCTTTTCTGACCGTAGTGCTGGCGGCAGGGGCAGTCTGGCTGTACCTCAAATGGGATAAGTCCAAAAAAGAATTGGCCAATCTGCAAAGTCAACAAGACAGTCTTCTGACAAAGGCCCAGTCCAGAGACAAGGCCTATCAGGATGTGATGGCTGAGGCCCTCAAGGCTAAAGGCTCCCCCTCGGTGGTGGCCTATCTGCTGGAAGAAAGGTCGAAGTTGCGCAGCCAACTGGTTAGCGAACCCAATCTGAGCAGTGCAGATATACAGGAAAAAATAGACGCGGCTATAAAAACGGCCCAGGCGAGCCTGGCAAAAACGACTCCAGCCAGCCTGGCAGGCTTACCGCTGGTCGAGGTGATCAAGACTCTGGCCGGGGCCTGTGAGTCTCAACGTCAGGCTTGGATCGATCTGAACGGGGCCCTAAGCGCAGCCCAGGCCTTGGCACAGAGCGCTCAGGAACGTGCCCGCCAGATACAAACCTCCAGCGAAGCAAGTATTACTCAAATCCGAGCGGAGGTGCAGGCCAGGCGGAATAAACTGGACCGAGACTTGAAAGAATGGAACTCTCATCTGGAGAAAATCCAGGCAGACCTAAAGAACCTGAGTCAAACGCTGCGGACAGAAAAAAATGTGGCTCAACAAAAACTCGAGGTCCTGCAAAAAGATCTGGGCGACAACAAAAAACGGTTGGCCAGCCTCATCGATAAGGTGCAACAGTGGCGGGCAGAAGGAGGAATAGACTTTACGGGTATGGTCAGCAAGGCCGACGGGAAAATCATAACAGTGATTCCCGAACAAGATATCGTTCTTATAGATATCGGTCAAGGTGAGCACCTGCCGCTGAGCGTGCAGTTCGAGGTGTTTACTTCGGGAGAACGAATCACCGAACAGACCAAAAGCAAAGCAACCATCCAAGTAGTCCGTGTCCGGGAGGGATTGAGCGAGTGTCAGATAGTGAGGCTGGCCAAGAACCAGGTCCTTCTGCCGGGTGATCTAATCGTAAATTCCGTCTACGACCGGCAGAACAAGTACGTGTTCAGAATTATCGGTGAATTCGACATAGACGGCAGCGGTACGCCGGACATCGGCGGAACCAAGAACCTGGAGGGCCTCATCCAACGCTGGGGAGGTCAAGTGGTAAACAACCTGCAGGTGCAAACAGACTTCCTGGTGGTGGGACTCGAGCCACAGGTGCCGGAAGAGCCGGATAGGTTCGACGAGGCGGCAGTCGCACTCTATGAACAAAAACGCAAAGAGCGCGAGGCCTATCTGCAAGAACAGAGCAGGGCCATGAGCTTGTCCATACCGATTCTAAACCATAGGAGATTTCTGTATCTTCTGGGCTTGGGAGACAGATCCGAACTGGAGCCTATGTCCGAACTCAAGATATACCCGTAAGCAGGTATACCCAAACTAAAGCCTACCAGTCAAAAATATGTCCCGGATACCACGGAGAGTATATCCGCTACGATTGAGCCGGCGGATTAACTTGATACGCTTGACAGCAGCCTGATCGAAGAGACGCTGGCCGGCCGGGCTGCGGCTGGAAGGCTTAATCAACCCCACCATCATGTAATACTGCAAAGTCTGTCGGGAGACACCGGCCTTGGCCGCAGCGGCGCCAATACGCATCAACGAGCTGTTCTCGGCGGATCTATCGCTCTTACTCACTACCAAAACTCCAAACAACAGCCGGGTAACCCTAAAGAACGCTCTTAACTGAACCACCAGGCACTAATTTCCAAATCTCTAAAAAAGCTAAAACTATCGGATACCATGGGCTCACTTCGAGATTTGCATATCAGCGGCAAAGAATCCCAAGTTCTTGTTCTTATCGGTCCAGAGACTGTAAACCATTAAACCTTTATCAAGCGGAGGACCGGGAAGGTCCGGTAACTATAAAGAAAGCAAAAGGGTACATTAGGATTCTGTGGAAATCATAAAGACAACCCCCGGCACGTCGGCCGGGGGCATTTGAAATCGAAAAAACTCACCGCCTCTAGCGCAAGAAATGATTAGAATGAAATTGTAATCATTCGTTCTGCAAAATTTTCTTGTGGCTGACAAATTATCCTGCTACAATCTGCAAAGTAAAATGCTAGTGGGGGTAGTCGGTCTGTTGCCGCAAAGGAGAGTTGTTTTGCAAGCAGAGATAGGCTAAGGGCACAGGGGGTCGCTGGCCAAGGGGCACGGCAATTCTCGCCTATACCGGTAATGAAAAAAGAATGAAGTCGAATAAGTGTGCGGCGTAGAACCACACCGCGGATGAGCGAGCCTCCTCCCGTTCTCCGCAGGGTCTCTGCGCCGCCTTTTATTTTTTATATTAATACACGCGCAAACATCCGCTGGTGATCGTTTCTTGTCGGGGAATAATCGATACGTCCGTCAGAAGCCTTACCACTTGACCTTCAGGCCCTCGCGGCTCCACTTGTTCAGCAGAGTGCGGAACTCGCGGACGGCTTCATTCAAGTTCTCACTAGACGATAGCAACTCTTCGTAAAGGGCTGGATCGTAAAGTATCTTTCCAGCAGTACCCTTGCCCTGATTAATCTGACGGGCAGCCTGGTCGAGATGCCGAAACAACTCAGAAATTTGTTCGGAATTGCCAATGACGGACTGGGCGGCATCGCGGAGGTCCAAACTCAACTGTGAGGTGCTCTTGCGAGCCTGGGCGGCAAAGGCTTTAAACTCCTTGAGGGCCTCGGAAGCATCGGCGCCTGCCTGGCTGAGATTGGCCAAACTCTTCCGGAAATTATCGCGGTTCTGCTGGTCACCAATGAGGGAATTAAGATTATCAAGCGTCTGAGAAAACTGCTCAGCCAACTGGGATATCTGACTGAAAGCATCCGGAGGGATTTGAGCCTTAAGCGTGGCCACCACCTGGCCAGGGGTCTTTTCCATCGGCACAGGTGAATGGCTCGGCAAAGCATTGATCTCAATAAAGGGAGGACCAAGCTGGCCCTGATATATGAAAACCGTGTCCACATCCTCAGGGATATTGTAGGCCTGACCAATGGCCGCTGTAATAATAACGCCGTCCCGGGGATCTTCAGCCAGCCGAACACTCTTTATCGTACCAATGGGATAGCCGTTCAGGTGAATGGTCTGGCCGGCTAAAACCGCAGCGGTCTTCTCGGCTTGAATCTCAATGTAATAGTCCCGCCGACCACCAAAGTAATCCACGGCTGCCTGGAACTTCACAATCAACAGGCCCAGTACAACCAGACCCAATAGCACAAACAGTCCGATAACAATGTTTCGTCCACGCTCAGTCATGAATTTGCCTCGCTAAGGGCGCTGATGCCGGCTAACTCGTGATCTTCTGGTAATCCACGTACAAAAGAAGCAACATTCGGATCTTTCAACTGACTAATCTGATCCGGGGAGGCGTCGGCAATGAGCCGACCTTGGTGCAACATGACAATACGATGAGCCACCTTTCGGGCAGCAGTCATATCGTGAGTGACCACCACAGAAGTTATGCCGAGCTTTTGCTGGAGCTTAATAATCAGCTCGCAAATAATATGAGCACGAGGGGGATCCAGGCCGGTAGTGGGCTCGTCATACAAAATGACTTCCGGGTCCAAAACAATAGCCCGAGCCAAAGCCACACGCTTCTGCTCCCCGCCGGACAACTGGCTGGGCCATTTTCCGGCGTGCTCAGCCATGCCGACCAATTCCAGCTTCTGAACGGCCAGAGACTCAGCCTTCTTACACGGCAGTAACAGATGGTCCCGCAAAGGAAAGGCCACGTTCTCAACAGCAGTCATGGAATCAAACAAAGCGCCGCCTTGAAAAAGAAATCCACAGCGGGCGCGAATAGGCACGAGTTGACGCTCGGAGAGCTGGTCTATGCGCTGGCCGTCAAAGAATACCTGGCCGGCATCCGGTTTTAGCAGGGCCATCATGTGCTTGAGCAAGACACTCTTGCCCGTGCCGGATCGGCCAATGACCACCGTGGTTCGGCCGGTCTGGATGGCCAGGTCGATTCCGTCCAGGACCTTCTGCCGGCCAAAGGCTTTTCGAATATTACGCAGTTCAATGATGTGCTGATTTGCTGTAGGCATCATTCTTTGCCAAGCTCTTTAGATAATCATACCAAGCTTATTCTGCCCCAGATGCACTCATAAATGGCACTAAGCAGAATTGCTAAAAAAAAGTCCAAAACCAATATCGCAATGAAGTTCAAGACAAAACCTTCCGTGCAGGCTCGGCCGACACCGCTGGCTCCGCGTGAACAACGGAACCCCTTATAGCAACTGATAAGGCCAATTGCACCGCCAAAGAAAAAACTCTTGAGCAGGCCGGCAAAAACGTCCCAGTTCTCAACAATCTGAGCTGAGTATCGCCAGTAATCCGCGGCATTTACGCCGTAAACCTTAACACAAATGAAATAACCGCCAAAGACGCCGGTCAGGTCGGTGTAAACAGTTAGAAAAGGAATCATCAGCAGGCAGGCCAAAAAACGCGGAGCAGCCAGAACCCGCAAGGGATCCGCTCCTATACTACGCAGGGCCTCAATCTGCTCGGTGACCTTCATGGTACCCAGCTCAGCAGTAAGCGAACCGCCAACCCTGCCGGCCAGCATAACGCCAGCCAGTACCGGACCCAGCTCCCGAACTACAGAGATATTGATGATTGAACCCAGTTGGTTAGCCAAGCCCAGGTTGAAGAATTGTCCGTAGGCCTGAATGGCAATGACCATGCCGACAAAAATACCCGTCAGCAGCACCACCGGAAGCGAACGGACGCCAACCTCCCAAAATTGGGGAAAAATCAACTGCCAGTTACGCCACCGCCTCAGGCCAACAGTAGCCCACGATATGGTAGCGAATGCAAAACGACTGAATCGGCCAAGGTCGGCCACAGTGTCGGTGGTAACTCTGCCGATTTGTTGGGCTATATTGAGCATGTTATTACCATCAAAATCTACGCTGGGCCGAAGAGTTCCTCCACCTTGGCCCGGATGTCGGGAGCCTGCATGAGAGTTTGGCCAATAAGCACGGCGGTACAACCGGCCCTTTTCAACTGCTGGATGTCGGCTGAGGTGGAGATTCCGGATTCGCTGACCAGACCGGGCTGCTTATCATCCAACATGTCGGCTAAGCGAGAGGTATTGGAAATATCAACGGCGAAGGTCTCCAGATCGCGGTTATTAATGCCCAGCACGGAATAGCCAGCCGTCGGAAAGCCGACCAGGGACCGGCAGCGCAAGAGTGATTCGGCGGTGTGGACCTCAAGAAGTGTCGAAAGGTTCAGACTGCCGGCCAGGATCAATAAATCCATAAGTGTTCCGCCGGGGACGGCCTCGGCAATGAGCAAAATGGCGTCGGCGCCGGCGGCACGCGACTCATAAACCTGGTAGGGATCGATAATGAAATCCTTGCGCATAACAGGCAAGGGGACGGCGTCTTTTATCAAGCGGATGTAGTCCAGGGAGCCACCAAAAAACTTCTCATCGGTGAGCACGCTGATGGCGTCGACGCCGGCCTGGTGATACCGGCGGGCGATATCGACCGCATCAAAGTCCTTTCTGATCATGCCGGCTGACGGCGAAGATCGCTTAATCTCGGCGATCAGATTCATACCGCGAGGTGATTGCCTGGTGACGGCTCGGAAAAAGTTTCGGGGACGAGGAAGATCGCCACAACGCTGGGCGAGCTGCTCCTGAGAGATACTTTGGCGGCGCTGGGCGATCTCGAATTGCTTGTGAGCCAGGATTTCTTGCAGGATATTGGCCATCATCAACCTATGCGCATTATCGAAACACTTGCAATGTGCCGAGCCAAGGACTAATAATTATAAGCAAAGACCGACCTATGGCCACTGTAGAAGATCAGGTGATTATGTCAAATGTTTTCACAATACGACAAATTGCTGTCAATTGGCAGGAAGCTGTAATTATAGGGCTTCTGGCAGTGTCGGTGATTCTGTGGATCATCTGGTTAATCAAAGCGCTGAGAAGACGCGGAACAATACGCTGGGGCGTGGGAACTCAAAACCGTCCGGAATGGCTGGAAGTGGCCCTGGCGGCAGTGAGCATGTCAGTATTGGCTTGGCTGTGGATGAAGCTGCTAAAAGGGATTCTGGAATCAGAGAATCTGGAACCGGCCCTGGCGGGAGGGCTGGCTGAGCTGCTCAGCTGCCTGCTAATATTGGGACTGCTGGGCTGGAAAAGGCCGGAACGACTCAAATCCCTGGGGCTGACGGTAAAAGGATTGAGGGGTAATCTGGGATGGGGACTAATCTTGGCCCTGGCGGTCTGGCCGATGGCCACTCTGGTACTGGTGCCGGTGAGCCTGCGAACAGTGGAATTCCTCTACCGTTGGCTGTGGGACCTAAGCTATACGGCCCAGGCCCATACGTTGCTGCGCGAAATAAACGGAACCAGTACAACAGCAGACTTATGGCTGGTGATTATCCTGGCGGTGGGGGTGGCTCCCCTAACCGAAGAAATACTCTTCAGGGGGCTGCTGCAGGGCTGGCTGGTAAGACTGTTCCGGTCACGATGGGCGGCCATCGTGGTCAGTGCAGGAATATTCGCTATGCTACATCTGGCGGCCAGAGAAAACGTAAGTGCCGGAGAAGCCTCGCTGGCTAGGATAGAAACAATACCGGCTCTGTTCGTTCTGGCACTGGTCCTGGGATATGCCTACGAAAAATCGGGCTCACTGTATCGACCTATGGTGATTCACCTGGTCTTTAACGGCCTGTCACTCCTGATGGCCTGGGGGCAGATGTAAAAGAAATATCAAAGATCAAAAATCAAATATCAAAAAGGAGGAGAAGAAACAGAAAGAAGAAAGAGCTGTATTCCACATAAAGTACAGGATGACAGAAATGCGGGCCTGTTGGGAAAGTCGAGATTGCCACGGCCCCTTTGGGGCCTTGCAATGACAGCAGGGATACTTTCAGCAAAGCAATCTCATATTTCAAATAAATAACAAGTTGAAGAAAAGACCTTGCACCCTAGGGGATGAACACAACCTTTTCATCCGGGAGCATAGTCAGAAAGGCCTTGCGAGCCTGGGCCATACTCAACCAAACAGTGCCGGCAAAGCGATCCTCGGCCTGGGCAATCAGCGATTCGTATTGCTTAAGGGCCTTGTCGGGCTGACCCAAATTCTCATAGCACAATCCCAAACCAATAGTAGCCTGGCCTACCACCGACCGATACTTGGCACCAAGCCGCAGGGCATCTTGAAAAGCTGTGACCGCCTGGCTGAGAAGCTCTGTGCGAGAGGACTGGTCGGAAAAAACATCGGGCTGTTGACTCTTATTATACAAAAGCTCGCCGTAGCGAATGTAAGCCCAGGACCTGACCAAAGGGTCAGACTTGGTCTCAGCAGCTATATCACGCAACTGCTCCTGAGAACCCTGCGAAACAGCAGTATGCAGAGGCAGCCAGGCTTTCTGCCATTTGCGCTGCTCGGCACCGGCGGCCCGGTAAATGAAGTAACTCGCTACCAAGGCTGTCACCAGCACAATAATAGCAGACAAACCATACCTGCGGACAAGCTCGCGGGGATTACGCAGGAGCTCCATTAGGGCGTTGCGGCGTAACTCGTGTCGCTCAGTTGACTTCATTATTAGTTTTTACCTTGCATAGTAGTTGAACGAAAGACGTCCACGGGCTGAATCTCAATGCGTATAAGCGTCTGCAAGAGCCAGTTACGCGGACCAATGGTAATAACACAAGATTCACCAGCCTTGCGAAAACTCAGAGCCTCGGCGCGGGGATTGGATACAGTGTGAATCAACTGCCAAGCATGGATGGGCATGTTGTCCTGGTAAAAGGTCCGAAGCAAAGCCGGCTTGGCCCAGATACCATAAAGATAGTTGACGGTACGCTGGTCGCCGGTTTGGTAACTGCTGGAAGAATCGGCTTTGAAATAGGCGCCCAAAGGTACGGGGACATCGGCCAGGCGAGAAGTCGGAGCTGAAATCAATTTCTCGGCGGGGGGTATGCGCTCTTCCGCAATGGCTCCTTCCGGAGACATCGAAGGCTTATTCCGGCAACCCCAAGCGAAAACCAACAACAAACAGACCAACGGCAAGACCAACTTGCTCAAGAAGCGAGTGTAATCCATAGTCGGGCCCTCCGCAAAAGTCCTGCAAATACAAGAGTATATTCAACTAAACGAGGCGATTTGTCAAGCAAAAAGAACTCACCACGAAGGACACGAAGTTGAAGAGAGGAAGAAAGCAGAGAAAGAAACAGATAAGAGAATCAGCCACAGTTTTTCGATAGAAACAGACCCCCGGCACGTAGGCCGGGGGCATTTGAAGAAACAAAACACGCAGGAGCAGCCCTATTGGGCCAAGCCAGTGAACTCCTGGGTGAGGGCAGATATGATCTTCTGCTTGGCCTGATCGAGCGAACCAACAAGCTGAACACCGGCTGCCCGGCTGTGACCGCCACCGCCAAAACGCTCGGCAACCTGAGCAACATTGAGCTGTGACTTACTTCGGAGACTGACTCTGACCGAACCGGGTTCATCCTGCGTGAGCATTACAGAGATCTGGACCGAAGCGATCCGCAAAGGCTCATTGACCATGTCCTCAGTGTCAGAAGAGGATGCCTGAGCCTGAGAAAAATCCTCAGCCGACAAACTCATGCAGGCTAATCGGCCAGCACAAGAAAGCTCCAGAGAACCCAAGGCCCGAGCCAACAGACGCACCCGGCTGGGACCCTCCTGCATATACAAAGACTGGTAAACCCGCGACGGCTCAACCCCGTTCTGCACCAGACGACAGGTCTGGCCATAAGTGCGCGAGTCGGTATTGGCAAACCTAAACCAGCCGGTGTCTGTAGCGATGGCTGTGAAAAGGGCCTCGGATGCGGGCAGCGACAACTCAACAGAACCGGCCTGAGCGAGCTCGGCTATCAACAGGCCAACCGAACTGGCGGAAGGGTCGATGATATTAACCGTGCCCAAAGACTCGTGCGAAAGGTGATGATCAATGACCAATAAACACAGGCCGTCAGTGCATAAAAAATCATACTGAGGTATAAGCTGCTCGCGAACAGAGGTGTCCAGGACAACGGCTGAATCAAATCCGGCCAACGAAGCGCTCCGCCAATCGTCCGGGATAACTCGCGGAGGCTGATCAAATAAAAAACCATAACGGTTCGGCAAAGCAGAAGGCAAAATAACCTCAGCAGATTTGCCCTTGGCCCGGAGGATATGAGCTAAACCAACAGATGAACCCAAAGAGTCGCCGTCACACCTGGTGTGGCAGGTTATTAGAACCGAGGAGGAGGCGTTGAGAAAATCCAAGGCTTTGGAAAAGTCTATCTGGCTCACGTTGCGGGCTCCGTAGGTAAATCAATGCGGCCATCGGCAGCCAACTGCCTGACGGTCCGGCAGTCGGTCCTGATTTGATCGGCCAACTCGGCGGGACTGGGAAAACGACGCTGTCGACGAAGATGCTGGTAAAAGTCCAGGCGAATGCCTTGGCCGTAAAGGTCATCATCAAAGTCCAATAAAATGGCCTCGACCAAACGCTCGCCGTGATCAAAAGTCACCGCAGTGCCTACGCTAATGGCGGCGAGATAGCACTTGTTGTCCTGACTCCAGGCCCGGCCAGCGTAAACACCTTCTGCGGGAGTGAGCTGGTCAATCCGGTCAACATTGGCGGTGGGTAGGCCTAAGGTTCGACCACGGCCGCTGCCACGACCGACAAGGCCGGTGATTGAATGAGACCGACCAAGACAATGAGCTGCCTGAGCCACCAGGCCGGCACGTAGTAATTCCCTGATAAGCGAACTGGAGACGGTAAACTCACCGTCCGCCCCAAGGTCCGCCTGAACGGGCGGCAGGACGCAGAGCTGGAAATTGCGGTCGCGGCCCAAGCGCTCGAGTAAATTGACATCGCCGGCGCGGCCACGCCCAAACCGAAAACTCCGGCCCTCGACAATCCAGCGGGGTTCAATGTACTTGACAACCATACGATCAACGAACTGCTGGGGAGTGAGCTGTAAAACCTGCGAAGTAGCAGGCTCCAGAACGACAATGTCGGCGCCGGCCCGGTCGAGCCAAGCAAGCTTGTCCTCCAAACGACAAATGGGCTCGGGCATCTTCTCGGGAGAAAGAATACGCATCGGATGCGGATGAAGAGTCAAAACCACGGCAGGAGCGGAAACACTCTTGGCCAACTCGGCAGTCTTGGCCAAGAGCTGTTGATGGCCGATGTGTACGCCATCAAAATTGCCTATACAAAGGGCGCCACCTTTGGCGGAAGAAGAAAATTGTTCCAAGGTCTCAAGGACTTCCAAGGTAAATACCTATCTATCGGGTTTGGCGAAAGGCGTCAGGGAGGACTTCCAGTAAGTCCGTGGCAGTCAAAGAAACTTGGCCAACCATCTCGGCGGCTAAGTCGCCAGCCCGTCCATGCAAATATACACCCAAAACGGCTGAATCGAAAAGGTCCAGGCCCTGGCCAACCAAACCGGCAATAATACCCGTGAGCACGTCGCCGGTACCACCGGTGGCCAGGCCGGGATTGCCGGTGGTGTTCTTATAAACACGTGAGCCATCAGTAACTAAAGTGGCCGCACCCTTGAGCACAATTGTCTGGCGGCAGGTGCGGGCTAAGTTCAAAGCGGCGGCCTGGCGGTCACTGGGCCAAGCAGACTTGCTCAAACTAGACCATAA
>JAACET010000057.1 GCA_011682385.1 Actinomycetota bacterium | reverse complement strand
GGGCTGGATGGTTCTCGGAGAAGTTCACGTGGACAACTCACTGGTAGTAGCTGGTATCCTGGTAGCTGCTTTGTTGTGCGGATACCTGTTTTATGGCCGGTTCATGGCCAGGCTCTGGGGCACAGACCCCAGCCGGAAGACCCCGGCTGTTGAGCACCCGGACGGTATAGACTATGTACCGGCCAAGCACTGGACGGTCCTCTTCGGCCATCATTTCAGCAGCATTGCCGGGGCTGGGCCGATCATTGGTCCGGTCATTGCTTGTTTTTATTGGGGTTGGCTGCCGGCTTTAATATGGATTGTAATCGGCTCTATATTTCTGGGAGCGGTCCACGATTTTTCGGCCCTGATGGCCTCGCTGCGACACAAAGGACAATCTATCGCCCAAGTGGCTGAGGCCGTCATGGGCAAACGCACCAAGATAATATTTGCTTTA
This sequence comes from Actinomycetota bacterium, assembly GCA_011682385.1. Lineage (GTDB taxonomy): Bacteria > Planctomycetota > Phycisphaerae > JAACET01 > JAACET01 > JAACET01. The sequence goes on along the minus strand of JAACET010000057.1, from coordinate 11,996 downwards.
TTTCTCTGGTTGGCCCTGGTTCTGGTTATCGCTGTTTTCGCCTACTCAGCAGCTAAGGCCCTCACGGATGAGCCCAAGGTTGTCCTACCCACCTTTGGATTGATTCCCGTAGCCATCTTTACCGGGCTGATGATGTATAGATGGAAAATAAATCAAGTGGTGGCCACGATCATTGGGGTGGCCATGCTGCTGGGCCTGATATTACTGGGCGCTAACTTCCCCCTGGACATTAAGCTGCTCGGCGGGGTCTTCGCTAACGAACCCGTCAAATGCTGGACGGTTGTCTTACTGATATATGGTTATATCGCTTCGGTTACACCAGTAAATATATTGCTGCAACCACGAGATTATCTGGCAACTTTTGTATTGTATTTTGGAATGCTTTTGGGTTTTGTGGGCTTAATTGTAACCCATCCGCCCATGCGTGCCCCGGCTTACATTGCCTGGGACACAAGTAAAGGCCCGATCTGGCCAATGCTTTTCGTCTTCGTGGCCTGCGGTGCTATCTCAGGCTTCCACAGCCTGATTTCCAGCGGAACTACCTCCAAGCAGATTACCAGTGAGGCTCACGCCAAACGTGTGGGATACGGAGCCATGATCTTCGAGGGCGTCCTGGCGGGATTGGCGGTATTGTGCGTTTGCGCAGGACTCTATTGGCAGGGCAATCCGGGATGGAACTTCAAGGAACTCATGTATCCCAAAGAACAGTGGATATTGGCTTTCGGTAGAGGATTCGGGCAAATTACAGGCAGCACATTAGCTAAGATCTCAGGGCAAAACCTGGACCAGGCCTTGGTACTGGGAACTCTGATAGGTATTATTACTATCAAGACCTTTATCATGACCACTTTGGACTCAGCCACCAGGATCGGTCGTTATGTAAGCGAAGAGTTATTCGGGGCTACAATTCCAATCAAGCTCTTTCGCAACCGTTTTGTCTCGACGATCATCATTATTGTCTTTGCTGGTTACCTGGCCCTATGGAGCTGGAAGAGTGTTTGGCCGGTTTTCGGGGCGGCCAATCAGTTAGTGGCCGCCTTGGCACTGATGGTGGTTACAGTGCTATTGATGAAGTTGGGTAAGCCGGCAAAATATACTTTTTATCCGGCAATGTTCATGTTGATAACCACCATGGGTGCGCTGAGCTACCAGGTGATATGGCAGTTCATACCCCAAAGGAATTATCTTTTAGCTGCTATCGGCGTATTACTGATCATATTGGCGGCTATAATGACAGCCGAGGGAATTTCCACAGCCAGGAAGCTGCGTCGTCCTGTAGCGGAGTAAGAATTGTGAGTAGCATAAAGATCGGGGTAGCCGGCTGGGGATTTCGTCAGATGAGTCTCCGTGAGTATTTTGACACCGCCTCGCGCCTGGACTTGCCTCTGCTGGAGTTGAACTGCCGGGCCGACGTACCCGGGCACATCTGGGTGGACTTCGACCAGCAGGATGTCACGGAGGTACTGGATTGTGCCGCCGACGAGGGTATTGAGATCGTGGCTCTTTCGGCTGACAATGATTTTACTCAAACCGACCCCGCCGCCCTCAATAGCCAGGTCGCCCAACTCCGGCGTATTATCGAGTTGGCTGATCAGCTCGGCGCCAAATACGTGCGGGTGGTTGTCGGTCGAGATGTTCAATGTGCCCCGGCTGTGCTGGAGACGGCTGTACGTAAGCTCCAGGAAGCCGCTCAATTCGCTGATAGTTTCCCGGTCAGGCTGGCTGTTGAGAACGGCTTCGGACCGCTGGTTTCCGTTGATCACTGCCTGGCGGTAATGCAGCAGTTACAGAGCGATTCGGTGGGCCTGTTGTACAATCCGGCCAATTTCGCTCGAAATGGTGACGATCCGGTAAAGGCCCTGGAACTCTTGGGCGAACACATTTGTTATAGCCACTTGACTGATTGGGATGGTAAAGAATTCTGCGCCATTGGGCGGGGAACCATTGATTGGAAAAGTGTAGTAGGTCTTTTGAGCGACTGCCGGGCAGAAATCGCTCTGATTGAATACCCCTACCCGCAGGACATCGAGCTGGGCACAGCCGCCGGCCAAAAGAAACTGACCTCCTTGTTGCGCAAAATCGATGGATAACCCCATATATCTGATTTTGCTGTTTGGTTTGGGTGTAATCGCCGGTTTTCAGAACGTGATGGCCGGCGGCGGCTCTTTACTGACCCTGCCGATGTTGATTTTCATGCTGGAATCCAACCCGATCTACGCTGCCAACGCCGGCGCCATAGCCAACGGTACCAATCGGGTAGCCATACTTGTCCAGAACATCTTTGCCGTGCTCGGCTTTCGCAAAAAAGGTGAGTCTAATTTCAAAATGAGCCTGAAGCTGGCTGCTTTTGCTTTGCCGGGTGCCATTCTGGGGGCTTTCTTTGCCGGGGAAATCACCAGTGACCTATTCAAAAAGATACTCGGGTTCGTGGTCATCGGTGTTGTTATGTTGATGACTCAGAAAAATCGGCTCACCAAAACTGCCACGACCAAAGCTCACACCAAGCTCGGCTATTTGGCCATGTTTGGTTTGGGTTTCTATGGCGGGTTCATCCAGGCCGGTGTCGGCTTTCTGATGATTGCCGTTCTCCACGGACTGATGAGTCTGAATCTAATCAAGACCAATATGCACAAAGTATTCATTGTCATGGTGTATACGGTACCGGCCCTGATTGTTTTTGCCATCGGAGGAAATGTCATCTGGTGGATAGGCCTTATTCTCGCCGCCGGCAACTCCCTGGGAGCTTGGATGGGAACACACTTTGCGGTAAAGAAGGGAGAAAAATTCATCCGAGCTGTACTGCTTATCGCCCTGCTGGGAATGGCCATCAAACTGATTTTCTTCTCTTAGGATTTTCTACCCACAAACAAGGAGTTTTTTGTCGTGGCAGTAAAGGCGCTTATTTTTGATCTCGATGGGACTTTAGTTGACTCTCTGGAGGACCTGGCTGATACCATGAACCATTGTCTGGGAGCGCTGGGGCTTCCCGTACACGAAACTCAGGATTACAGGATGCTGATAGGCACAGGTTCTCGCGAACTGTGCCGCAAGGCTCTGCCTCCGGAGCGAGCCGACCTGACCAACAAACTGCTGGAAATGAACTTGGACCGTTATACTCAGCACTGCTTGGACAAGACCAAACCGTATCCGGGCATTGTCGAAACCTTGGACGAGCTGATCGGTCGTCACCTGCATCTGGCCGTTTTGTCCAATAAGCCGGACAACTTCGTCAAGCTGATAACCCGTAGCATATTTGGCTCAGACCGTTTTGAGATGATCATCGGCCAGCAGGATGGCCTGCCCACCAAGCCAGACCCCTCCGGCGTTCTTGATATACTCAGGCGGATGCGGGGCACTCCTGAGGAAACGCTCTATGTGGGCGATTCCGGAACCGACATGACTACTGCTCTGGCTGCCGGAGCAACAGCCGTAGGTGTGAGCTGGGGTTTTAGAGATCGCAGCGAATTGTCGGCCGCCGGAGCCCATCACATAATCGATAAACCCGCTCAGCTCCTGGAGTTGCTATAAGGATTTGCTTTGATATGCCCGACGACTCACTGACCCTTGAAGACATAATTGTGCCCGTGGACTCACTGCACGGCAAAGTCGACTGGACACAGCTTTTCGGCAACGACCATCCAGTCGAGCTGGAGATAGGAACCGGCAAGGGTACTTTCCTTATTAATGCCGCCCGGGTGAACCCGCAGATAAACTACCTGGGTATCGAATGGGCCAACAAGTATTACAAGTATGCCGCCGACCGCGCCCGCCGTTGGAATTTGCCCAATGTCCGAATGCTGCGCTGCGACGCTCGCGACTTCGTGATTTCTCATCTGCCCAGCAGAAGCCTTCAATGCCTGCATGTGTACTTTCCGGACCCTTGGCCCAAAAAACGCCATCACAAACGTCGGCTGTTCAACAATCAGTTTGTTGCCGCTGCCGTTGATAGTCTCATACCCGATGGCTGCATACACGTAGTCACCGACGTTAGGGACTATTTCCAGCTAATCAAGCCGCTCCTCGCCCGGTGCAGCCAACTGCAACTGGGTGATTTTACCCCGCGTGAAACTGCCGGCTTGGGTGAATGGGTGGGCACTAACTTCGAGCGCAAGTACCTCGCCGAGGGGCGGACCATTTATAGCTGTTCAGTCCAGAAGATCCACGACCATCATGACTGACTTGTTTTTTTGATTTTTTCGACGTCTTTGAGCAATTCCGGGTTTGACTTAGCCGCTTTAGTCAGTTCGCCTACCAGATCGCTCAATTGCCGATAGAGTCGTTTATGCTGGCGTGGTTCATTGGTTGCCAAGGCGTACTCACAGAGGATGGGAAAGGTGATAGATGCGCAGGAATAGACCACCACGTTATTGATATTAGCATCCTTAATCTTCCCCCAGCTTTTAGCCTCTTGCGGCGTAGCCCCGGACAACCCCCCCCACTGCGGCGAATCGGTGGTCAGTTGGATGAAGTAATCGTGCCCACCTTTGGTATGATCACGGAGTATCTGGGCCAGTGTCGGTTGGGTTTGCAGATAGAAGTTTTTTGGTGATCCTCCACCGACCTCCACAGCGCCATTTTTCGTAGCGTCGCGTACGATAGCTGCAGTCTCAATCACGTCGCGGACCGGATCGAGAATTATGGGCTTATTGAAAATATTCTCGACCACCAGATTCATAGCAATAGAACTGTCACCGGGCGCACTGACATAGATCGGTACCTCATATTCAGCCGCCGCCGCCAGCAAGGACTTTTCGGCTGCGGGCGCTTGCTTTCTAATGGATTCCCCCAGAGACTTATGCAGCTCGGCCGTGCTTATGGGCTTATCCGTCGGCAAATTCTGCACAGCCTGATGAATAATCGTATCGGTCGCCTGAAGGGTGGCGCTGTCCTCGATGAAGGTATCATAGATGCGAGCGATATCCTGTTCAGCCAGGGCGTTGTCATCAACCATGAAGTGCCCCTGGAACATAGGGCAGTCAAAGGGTCGATGCATGTCGTGGTATAAATTAGCCCCGGTGGAGATGATGAAATCTACGAAGCCTCTCTTGATCAGCGAGATGATTGGCCCGGACATACCGATGGGCGTCATAGCCCCAGCGAGGGTCAGGGCGATGGTGACGTCCTCTTCGATCATCCTGCTGAACAACCGGCAAGCCTCAGCCAGTCGGCGGGCATTGAACCCGGACCGGGCAAAGACGTTGTCCACCATATCCCGAACCTGCTCACTGCCGGTCAGTTGTAGGGGTTCTATCATCCTGCCAGTGATTTTGCAGTTAGGTCTTTTGTTGTTGTTCACCATCATTTCTCCATAAGTCGTGCCTGAAAGTTATTTTGCCGCTGTGTTTGTTAGATTCAAGGCAGCTACATATATTTTCTCAGGACCTATGGCTACCAAGCGCAAAGTACCTTCCTTATTTACCACACCTTCCCAGTCTTGGCCAGCCTTCGGAGCGGGCAAAGGTTTAAACTCCAGGGTTTCATTGGCTGATTCAAAACTCTTGCGAGCCGAATCTCTTTGCAGATCACCGGCCACTGTCGGCAATTGCTGCCCGGCTGGCCGAAAGCCCACATGCAACTCTGTGGCATCTTTCGGCTTATGGACCTTCCAATGCCAACCATCTTTCTGTCGCTTGATTTTTCCGTGGAGCTTCTCCGGAAGCCGCATTTTTAGCGCCGGATCACCCAGCAAAGCGTACATGAGCATCTGATCGCGACGGAGTTTTCCTATGTCAATCTTATCTTCGAGCTTACCCTCGACGTTGCCTAGCATTGATTCGACGATCAGGTCCCGGGTCTGGAGGGATTTTTTCTGAGCACTCAGCCAGACTTCTCCCAGACGCCGCTGGGGACCATCGAGTGCTTGTACCAGGCACACACTCGAAAAATAGTTGGTCAGCGGATGTGATTCTGCCGTGGCGGCGATAACTGCCACAGGCCCGGCAGCCATCCCAAGCATCGACTCAGCGAAACACGGTTTGTCCGCGGTAAAATTTCCGGCCAAACAGCAAATCATTACCAGAGGCGGTCCCGGCTCGCCGCTGGCCAGAGCATCCGCTGCGTTTGCTGCACCGTACCAGAAGTCTTGCCCCCTGAAATTCATGGCGTAGAAATACTGGGTGTCCGCATGTCCTATCAACACCGCCAGCAGGCCGCCGCGCTTGAGCTGCTGTGTAAACAACATGCTCTGATCAGCCGGCCAACCACAGAAGGGGTTTTTAATGTCCGCACAGATAATCCAGGGCCTCACCCACCTCGGCAATTTTGTCCGTACAACCTGAAGCATCAGTGCGCCGGCCAGCCGATCTACAACGGGGTCGTACCCTGCTGCTCCGCCCCAGACGTACAGCCGTAGATCGTCCAGCGTCGCAGGTTTATGTTCAAAGGCAATAATCTTGCCGACGATTTGTTCAACTTGCGATGCCGTTCGAGCTGGAATCCGCCCGATGGGTATTTCCGGCACCAGATCGCCGTCCAGGTCTGCCCAAGCCGCATCGGAAGCGAATTCGCCAGCCTGACTGGATTGCCAGCGGTACCGCTTTATTCGCTTGGCCGGCAGATACCACGATTCATTTTCTCCTCCGGGCTCGTCGTCACCCACTAATAATATGAACGCCGGCTGTCGATCCAGACCTCTGATCGCCTGGCCCACAGATGCAGTAGAGATGACTGTTTCAAATCCGTCCTTAGTTCGATACTCGGCCAAAGGCCTGATTGCTTCGACCAATGCCGGCTTGGTTACCGCGAGCCAAATAGGTTTATTCTCTTCGGCTCCGACGGCCCAGGAAGCGCCCGCCCGCCAGCCCATCAAGGCCAAGAGAATTATCAAGCAGCTTTTCTTCATGAGTATTCATCTTGCTGAACCGGCAGTGTACTATCAAGAGAAATATCCCGGACCTGACCCAACAGGCTGTATCTCTCTGTTCGGCAATTACTTGTTTGGTGTGATTCTTGGCTAAGGCACAAACACTACCGCAGCTACTACAGTCGTCCACAATCCGCGATCGCCGCCGGTGGCTGATTTCACCATAGCTCGGCTGCGGACGATTTTGCCGCTCATGCGATAGATTTCTTTGCGTTCATCGTAACCTGTCTCGGGGTCGAACTGAATACCCAGCGTGCTGGCCAACATCGAGGCGGCCATATCTTCCACGTAGTCGGCCCCTTCTTTAGCCGACATGCCGTGGCCGTGGTGTTCAGAGATATACCCGTAAGACTGCCCGTCAGCCGGCACAGCCAGACCCACCCCGGCAAAGATATGCCTACCTTTCTCGTCCGTGCTGATGTCGGTCAGGACTGCGTAAACCACTTCCCCGGGCTTGAGCTTGGATATCCCCTTCTTAGGCGAGATAATCTTGCAGCCCGGTGGATATATGCTGGAGACGCGAACCAGATTGTACTGGGCAATGCCGGCTTGCCGCAGGGCCCATTCGAAAGACTGAAGGCGATGCTTGTGCCGACCGACTCCCCTGGTAAAAAATGCCTCGCGTGGAACCATACTTTCGCTCCTTAGAACTATCCGGGATGAGCTTCTTATTTCCGTCGGCAAAAACAAATTATAGAAAAAACACGCCAGCTGACAACAAGATTTCGTCCCGGCAGGCAGGAATTCTGCTGGCCAGCCCGCAGGTAATTATGTTACAGTTCGGGTTTCGATAATGGACAGGCTCCAGTGGTGAAATAAAGGATAGTTAGTTATGAGTGCAGATTTCGAGATTCCTTCCACACAGCAGGCCTTATGCCTGCGGGCCGCGGGACTTGATCAGCTCACACTCGAACGGATGCCCGTTGCCCAGCCCAAAGACGATGAAATCCTGGTCCGTATTGACGCCGTGGGCATATGTGCCTCGGACGTCAAGCTGGCCATCCAGGGCAATACTCACGCCCGGATCAGAGGACTGGACCTTTCCGCCCAGCCAATCATACCCGGCCACGAGGTCTCTTTGACGGTTGTCAAAGCCGGTAGAGCCCGGACCAAGGACTATCAGCCGGGGCAAAGATACGCTGTCCAGGCCAACATTGTATATAAGGGCCAAGAGATGTGTTATGGCTACCGATTGCCCGGCGCCATGCAGCAGTTCCAGTGTATCGGCTCACCGGTGATTGACACCAACAGCCTGCTTCCCGTAGACCCCAAGCTGGGCTACGCTCAAGCGGCCTTGGCCGAGCCCTGGGCCTGTGTCTATTATTCTTATTACCGCCATCGAGCTGAACACCAGGTCCTGCGCGGTGGCACAGTTTGGTACGTAGGAGCGGGGCCGTTGGGACTGATGCACATAGAGAAGGGCATCGCCGACGGGGCCAAAAAGATCGTCGTCTCGGAACTGTCCCAGACACGTTTGGACAAGGTCCGCCAGAACCTCGGTCCCCTGGCCGAGAAGGCCGGCGCCGAACTGATCCTGGTGAACACTGCCAAAGACCCTCTCGATAAGTATCTGAGCAAGGCCGAGGCTGATGATATTGTCATTCTGTGTCCTGTGGCCAAGGTGGTCGAGCAGGCCATTCCGTTTCTGGCCTTTGAGGGTTATCTCAACGTCTTTGCCGGCTTCCCCAGCCGTGACAAATCCAATATAATCCTCAACCTTAATGACATGCACTACGGCGGATGGACCTTGGTGGCTTCCAGTGGCTCACCCATTGAGGCTCTGGCTCAAACCCTGGCCGATTCCGCTACGGGAAAGATTGATCCCAATAATGCCGTGGCCTGTGTCGGCGGATTGAACGCCGCCAAAGAAGCCCTACAGGCTGTGCACGACGGTACATATCCCGGCCGGATTGTTATCTATCCGCAATTGGATATGCCCTTGACTGACACAACCAAGTTGATCACTCAGGGCCGTTGGTCAAATCAGGCTGAACAGAAGCTGCTCGAGTCGGCAGCGTCGAAGTAAAGTTAGCGTGTAAAGCGAAAGGTTTGGAGTAAGGTGATGGCAAAGTCTTTAGCAGTCGCAGGTGTAACCGGGGCGGTGGGCCAGGAGTTCTTGAAGGTATTGGCCGACCGCAATTTCCCTTTCAGTTCGATTAAGATGTTGGCCTCCAAGCGCTCCCTTGGCAAAACAGTCCAGTTTAAAGGCACAACGTACACCGTTGCAGAGCTCACCAAGGATAGCTTTGACGGCGTGGATATTGCTTTGTTTAGTGCCGGTGGATCTAGAAGCAAGGAGTTTGCTTCTGCCGCCGTAGCTGCCGGCGCCGTGGTCGTGGATAACTCGTCAGCCTTTCGGATGGACCCGGAAGTCCCGCTGGTAGTGCCGGAAGTGAATCCCCAGGACGTAAAGCAGCACAAGGGGATTATCGCCAATCCGAACTGTTCGACCATTATCATGGTCGTGCCCATTTGGCCCATTCACAAGGTCAATCCGATCAAGCGCATAGTGGTCAGCACTTATCAGGCCGCCAGTGGTGCCGGCGCCAAGGCTATGCAGGAACTGCTCGAGCAGTCCCGCGATGTTTTGGATGATAAGCCCGTGCGCAAAGAGGCCTTCCCGCACCAGATAGCTTTCAATTTATTCTCGCACAACTCCCCCATCGGACCTGACGGCTATTGTGAGGAAGAGACCAAGATGGTCAAAGAGACTCAAAAAATGTTCCACTGCCCCGAGCTGGCTGTTACCGCCACCTGTGTACGCGTGCCCGTTTTGCGAGCCCACACTGAGGCCATCAATCTGGAGCTGACCAATCCTATGACTGCCGAGGAGGTTAGCCGGATTCTGACCGACGCTCCCGGCGTCAAAATCGTGGACGACCGTGATGGTAATTACTTCCCTATGCCTTTGGATGCCACCGGCCAAGACGATGTTTTGGTTGGCCGTATCCGGCAAGATATCTCTCGGCCCGATGGCCGCGGTATAGATATGTTCGTCAGTGGCGATCAGCTCCGTAAGGGTGCCGCTCTCAATGCTGTGCAGATAGCCGAGCTATTGTTATAGACCGCCCCCAGTGCGCAACATAAAAATCATTATTGCCTACGATGGTTCAGCCTACCACGGCTGGCAGATACAGACCGCAGATTGGCCCACCGTTCAGGCGGTGCTCAAAGATATTATCCAGCGAGTGGTCCGCCATCCTATTGACCTTAAAGGTACCAGCCGAACCGACGCCGGCGTACACGCCGAAGGTCAAGTTGCCAATTTTCACACCGATTGCGAAATACCCGTTGATCGCCTGCGTTTAGCTATCAATAGCCGTTGCCCGCCGGATATCGCTATCCGCGGCGCCGAAGAAGTTCCTTTAGATTTCCACGCCAGCTTTAATGCCCGCAGCAAGCTCTACCGCTATCGTGCGTATAACAGCTCGGAGAAGCCTGTGCATCTGGTGAACAAGGTCTATCATTATTGGCGTGAGTTGGACGTCGAGAAGATGAGTGCTGCCGCCAGGCTGCTCGTGGGCAAACACGATTTTGCCGGCTTCGCCTCCGCTTCGGACCGCAGGGGTTCTAGCGAGCGCACACTTTTCCGCTGTGAAGTGTATCGCCAAGGGCCCGAGGTTATTTTTGAAATTGAAGGCGACGGTTTTTTGTATAACATGGTCCGCAACATCGTCGGCACGCTCTTAGAGATCGGGCGGGGACATTGGCCCATCGAACGCATAGACCACATCCTCACCACAGGCGAGCGCCAGCAGGCCGGCCCCACTGTCCCAGGGGCTGGACTTACTCTAATGTGGGTCAAGTACTAGAACGCCATTTTTATTCGGACCCTCCGCCTCAAGCCCATGGATTACTTAACCTCCGCCGGCGTCAAGTCGATATATCAACAGAATGATGTTCAGTTGGTCCTGAACTGGCGAAAAATGAGGGGAATAATATGATCATCAATCCGCAAGTTCCGCTGCATCGGACGGTTTTGTCGCTCTCGGAGGCACTCGACCATGTCAGCCCAACGGTGGCGGACCATCAGCTTCGAGTCGCCTACATGAGTACGAGGATAGCCCGGCTGCTGGGCTATAACCTCCCGGATCTTCGGAATATTTTTCACGCTGGTGCCCTGCACGACATCGGTCTGATGGGAGCAGAGAATCGGGTGCGAGCTATAGAAAATAATCAGTTAGAAGGCATCGAATGGCACGGCGAAGCCGGCTATGAGCTACTGCACGGCACTGAGTTTTTTTCCGAAGCCGCGCCCATTATTCGTCACCATCATGTTGCCTGGGACAACGGGCAAGGCCAAGAGGAGAATGGACAAGAAGTCCCCTGGGCCAGCCATATTTTGGCCTTAACCGACAGCGTTGACCGTAATATCCAGCGTAACGTTCCTATCCTGCAGCAGACTAAGGAAATCACCGAGCACGTTGTTCAGGGCCAGGGTAAAGAGTTCCACCCTGATTATGTTAAAGCGTTTCAAGAGGTCTCTCAAGCTCCGGCATTCTGGCTCGATGTCACCTCCAAGCGTATCTACACCATTCTGAGCCAGGAGGTGGATTGGCCCACGTTGACCATCGATGAGACAGCCGTGGAGGGAATCGCCCAAGTTTTCGCACGTCTGGTCGATTGCCTCAGTCGCTGGACGGGGACGCATTCAGCCGGTGTAGCCGCGGTGGCAGTGTCCCTGGCGCAGAAGCTCAACTTCTCTCCTCGCGAGCAGACTCTCATGCGAGCTGCCGGATATCTTCACGACCTCGGAAAAATCACAGTGCCCAGCAAGATTCTCGATTCGCCGGACAAGCCTACACCCCAGGAATGGGCTATCCTGCAAGGGCATACCTATTACACTTTCCGAATCCTGAACACTATCGGCGGAATGCCGCAGATCAGCGAGTGGGCTGCCTTTCACCACGAACGTCTTGACGGTACGGGCTACCCCTTCGGGCACAGGGGTGAAGATTTGACAATTGGCTCTCGAATCCTGGCTGTTGCGGATACATTCACAGCTATCACGGAGGATCGTCCTTACCGCAAGGGGATGGACGAACGGCAAGCCCTGGATGTTTTGGACAATCTCGTTGCTAGTGGCGGACTCGATCCTGAGGTCGTCCATGTCACCCGCCAAAACTTTGATGCC
>JAACET010000056.1 GCA_011682385.1 Actinomycetota bacterium | reverse complement strand
CCGTTAGTATCTCTGGGAGGTGAGTCCATCAACTTCAGCAGACGGGTATAGCCTACGCCGATATTGCCCATCTGGTCCACAGCCTCGACGCGGAACTGAAAACCCTTGGCCGTCGCCGGCAACTGCTCAACAGTCACATTAATCTGCCCGGAGGTCTCCAAGTGATCCTTCTGATCCTTCCAAATGGAGGGTCTATCAGGATCAACGATTCTCGAACAAAGCTTGGCCGGCTGTGGGCCTAAATGGCCATCCGTTATCTGCCAGGAAAGCCTGATGTTCTGACCCGCCCAGTAGGGTCCCTCTTTGGGGTCAAGTGTGATTTCTACCACAGGGGCTTGCGAATCAAGAACGTAAATCTGCTGAATCTGCAGATTGGCCGCAGCCAGGTCGGGCCGATGTATGCCGATCACACAGACTCCGTAATTGCCATCCTCATCCGGCAAGAGCAGGCCGAAGTACGGTTCGCCAAGACCGAAATGTCCTTCCTTCTTCCAGCTTTGGCCGTTGTCTTTGGTGGTAAAAACGGCTGGCCGGGGTGCCTCGCGTGTGTCTGGATAGTCGGGCCGTTTAATAAATACCATACGCTGGGCAGTGTAGTAAATATCCGGCTCGCCGTTTGTACCCTTTACAAAAGGTACCGGCTCTTGCGCAGGCTCATAGTATGCGGGTTTATCGAAGCCCCATTCCGGGTAGTCTGTGCCGGGCTGGAAAGGTCGATCAGGCGTACAACCTATCAGCAGCCCCACACAGCAACACAGTGATAACAAAGCGAATTGATTCTTCATCAATGTTCCTCCCTGACATAACTGAACGAATGCCAGCTTCGTTGCACAGAATCCCAGCCGGACCAAGCAGTTAACCGAGGCTCTTATCGGCCAAAACGTCCGTTCCGGCCACCTAAATGTATAAGCTGGAACTGGTGAGTTCAAGGAAAAACCTTCGCAGAAATCGGCCTAATCTCCAGTGAGACTTCCCTTTGGTCCGCCAAGAAGGTAAGATTATGGTATGCGGGACCGGGATAAAGCCATCGCTTTCAAGCAACAGCAGGAGTCAATGGTATCCTGTCAGCTCCGCGGGCGGGATATCACGGACGAGCGAGTTTTAGCGGTGATGGCTGAGCTGCCGCGAGAGCTGTTTCTGGATGAACCGCTCCGCTCTCAGGCATATACTGATGGGCCGTTACCCATTGGCCAGGGACAGACGATTTCTCAGCCTTACATCCAAGCTCTAATGACCCAGCATCTGCATCTGGAAGGTACCGAGAAAGTCCTGGAGATCGGCACCGGCTCAGGCTACCAAACAGCCATTTTAGCCCGATTGAGTAGGGAGGTTTTCACCGTAGAAAGGATAGCTGAGTTGTCCATGTCGGCACGGCGGATACTGGATTCTCTCGGCTTGGATAACGTCCACTACATTGTAGCGGACGGGTCGGAAGGTATGGAGGAGGCTGCACCATTTGAGGCCATTCTGGTAACGGCAGCCTGCCCAGAAGTACCTGAACCGCTCGTAGAACAGCTAGGCGAGAACGGACGCCTGGTCGCACCAGTCGGGCCAAGGGATACGCAAGACCTGGTATTGGTGACGCGAGAAGGGGAGCAGATCCGCAGAAAAAGTATTTGCCCCTGTCGTTTCGTGCCTTTGTTGGGAAAGCACGCATTCCAATAAGAACTCTAATGGACGGTTAGGGATTTGACCAAACAGAGACGCGAAGAATTATCGGTCAAGGCTGAGCGTGCTGTTTTAGTGGGGGCCATTTTGCCTGGGCAGCATCTCGATCCCGACGATCCGTTGGCAGAACTGAAATCATTGACTCGCACTGCCGGGGCCAAGCCTGTGGACGAAATACTGGTACGCCTACGGCAAATCAAGCCGGGTACGTTCATTGGCACAGGCAAATCACGAGAGATCGCCCAGCTCGTGCGAGCCCATAGAGCTGACGTGGTCATCTTCGACAATGATCTGACACCGGGACAGATACGCGGACTGGAAGAAATACTGGCAGTCAAGATCATAGACCGCTCAGAGTTGATCCTGGATATCTTTGCCAGCCGTGCTCAGACCCGGCAGGCCAGATTACAGGTCGAATTGGCTCAACTTGAATACACCTACCCTCGCCTGGCACGGATGTGGGAGCATTTGCACCGTATCGGTGCCGGTGCCCCCACGGGGGTGGGTGCACGCGGACCGGGCGAACAGCAGTTGGAAATGGACCGTCGTATGGTTCGCAAACGTGTAGTACAGTTGAAGTCGGCTCTAAGGAAGATTCAGGCCCGACGGGAGCGAGAGGTTTGGTCACGCGGCAGCCAGTTCACCGTAGCTCTGGTGGGCTATACCAATGCGGGCAAATCCACCCTTTTGAATACTCTCACCGGCGCGAATACCTTGGTCGAAGGTCGGCTGTTTTCTACGCTCGACACCAAGACCCGACGTTGGCAGCTCCGACCAGGATTATGGGTGCTGCTGTCCGATACCGTAGGGTTTATCCGTAATCTGCCGCACCACTTGGTTGCCTCTTTCCGAGCTACACTGGAGCATACTCAGCAGGCAGACTTGCTGTTGCACGTGGTAGATGTATCCAATCCGTTAGCTATGGCCCAAACCCGGTCGTGTTTGGCAGTGCTGGAGGAAATGGAGCTGGATCCCAATCGGGCGATGACCCTGCTGAATAAGGTTGACAGGCTGGAGGATCAGACGGCTCTCCAGACGGCGCAGACTCTGTTTCCTGACGCTCTGCCGATATCTGCAGCAACGGGACAAGGACTGGATCGTCTGGTAGAAGAAGTGACCAGAATCGCTCTCGGAGAAGAAATAACGGTTTCCGTCCGGACAGCCAGTGCCAACGGCAAATTGCTGAATCTGCTGAAAGCCCAAGGAAATGTCACCCATAGAGAGTATTCAGACGGAGTGGTCCAAATCCAAGCCGAGCTACCGGCCCGGCTGGTAGACAGACTCCGACAAATGGGGGCAGCGGTTCAGATTATACATTCCTCGGACCCGTCCCCAACGAAGGACAAAACGTAGGCGATTTCATTGTCACCCATCATTTCCATCGTGTTGGCCTTTATAACCGGTGTGCTTACGGGCCATTATATAGCCCCCTCAGACACCGTGGTTCTAATCATTTTAGGATTTAGCTTAGCTGGGATAGCCGCCGGCCTTTACCGACGTTGGAGATCCCTTCCAATATTGTTGATACTGACCACATGGTTAGCCTTGGGAACCCTGAGCTATCAGGTCCGTTATCATCGCTGCGCAGAAGATAACATCATTCGATATTCCGCCAATAAACCCGTGTTGGTCCGACTGCGGGCAGACGTACTGGAGGATGGAAAGTGGGTGGATTCAAACAGTCCCTGGCCAAGCGATCCAAGCCTCTATTTGTCGGTCAAGGTCACTACCATACACACCCAGCAGGGATGGATATCTGCCGACGGCATACTCAGAGTCCGGGTTAGGCGTCCCTCAAGATCAATCGTGCGAGGCGAGCAGCTGGAAATGCTCGGAATGCTCAGCCGTTATCGAGGACCACAGAACCCAGGTGAGTTTGATTGGCGTAGATACAATAGATTCCAAGACCGATTGTGCCGATTAACGGTGGACAATGGTCAGGTATTACGACCACTGAAACAGACGACTGTCCCTTCGTCACCGGGATTAATCACCAGGTTTCGTCAGCACTTTTCTGCCGTACTGAGCAATGAGAACTTCTCGGACCAGAGCAGTTCACTGCTCAAAGCTATGGTGCTGGGAGAACGGGATGCCACCTTTGGTCGGCTAAATGAGGCCTTTCAGAAAACCGGATTGTTCCACTTTTTGTGTGTATCCGGCCTGCATTTGGGCATTCTGGCTGGCTTCGTCTGGTTTGTTGGATTAATAGTCGGACTACCCCGCCGAGCCAGTGCCCTATTGGTTATGGCTACCATTATTCTATACGCCCTGCTGGTTCCCGCCCGAGCCCCGGTCATAAGGGCAAGCATTGTAATATGCCTGTTGTGTCTTGCTGAGATCAGCGGAAGGAAAGCCAGGGGATTACACACTCTGGCCTTGGCGGCACTGATGATCCTGCTGTGGCGACCCGCAGAGATATTCAATATCGGATTCCAATTGTCCTTCATTATCGTAGCTGCCCTGATAACACTTGCTCCACGGATCACCCGATTACTCCTCAGGGGACAAACGGTCACCTGGGTTACAGACCCTGGCACACACCCCCGGCCAATAGTCAAACAAGTGAGGCGATGGCCATGGTTTTGGTTTATTAAATTGTTCAGCATATGTCTTATCGCTTGGTTTGCTGCGGCGCCACTTGTGGTGTATTACTTCGGCTTGTTCAATCCGTGGACGCCAGTATACTCGACTCTAATGGCACCTTTGGCGGTTGCGACTATTGTCAGCGGGTATGTCACTGTGGTCCTTGGCTCAGCCTTCCCTCTTCTGGCCAACAGTCTACAGAATATCTCGTTAAGTTTGGCTGATTTGTTTTTCCGAGCTGCGACGGCATTGGCCAAAATACCGGGGATCATTCAGCAGCTTCCAGCCCCACCTGTAATGCTAATGGTGGCATTCTATGCTCTGTTGATCCTGGTAGCAGTCCGGCCAAGGTTGCAGCGGAGATATGGGTCATCCCTCCTGGCACGAGCTTGGCTAATTCCGCCGTTTTTGGCTTTAGTTGCTGTTTACCTTTGGTGCTCCGGGCCGACCAGACCTGCTGATATCCTGGCCTTCCATCTATTAGCTGTGGGCAATGGCCAAGCCTCCGTCGTGGAACTGCCCAACGGAGGAACGTTGGCTTACGATGCAGGCAATATGAGCGGGGCTGATCTAGCTTCCCGCACGATAATGCCTTTTCTACGGACCAGGCATCTTCGCAAACTCGATGCCCTGATGATATCACACCCCAACTGGGACCATTACTCCGCAGCCACTGAGCTGATCAAGGCGACAGAAATACCAACGCTAATAGTCTCTCCGTATTTCCAGGATGATCCTCAGCGAAAACAGCTGTCTGAGATGTTCAGAGCAGGTGCGGCCAGCGCAATTGTCGGTGAATCGGCGTGTCTGACCAATACGGGAACCGCTCAAATTGAAATTCTCTGGCCACCTCATGACACCACATTAGTACAAAATCTGAAATCTAATGATTCATCACTGGTGATACGTATCAGCTACGCTGGCCGGCGAATTCTGCTTACTGGAGATATTTCTGCCACAACCCAGGGATTGCTCTTGGCTAGCGGTACAGACTTACAGGCCGATGTGCTCGTTTGGCCACATCACGGGGCAATCGTAAACACGACCGAGTCATTTTTCAAAGCGGTGGATCCGAAAATCATATTGGTCAGTTGCGATGCCCAACGGGCCAAGAAAATTAGAGAGCAAAAGTTTAGCCCCCTTCTCGCTGAGCGGGTGTGTTACACGACCAGTGAGAGTGGAGCTATAAGTATTTTGCTCGGCAAAAAGGGAATCAAAGTAATTCCCTTTATTCAGACTGAATAACTGTCGTCGGGAGAGACACTGCTGATTCGGATTCAGAACCAACCGGAGTCAGGCCAACACTGGCCCTGATATCAATCGGTACCGTTACCGACTCGACTTTCTCAAAATAGGTCACGCTAATGGTGGCCGTATCTACCTTTTTGTCCAAATTATAAGATTTCATAAATACAACGTTATTGCTGGACATGGAGCCCGTCTGGCGGGATTTAATTTCCTGACCGTCTGTGTCGAAAAACTCCACCGTTTTGATGTTGGCCAGGTTTTGTTTGGTGGAAAGTTGAATATTGAGCTTGGCATTGCCCCAGTCTGGTTTTCCGACCTTGGCAATTTTGATAGCCATCGGTCCGACATTGAGTGTGATGTCGGGTTTGAGCGAGACATTTTCCACCCGCTCGGTTTTTTCGCCCGAACCGCAGGTCAAAGCGATTTGGGCCTTAACCGTGATCTGCCCGGCCTCAGCCTTGGGTAACCGGTCCGACCTGATCTCTATAATGCAGCTCTGCCCGTCTTCGGCAATCTTCGGGAACGAAGCCAGCCAACCTTGTCCGAACCTCTTCTGCTTTTGTTTGGACAAATCCGTGCCCTTGTCGTCGGTGAAGCTCAGCAGTTTGCTGGCCTTGTCGTCCACGTCGATAATAAACTTATCTTGCTGCATAATCTTCACATGCAAGGTCGTGCCGGGTTTATTGCCAAAGCCCACCTCCGATTGGGAGGGATCCTTCAAGTCGGGTCTGAAGATGGCAAGGCCTATCAGTAAAACGGTCATGGTGGACATGACGATAGAAACCTCCTGTTTGCAGTTGCGACGAAGGCTCAGTACTTCTCGCGCAGGACAAGCTTCTTGATAATCTCACTGGGTAAATTGAGTGTGCCGACTACCCTGGCAGCTTTGCTGTGGAACTCACTTGGTTTGCCTTCCAAGACTTCCTTCATCAAAGAAGCGATCTGTTCCTCGGTGAGCTGATTACCCCAAAGTCGGGCGGACTCACCCAGGCGATCCAAAGCCACCAAACGCAATTCCATAGCTATTCTATTGTCCAGGGCGTAATCAGCTATAGCCTGTTGATTCACTGAATAAGGTATCAGGCTAAGGCCCTGTAGGGCCAGCTTGACCAAGTCAGTACGGGGGTCCCGCAGAGCCGCTATCAGAGTCTCGCCGGCGGCAGCAGTGTCAAAAATCTTTCCGTCTCGGGAGGCCACCTGCACAAACAGCTCTGCAGCCCTCAGAGCTAAGCGGTCAGCCTCAGCCTTGAGAATGGGCCTTTGGTTAATGGCTATCAATACCTCCTTGTGGGCAGCGGCCACGGCTTGGCCCGAGGCCCCGGCGTCCAAGACCTGTAGATAGGAATTCTGTGCAGCCAAGTCCAAGGCTGGAGCAACGGACGCTTCGTCTGCCAGGACCACGACCGCAATGCTCGCCAAGGCATAATCCTGGGCCAGCCGATCCATGAGTTCCGCCAGATTTGGGTCCTGTGCATCCTTGCCGACCACAAGCAGGTCCGGCCCACGCGATGCCCGGGCAAGTTCCAGACCATCGGCCCAACTTGAAGCTGTCTGAGTATCGTAGCCCAGCGACCGTAACTGATCCTGCAAGGCATTGGCTACATCGGAAGACGCATCAACAATGACCGTTCGGGGTTTGCCCGTCTGACGAATTGCCTCGCAAAGAGTCGGTACAACGGCCTCAGCACCCAGGAATTTTTCCTCCGGGAATGCGCGGGCCAAAGCGAAAGCTGCGGCTATCCGTACCCGGCGATCTGGAAACCGCAGGGCCTTAGCCAGAGGAATAATACGCGATGCGTCGGTTAGCCAAGCTCTGCCGGCGGTAAGGTCCAGCCCTTCGACGGCCCCCAGAGCCACTGCAGCGTTGCCGTCCTGTTCTGCCCGATCCAGCACGTCCTGTAGATACCTCTGCCCGGCAGTGTCTACAAACCACTTGGCCCCAGGCCAGTTCTTACCTAAAAGAGCAACTTTCTGGCCTTGGGCTAGCTTGCCCTCCATCTGCAGGGCCGCACTAAGCCAGAGAGAAACAGCCCGTTCCAGACCGGAATCTAACTCCAAAGCCCTTTGGCAACTTCGCATGGCCATGATCTCGTTGTAAACCGTAGCCGGCACCGGAGCGAAGGTCGGCCCTATGTCGGCCTTAAAATACCAGACATTAGCTGTATCTATGCCGGCCTGGGCCACACGGCTGATCTTGCCATAGTAATAGTCGTTAGCCAAGCGATAGAACAAATCCGCAGCGTTAGTATTAGCGGGTGCATTCAGACCACGAAGGCTGGCCAAAGCAGTCTCAGCTTCAGCTCTAACCTCAGGCCGAGCGGATGGGTCCTCGATTACTTCACGCAGATAGGGTGCAGCATGTTGATAACCGAGCTTGCCCAGCACCCTAACGATGTGCCGCTTTAGTACGGGATCGTCTGTAGCCAAACCGGCAGCTAATGGATTAACCGCCGACTTGCCCATCTCCGAGAGCACCCAAAGGATATTGGCGTGGAGGTCAGCCCGTTTGTCATCAGCCAAGGCCCGCAGTAACTGCGGTACAGCGTATTCTTTGTATATGTCACAGATCCTGTCTCGGGCAAGCAGTCGGCCACGGGGGGTTGTCCCGAGCCTGACAATTTCCTGCTCAATCAGCTCAGGATTTTTCTCTTGGGCAGCCCGGCCGCGCTCTAGGACCTGCAATACCTCATGGGCTGCCGCGGCCACTTCCTTGACAGCCAAGGCACCGAGAAGTGTTTTCTCGGAATCGTCCAGTTTCCCAGACAGGGCCAGCACCTCGACCGGATCGCCGTTCAGGCTCACATACTCCAGATTACTCTTGGCCAGATCCCAGCGGGCAATCCTGAGGTAATGGATGGCGTTATCAAAGGCGTCGGCTATCCTCTTGGATTCTAAACCCTGTGCAAAGCTCACTGAGCTGCATACAGATATTGAAATTACAAGGCCCAAAATCAATATGTATCTGGCATGCATGATATCCTCCGATCACTGAGGGACAGCCATACTGTTTTTTGCCCCTGGTTGGTAACTTTAGGGGTACTTATCGCCGCCGGAAGGAACTTTGTCAAGAACAAAGACCGCAGGTCTGCCAAGGCTATTCCATCGGTTCTTGAGCGTCTCTTGACTGTCCTGTCTGTAATCTAATGCAGCGGGACTCATCTGAATAGGTACTAAAGTAATTGACAGGCTTACCTCGCGATAAGAGAATGTCGCACAGACCTTAGGAGGTATCATCAATGACTGCCAAAACAGCGCTTCGCCTGGATATCCGAAACGCCTTGGCTCGGCCAAAGGACTCCAAAGACAAGCAACTCGGCATTGCACCGCAGCACGGCGTCAGCCAAGCTCAGCTTGAGTCCATAGCCCCCGCTCTGGAGACAGCTATAGAAGAAATCAAGACCCAACGGCGGTTTTCGGCCAAACAGTTGGCTGAGTTTCGCATCCGAGGAGAGGATTTAGACCTCGGATTTCTGGATCAGCCTAGATTATGGCTGGCGGACAGCAAGACCCTAGCCCAATTAAAACACAAGGCTAACCAGTTGGCTCGTATGGCTGAGATATTCATCGTAGCCGGAATCGGCGGCTCTTCTCTGGGAGCAAGGGTGTTGTTCCAGGCTCTGACGCACCCCTATCACAATGAATTGCCTAGGCGACAACGCAAGAACAGGCCCAGAGTCTATTTCGAGGCCGACTCTGTGGACAATGATGCCTTGACCGGATTGCTGGATTTGCTGCCAAAGCGAAAGCCCGCCAATCTTAGCGAGGCATTTACTATCAACGTCATTTCCAAATCCGGCCGGACCCTGGAGACTGCCGCTGTGTTCCGTATACTCGCCCAACGCGCCCGACAGGTATACGGGCCAGACTACACCAACTATATTGTGGCTACCACCGGTAGTTCCTCAGCCTCAGCTTTGCGAAAAATAGCTGAGGCTGAAGAAATAGCTAGCTTCGAAGTGCCAGATATGGTCGGCGGACGTTATTCTGTGTTCACGGCTGTGGGATTGTTGCCCGCAGCAGTGATGGGCATAGATATCGAACAACTCCTGGCCGGAGCCGCGGACATGACCCGCAAATGCCTGAGCCGAACAGTCAACTCCAACCCGGCGGCCCGGTATGCAGCGGTACACCACCTGCTCTATCGTAAGGGCAAGACCATCCGAGTAATGTCGGTTTGGGCCAAGGCCCTGGAGCATTTGGGCTACTGGTACGATCAATTACTGGCTGAGAGCCTGGGTAAAGACGGCCGAGGACCTACTCCCGTTACCTCGGTAAACACTCGCGATCTGCATTCTCGCGGCCAACAACATCAGCAAGGTACCTACGACAAGGCCATTACCAATGTATTCCTCCGGAAACCACTGCGAGAAGAGTTGGTTCTGCCGGCGACAAAAGATCATTCTGACGGCCTGGACAAACTGGTCGGCAAAAACTTGCATCATCTGCTGGTCGCTGCCCTGAACGGCACCAATCAAGCCTACCGATTTGATGACAGACCCACAATCGATATCATGCTGGCCGGCCTAACACCCTACGCGCTGGGCGGCCTGATGCAGATGTTAATGATCGCTACCGTAATAGAGGGCAAATTGTTGGGCGTAAACCCCTTCGGTCAACCCGGCGTAGAGGCCTACAAAAAACTAACCAAAAAGAACCTGGGCTTGAGTTAGTCCTAAGCGCGAACAATTAACGATTTATTAGGAAAATATCCTGTGAAATGGTCAAAAGCATTTATTCCGACGACAAGGGAAGACCCGGCAGACGCTGAGATTCGCTCGCATAAATTGATGGTGCGTGCAGGCCTGATAAGCAAACTGGCCTCCGGGGCCTATACCTATCTGCCGTTAGGTTATCGGGCCTTACGAAAGATCGAGCAGATCATCCGCGAGGAGATGGACGCAGCCGGAGCGCAAGAGCTGCACATGCCTGTTATCCAGCCCGCTGATCTGTGGGCTCGGACCGGCAGACTCAAGGCTTACGGACCGGTATTAATGCACTTTAACGATCGGCACGGCCGGGATGTTGTTCTGGGCCCCACTCACGAGGAAGTCATTACATCTCTGGTGGCTAACAACGTTGGCTCTTATAAGCGGCTTCCATTGAACCTATATCAGATTCAAACCAAATTCCGGGACGAGTATCGGCCGCGTTTTGGTGTGCTGCGAACCCGCGAATTCTTGATGAAGGATGCCTACAGCTTCCATATCAGCATAGACGATCTGAAGACTACATATCAAAAGATGTATGAAGCCTATTGTAGAATCTTCGATCGTTGCGGACTGGAGTACATCATCGTAGAGGCTGAGTCGGGCCCAATCGGCGGAGAGTCCTCACACGAGTTCATGGTACCTACTGAGGTAGGAGAGGATTCACTGGTCAGATGCTCTTGTGGGTACGCGGCTAACTTGGAGCGAGCCACTGCAGCCCCTATAGATGTACGACCGGCCGAGAGTCTGGATGAGATCCAGCAGGTCCACACACCCGGAGCAACAACTATCAAGCAACTGACCGAGCTGCTCAGCGTCTCGGCCGAGAAGTGTATAAAAACCTTGATACTCATGGGTGACGGCGAGCCATTAATAGCTTTATTGCGTGCGGATCACGAGTTGAATGAGGCCAAGCTGGCCCGGGCGGCGGGGCTGGAAAACATCGAGATGGCCGACGCAGAAACTATAGAGAAATTGACCGGTGCCGCTGTGGGATTCTCCGGACCTGTCGGTCTGGAAGGCGTGCGGATCATTGCCGATCAGGCAGTCTCTGTGATGTCCAACGCAGTAACCGGCGCCAACAAGACCGACTATCATATCACCGGCGTAAGTCCCGGACGGGATTTTGCATTACCGATTATCGCTGACATCCGTCTGGCGCAGCAGGGCGATCACTGTGTAAAATGCGGGGGCCAGTTGCAGTTCAGCCAGGGCATTGAGATAGGCCACGTCTTTCAGTTGGGCACCAAATACTCAGACGCCCTGGGTGCTAATGTACAGGATGAACAAGGGAATACTAAGCCGCTGATCATGGGCTGTTACGGCATCGGTTTGAATCGAATCATGGCCGCTGCTATTGAGACCTGTTCTGATAAAGACGGGGTTGTCTGGCCCATGGGCATTGCTCCATTCCAGGTTGTGATCGTGCAGTTATCGGACTCTTCGCAAGTAGTGGAGACGGCTAAGCAACTGTACAAGGATTTGGAAGCCCGCGGCTGCGAAGTGCTGTGGGATGACCGGCAGGTCAGGCCGGGCGTAAAGTTTAAGGATGCCGACTTGATCGGAATTCCGCTGAGAATCACTGTAGGAGAGAAAGCCTTGGCTCAGGGCAAGATCGAACTGAAGCGCCGCACTGAGAAGCAGCCTCGACTGTTGGAGCCGACTGACGCTGTAGAGGCTGTAGTCCAGCTAGTGGAGTCGCAGACGCGGTCCTGACCAGGGAATCTACACATGGCCATCTTCGGTAAGCCGAAAAAGAAAATGGCAAGCGTCTTTGAGAGAACCGAGGAAACGTCTTCGGGATTGAGAATCAGCGCCGCCAAATACAACATGATAATAGGCTCGGTCCTCTGCTGGGGGTTTTTAGTCAACTGGTTGATGGTCAAATTCATTTCCTATGAAACCGTGGCCGGCATTCATTGGTTGACCTTCTTGATCGGATACTTTGTCTGCTGTCTGCTGGGCATTCTGCTGATCACAAGATCCCAGATTCCGATTGTCAGTTTCATCGGCTACAATCTTGTTGTCGTTCCGTTTGGCCTGATTATTAATCGCGTAGTTCACAACTACGACTCCTATCTGGTTCTGAATGCCATAAGAGTCACCGGCTTGGTAACATTGGTAATGATGATATTGGGCAGCTTAGAGCCGATGTTCTTCAAAAAAATAGGAGCAGCATTAGCCGTGGCTCTGTTGGGTGTGATTGCTATTGAGCTCATCGA
This sequence comes from Actinomycetota bacterium, assembly GCA_011682385.1. Taxonomy (GTDB): domain Bacteria; phylum Planctomycetota; class Phycisphaerae; order JAACET01; family JAACET01; genus JAACET01. Next base: position 1,207 of record JAACET010000056.1, on the reverse strand, counting down.
GGTTTATGTGTTCCAAGTCCACCATGGTTTTATCGACTGGATCATCGCGGTCATTTTTTGCGGATACATTGGCTACGATTGGCTATCCCCAAAACCGTGGACAATGCTGTAGACTGTGCCGCAGCTCTCTACGTGGACATTATCAACCTCTTCCTGCGAACGTTAATAATAATGGGAAGAAGAAGGTAGCAGGACCATGAACTCTTCATGATTTCCGAATTAGGCAGCGCCGACCTGTCTGACCTTGACAAATTTGCCCTTCTGTGCGGATTCCTTAGCCGCCAGACAGGCATATACACTTTGGATCCCGTTCCAGATCGTACTGCGGGGTTTTCCCTTTCCGCGAATAACATCAAAAAAATCGTAGGCCAATTCGATATCGCCACCAAAGTGGCTCAGTCCTTCACCCGCGGATATCTCCTCTGTGAAGGGCTTATGGTGCCATACCTGCCGTAAGGAATTCTTGTACCAATCGAAGCTGAGCGTTCCCTGATAGCCGCTTATAGTAGCACCCCGTGTTGCAGCATCACGCCGCGTGAAGAATACCTGCGTATAAATGCCGTGTGCGCCTGAGGCAAATTCTACCAAGGCGCTTGAGGAATCCTCGTTCATTCCGGTTTCCGGAGTTCCACAATCGATACTGAACACGCAGAGGTGGTCGCGTGTTGAGGATATTTCGGTTGAGTCTCCGACGGAATGATTACGACGGCGATTCTTGGGACTCTCCAAACACTGATCACTTTCTTTACATTCTGAGCACCGAAGCCCCGCGCGCTTGCGCCCCCCAAAGACCCTTCCGGCCGTAGCCATAGCTGCCACACGCACAATCGGCGAGTCCATCAGATAACTCATGTAATCGAAGTCATGCGTCGCCTTCTGTAGGAACAAACCTTGCGTGATCTTGTATTCGCGGTAGCCTTTTTGCCAATAGCACGTCCCGTAAGGGACATAATTCACCGCCGCAATGTGTTCACAACTACCTACGTCACCTCTCTCCAGAAGCTGTTTTGCCAGGACGCATAATGGAGACACGCGAAGAGGAAAACTTACCACTACCGGGCAGTTACTCTTTTCGTAAGCACGCTCCAGATTGGTTGCCTGCCTCATAGAGATAGCTACGGGCTTTTCCAGGTACAGGGGAATGTCGTACTTGGATGCTTCGATAGCGTAAGCTGCGTGCAGGTTACACCGTGTCCCAATGAGAAGG
>JAACET010000007.1 GCA_011682385.1 Actinomycetota bacterium | reverse complement strand
AGAAAAACATAAAGTTTTTCAGTGCTGAATGTCGATAACAGTGCTGTTATGCAGGTTCATATGAAAGCGGATACTGAGAAGTGTCGAAAAAAAAGTTTACTTTTTTTGAAAAAAAGGTTTGACAGCCTTTTTTGACGCCCCTAGCATTCATATTTAAGAAAGGAGGTGATGTGTAATGGCAAAGAGAAAGAAAGCTGCTAAAAAGAAAACAGCTAAGAAAAAAACAGCCAAGAGGAAACCAGCTAAGAAGAAAACAGCCAAGAAGAAAGCTAAAAAGAAAGCCAAGAAGAAACGTAAGAAGTAGTTTGTCGTAGCTCGCTGAGTAGCGAGCAAGTTCCCGAAGGATCGGGGACACAGCTTTGCCGCCACGGCAAAAACGAAGCGGCATTCTGAGTTGTGGAACGGGAGGTTTCAAGCCACGGCGAAACCTTCCGTTCTTTTTTTGTGCGCCGGCAAAAGAAGCCCGCTGCACTTAGAGCCTATCCGAATAACCCGCTCTACTGCGGCCGGCTGCGAAGGTCCAGGCTGTATCCGACACACAGATGGCAGATATCCGGATTGTCGGAGAACCGAGCTCGGCAGGTGCCGTAACAGGATGGGGCCCAGCGGCTTAGCACACCTGAGGCGGAAGGGGACAGCAGTCGGCTGGGCAGAGCCTTGCCTTCAAGTGGGCCCGGCCTTATAATCCAGCCTGTTGTCATGTCCGGAGAAGGAGCTTCAATAACTTGCGAAGCATAGCCATTACCAATCAGAAGGGTGGGGTCGGCAAAACCACCACGACTGTAAACCTGGGAGCAGCTCTGGCCAGGGCCGGTCAGCGAGTCTGTCTGATAGACCTGGACCCCCAGGCTAATTTGACTATACATATGGGGCTCGAGCCCGGCAAAGCCAAACCCAGCGTCTACGAGTTACTGGGAGGTTCGGCAAGTCTCCAAGAATGTCTCCGCACGGTTCGGCCTAATATGGACCTGGTGTCGGCTGAGATCGACTTAGCGGGTGCGGAAGTCGAACTGGTTGGGGTGGTCGGCCGGGAAATACTGCTCCGCGATGCCCTGTATCCGGCCAAAGAACTCTTCGACGTGTTGCTGATCGATTGCCCGCCCAGCTTGGGCCTGCTGACTATTAATGCCCTATCGGCAGTACGTGAAGTCTTCATCGCACTGCAGCCACATTTTCTGGCTCTGCAAGGACTGGGTAAATTACTTGAGACAGTCAACCTTGTCCAACGCCGGATCAATGCCGATCTATCCATCACCGGCGTGTTGCTGTGCCTCTACGATTCCCGGACAGCACTGTGCGACGAGGTGTCCAAGGAAGTGGCTAGGTTCTTCAAGAGTGAACACCCGCTTAAATCCCTGTGGCAAGGGTCTCGCATTTTCAACACACCTATCCGCCGAAACATCAGGCTGGCCGAGGCACCAGGTCATGGCCAAACCATATTCGAATACTCACCGTCCTGCCATGGAGCTGAAGACTACGAGGCACTGGCCCAGGAGCTACTCATCTGGTGGGGGGTACGATCGGCCGAAGAAGAGCCGTCGGCAGAAGTATCTCAAGTATCCGATGTCCAGGCCAGTGAGGCTGTCAATCCGGACCAAACGCAAGAAACCGAAACGATAGTATTAGGCGAGAATGTCGAACCACTTGCCCCCGCTGAGCCAAGTGTATCCGAGGTAACAACCGTTCCAGCAGAGGCAGCGGACCTTACTGAAGATACGCCTGAGGTGTTTCCAGCCGCAAGCAGTTCAGCCCAAAATATAGAGCCAGCAGAGCAAATCCCGCCCAGCGAACCTCAACATCACTTCCAAGACCCCGAGACCTATACAGATGACCAAAGTGTCCAAGGCTGAGCTGGGCCCGCCCCAAAAGCATCGCACCGGCCAGAGGTCCAGACTGGCCCTGGTTGGGCTGTGTGTGTATTGGCCGACAATCTTCATTATCAGCCATATTCCCAAGGACTATGTACCGAAAAATGTTACCGTCTCCGGTGTGGGCGTACACCTGGGAGCCTATTTCGTACTCACCTTATTGGTTTTCCTAAACGCTGGATTGGGTCACAATACTCATTTGCGATCGAAGAAAACGTGGCTACTGGTGGGAGCGATCGCGGCTTATGCGGCACTCGATGAGTTTGTACAATCTTTTATCCAGGGCAGATCCGGCAACATCATCGACTGGACTGTCGATATGTCTGCTTGTCTATTATGTGTTGGCTTGTTGAGGCTACTGACGGGCATTCGGCAAGGTCGAGGGTAACTCGCCAAATAGGGTCAAGGCTGATGCATCTCGGATAATTACGTCGACCAAAGTGCCGGTGAGCTGCTCAACTTGTCCTGGGGCGTCAAAGACCACGATGTTATCGCCACGCGTTCGGCCGGTAAGCTGGTTCCGGTGTTCCGGGCGTTCCTTATAGGATGCTTTACTAGGCCCCTCAACCAGAATTTCCACTTTTTGGCCAATAAACTCACGATGCAAATCTAGCGAGATTTCTTCCTGGACGGCCAACAGCTCGTTGTTGCGGCGGCGTTTGACCTCCGCAGGCACATCGTCCGTCAATCGGCGGGCTGCAACCGTACCCGGCCGGGGTGAGTATTTGAAGACAAAGCAATTCTTATAGCGGACAGCCTTGACCAGGCGGACGGTGTCCTGAAAATCCTCCTCGGTCTCGCCAGGGAAACCCACAATGAAATCGCCGGCAATGGACAAATTCGGAACGATGGTCCGGCCTCGCTCGATCAGGTCCAGATACTCGGCTGAAGTGTAGGAGCGCTTCATAGCGGACAGGATGCGGTCTGAGCCGGATTGAGCGGGAAGGTGCAGATATTCACAAATCACAGGTGCCTCGGCCATGGCGTAAAATACATCGTCGGAAAAACCTCGAGGATAACTAGTAACAAAACGAAGCCTTTTTAGCCCGCTGATCGCACTAACCATTCGCAGCAACTCAGCAAAATCAGTCTCTGGGCCATCGGCACAATAGCGATAGCCATTGACGGTTTGGCCCAACAAAGTGATCTCGATACATCCGGCGGCGACCAGATTCTCAACCTCGGCCAAAATGCTTGCCGGAGGGCGAGATATCTCCGGGCCGCGGACACTGGGCACAATGCAATAGGAGCAAAAGTTGTCACAACCTCGCGTGGCACGCACATAAGCCTGAGCTGATGAAGTGATTTGGCTGAGCCGGTGGCGGGTATCCATATCTTCCAGCTCAGTCGGCACAGTTCGACGGGCACGTAATCGGTCGGTAAGGGCAAGCTGCCGACCAGCGCCGTCACGGGCCTTGTTTATAAGTCCGCTGAGCCGATGGAGTTCGCCGGGGCCGCAGACAATGTCCAAGTCAGCAAAACGCTCGATTAGCTCCGTTCCTTGCCGTTGGGCCATGCAGCCAATAAGCACGGTTATTAGGCCGGGGTGGCTGGCTTTTTGCCGGCCCAGCCTACCTAAACAAGTGAGTACGCGGTTTTCAGCATGTTGGCGGACTGAGCAAGTGTTGAAAATAACAACATCGGCTTGGCCGTTGTCCCGGCAAAGCTCGAAGCCTTGGCTGATAAGCTCATTGGCTACAAGCTCGCTGTCGAGCTTATTCATCTGACAGCCGAACGTGGTTATGTGCACTTGCAAAGACATTTGAGCGAAAAAACCCCGGGTCCTCTGCTGAATTCAACCATAGCTGGAGCCATTATCGGTTCAAAGGCAGTTTGTGCAAGGATTAGTCAACAGAAGGACTCAGTGGATACAATCCTGATGCGCTGGCTTACCGACTGTGCTAGCTCGGCAAGCCCAGCAGGCCGTCCAGATCAACGTGCTTGAGCACCAGTTCCTGAGCGGTGGCAATTTTGTCTGAATCCTTAGAACGGATTTTGAAAACCATCTGCCGAATGCGCGAGGAAGTAGCGTAGGTGTCTTCCTGGCAGAGCAGAGCCGGCAGACCGCTGCGCCGCAACAGGTCCATTACGGTAAAGTGTGGTACCAATCCTCCGGTGAGTACCAACCCGGCAATGCTGAACTTCTCCTGGATTCGATTCAAATGGAAGGTAATAGATACCAGAATATTGTCGATGCGGTCGCCAGGAGTAATAACCAGAGTATTCTCCGCGATGTGGCGGACCATATTCTGCGGTTCCATAGCGCCGACAACAGTATTCTCCACCCGGCTGTCCAATAGCTCCTTGCCGGAGATCACATCACATTTAAGCATGGTGGCGATTTGGCCGACGGTCGGCACAGTAAGTCTGCGGTCGTAGGGAATAACCCCCAACAGGCGCGTGCCCAAGTTGGCCAGTCCCTGTCCCACGACCTTCCGAACGCGATCCTGTTTGTCAGGCGTAACCTTGTTAAGGATGGCTCCAACCACCTCCACCCCGCGAGATTCGAACAGGCAGCGGTTGAGAGTGATCTCGTCGATAACTTTGCCGATGCCTCCGCCGGAAATGATAACCACCCGAGCTCCGATCAACCTGGCTACCTCGGCGTTCGATAAATCTATACAGGAGCCCACACCCGCGTGCCCCGTGCCTTCGATGAGCAATTCTTTGTAGGTGCAAAACATCCTTTTCAGTGCCTGACAGACCTTCTTCTGCAGGTGATGTTGATCACGAGTCATTATGTACTTGTCAACGAATCCCCTGGGTATAGTGACCGGACTCATTGACTGTAGGGCCTCAGAACTGTCCAGCACGTCGCGAAGGAGAAAAGCATCCTCATCGGCGCGGACACCATCCTGCTCGTTCCATCGCTGACCAACCGGTTTGATGTATCCGGGCCTGGTGCCGCGACGGCACATCTCGGCGAATAATCCCAGAATCACAGTCGTCTTGCCTACATTCTGGCCGGTGGCACTAATATATAATGGCTTCACTTAGCTTCCCTCTAAGATCAAGACTGCCTGCACAGGGCTCCGATTAACTCGCCCGACATTACTACTATGTCTTCCACGCAGAAGATGTCAACAATATCCTGGTCGTATAGAACGCTTACTCCCGGGGCGATTTCGTCGTCACCGCGATACCGGATGATCCGCATGTGTGCCCTGGGAAAAACCGCAAACTCATAGGCGAGATCCCCCATCCGGATCGGCTCAGCGGCTAGGGCCCGTGCTGCGGAACTGAAAGCCGATTCAGCGCGTCCGACCGTATGCAGGAAACGCTGGATGACTCGACTCTGATATGGCTTGGCATAGCCGCGAGCATGGGGTACCTCCATGAAGGAGACGTAACGGTCGAGAGGCTCGACAGCAGGTTTGCCCAGCAGATAGTGCAGGGCCAGAACAGCCCAGTACACGTGAACGTCTTGGCCCGAAGGATCTGTGACCTTGCTTGCTGCCAGATCAACGTGGAACGCATCTGCCAACACGGGGATGATAAGTCCATCAGGTGATTCGCAGACCACACCGAGCCGAGCCAAATCGCTGGGGCATACCTTGCGGGCGTTAGCCAAGGCCAACTCAAAGGCCTGTTGGTAGCAACTCTGAGGACTTTCACCCCGCAGAACCGCCTCAATCAACTCGCGGGTATTATTCTGTCGAGCCATGATCTTGAGGTTGTTTCTTAGCCCGGGCGATCATCTTGCCGATGCGCTCGACGCATTCTTTGGCCTCTTGCCGCTCGGACTCGCTGAGCTTTAAGTGTAACTGATCCAGATTTGTAGTCTTGCCCAGGCACAAATCGGCTGAGGGACACCACTTGGTGCAGGCCGGCGGCTCCTCGGTATAGACATTGGTTCCACAGTGACAGCGGACAGAGACCTCATCGGCAAAAATCTCGACCTCTTTTCCGCAGTTGGGGCAACGCCTCACGGTCGATTCCGACGGAACACCGTGCTTACGTCCGGGACAATTCAGATCCATAATTGTCTAGCCTCTCAGGAGTACGCACCGGCGTCTGCATCCGATCACTTGGACCGGGCAGCCTCCAAGAATGAATCACAATAAATAGCCTTGCCGCAGAGCAAATCAGTGGTAATAGCCACATCCATCAGCTCAGTGTCCAGCGGATCCAGGATGGCGGCATCCAGGCCAGCTCCTCTGGCCATGGCCAGGTAAGTGCGGTTAATCAAGCTGCGGTTGGCACAGTTCTGCGAGAGATTGGATAAGCCCAACAAAAAATGCGGGGCAGGGTCGCTGAGCATCTTCATCTGCTCCAGCGAACGCAGGACATTCATGGCCTGTTGGCCGGCTACGTTTACCGGCAGAATAATGGGGTCTATAAAGAGCTTATCCATATCCAGGCCATGCTCGGCACACTTGGTGAGAATAGTAGCGGCCATCTCCACCCGGCGATCCACGTCATTGGGAACACCGCTTTGGTCGATGGTCAGAGCAATCAGCGCGGCATTATTCTCCGCAGCCAAGGGGACATACTTATCCAGAAGATCTTCGTCAGCCTTAGAGGAGTTGATAATCTTATCACCCGGTACCTGGGGGATGACCTCCTTCATGATATCCCACTTGGCATTGTCGATAGCCACGGGGATATCACTGACCTTGCGGATATTCTCCACGAGCCAGAGCAGACCCCAGACGGCGTCGCGCGTGGCTGGACCTACATTGACATCCAGGGCGGTGGCACCAGCGTCTGCCTGAGCTTTGGCCAAGTCCTGTATAACCTGACCGTCCTTATCCTGGATGGCCTTTTTGACATTGGAAAACATTCCATTAATCAACTCACCGATGACATACATTCTTGATCCTCCTTAGCGGGCATTAGCTACCTTTGGGCCCATAGTACTCGTCAAGTGACTCGCTGACCATTCTAATCGCCTCGGGATGGCGCATGACAAAGATGTCCGCCCCGGCCTGGAAGAGATTGGTGGCTGTAGCAGCCTCCCACAATGGGCCACGCTTCTCGGCCGGTCCGAAGCCGGGCACTTCCTCGTCTGTGCCTCGGGCCTCTTTGGCTCGCCAGGCCTCAAAACCAATGTTGCAGAGCACCGGCTGTTGGAGCAGCTTATCGCCGGTCAAAGCGGCCAACCGACCACGCTCCATTATAGAATAGACGTATTCCAGACCATAGCCTAACGAGGCTGTAGTGGGAAAGACCACCAGGTCTTCCAGGGCAAAGCCAACATCCGAAGCAAGGATGTTCACCTGCTTGGCGATATTGATGTCCAAAGGGGACTCGGCCAACAGCTTGTGCTTATCAGCCAGACAGGCAGCCACCAAGGTGCGATAGTTCTTCTCGGTGATACTTCCAAAAAGGCAGTTCTCGCCACTGGCTGCCTGGCAACAACGGGGCAGGACCTCATTGTCTTTATCATTGACTCCGCTGCCCCAGACAATCAACGGTACGCCCACGGCCCCAAGGACGGCTTTGACGTCATCACAGGCCTGCTCAGCGGAGCGGTCGCCCGCATCGGGATGTGTTCCCTGCAACTTCAGGCAGATCATCTCGGCGCCGAATTCAACAGCCTTCTTGGCCCAGTCGGCCACGTTCTTGAGCGAATCACCGTAGACCTGTCGCAAAGGGGCCGGCATAGCTTCGCCATCGCCGTCCCAAACCTCCACAGCAATGGCTGGGCGGTTGCCTTTGGGACCTTCGAATTCCAGGCTCGGCAGGCAACCAACTCCGCCAATAGTAACGGTGCTGGTGCGTGTGCCGCCCTGCTCAGAAGTGGCCCCGAGGGTGAGAGTATTTACTTTTCCTGTCCATTTCTCTTTGGTATCCGGAACTGCCATATCAGTGTGCTCCTTTTTGCTATATGCGGTTCTATCCGCTTAGACACCATTGGGCAATCTTAGTCAACTCAGGATCGTCCTGCAATTTACCGGGCAAATCAAATACGGATCCGCCACGCTCATAGAGCTGTCCCAATGTTTGGCTGTAGGAAAGTTTCAGCGTAGCTGAGACCTCCAGATTTTCAGCCTGTTGGCGAACGGACTCCGGTATAGAACCATTCTTGGCCTTATTGAGCAACATGGCTTGGCGGCCCACCTTGATGGGCAGGCTGGCAGCCAGTTCCAATATGCGCCCCACGGTGCGGACGCTGGGTACGGTAGGCTCACTTACGATCAGCAGACGATCAATATTATCGGTGGTAAGGCGCGAGAGATGTTCCATGCCGGCTTCGTTGTCTATGATGACGAGGGGATAGGACTTTTTGAGTCGGCTAAGAAACTGACGCAGGAGATCGTTAACATAACAGTAGCAGCGTGGTCCTTCCGGCCGGCCCATGGTCAATAAATCAAAACCTTTACCTTCCTGTACGATTTGATTTAGCCAGGTCTCGATCATGCGGGCTTTGGGAACGCCACTGGGAGTATTGGCCGGCTGGTTGGCATCCTCGCGAAGATCGGCGATCTTCCCTTCCGGTTCCATGCCCAGCAAAGCACCCAGATTGGAGTTTGGATCGGCATCTACAGCCAAAATCGGGCTCTTACCCACCTCGATCATATAACGTACCAACAAAGCACAGAAGGTGGTTTTACCCACTCCTCCCTTTCCACTGGCTGCGATACTCAAGGGCATAATAATCAACCTTCCTTAGACAAACGCCCGTCAGCCAAGGCTTCCATAACAGAAGGAAACCGCTGGATGTCGGTATGGGGAAAGAAGCAAGCCGAAACAAGCTCACCCATAAAAGTCGGGTCGGTACTGAGTTCGAAATAAGTCATAGACTGAGCGATCTCTCTGGCCTCGTCATACTTCCGGCGAGAAACGGCAGCCAGCCCTGCTCCACTGATCGAGGCGTTGCCTACAAACTGTATCCGCTGGCGGGGCAGATCAGGTAACAAACCAATCGTGACAGCACTTTCAACATTCAGGGATGTTCCAAAGCCGCCGGCTACCAAAACACGTTCCACATCATCAAAGGTATAGCCCAGCGACTGCAGCAGCACCTGGCCGGCTGAGTAAATAGCGCCCTTGGCCCGAAGCATATTGGCTATATCAGCCTGAGTTATAACCACATCTTTGCCTCTGCCGGAGTCTCGGGCCCGGATGACGACGTACTCAGGTTGGCCGTGTTCGCCTGAACGGATGCGCTTTGAACCGCAGGTGGTATTTAGCTTGCCCCTCTTATCCATCAGGCCGTTCTTTAGCAGCTCTGCCAGCAGATCGATGTATCCGGTACCGCAGATCCCGACAGGCGGTTTGCCGCCAATGGTCGAAAAGCTCAACAAGCGGTCCTTGTTATAGATTTGCAGGTGATCGATAGCCCCGGCGGAAGCCCGCATGCCGTCATGGCTGTCGGTGCCCTCAAAGGCCGGCCCGGCCGAGGCACTGGCAGCCACCAGGAACTCCTTGTGGCCAATCACAATCTCACCATTAGTGCCAATGTCCACGAACATGGTCAGTTTGTCGGACTTGTGCATTTCGACGGCCATTACTCCGGCGGTAATATCCGCTCCCACAAAAGAACTGACGCATGGCAGACAATAAACCAGTCCACGGGCATTGATCTTTATCCCCACTTCGGCAGCTCTAAACGGCGGAGGACAATAGGCGGCCCCCACGTAGGGCTCCTTGCGAATATAGTCGGGGAGAATGCCCAATAGACAGTGCATCATGGTGGTATTACCGGCTGCGGTAACCGTGGTGATATCGGCGCAGCCCAGACGAAACTTCTGCTGCAGCTTCTGGATAAGAGAATTGATATCCCCGGTTATAGCCTGCTGCAGAGTAGAAAGTCCGCCTTCTTCCTGAGAAGCGTGCATGATTCGGCGAATAATGTCGCCGCCGTAGCGAATCTGGGAATTATACCTGCTGGCTATGCCCATAGTTCCGCCGGTGGTCAAATCGATAAGCTGAGCCATGACTGTGGTAGTGCCGACATCGACGGCCACACCCAGATTGCAGCGCGAGGTGTTCCCACATTCAACCTCGGTAATCTCAGTAAGCGAGCCGCGATAGGCGGCGGTGGCGGTGACTTTCCAGTCGGAGCTGCGCAGTAAGGTGGCTAATCTCTGGGTGATCTTCAGACCCATCTGAAACTCTTGAGTGCCTAAAGACTTGCTCAAAGCGTGCTCGAGCCGTTCCAGATCAGCCAGATTGTTCTCCAATGTAGGAGCAGGTAACTCCAAATAGACCTTCCTGACCAAAGGATCGAGCTTCGGGACGTGGGTCCTCATCAGGAAAGTTTCGGCAAACTGCTCGGCTGGATGTTCTTCAGCCAGCATATCCGAGGTAAGCTGAGACTCGGGCGGGACCTCTACGACCAGATCACTCATGACCCGGCCTTCACAAGCTAAGATATATCCCTGCTGAATCTCCACGCGGGTCAGATGGTTGGTGGTACCTCCCTGGGCCTCGCCCAATCGAACGATAACACGGCACTTCCCACAGACACCATCCCCACCGCAAAGACTGTTGATGAACACGCCGGCCTGGGCGGCAGCGGCCAGGATAGTAGTCCCGGACTCAACCTGGACTTCCACTTGTTCAGGCGTAAATAGCACTGTGTAGGTTTTAGAAGTCATAGCTTTCACTGCGGCTCAGACGTGCGGCTGACCAGGTGTGTTTCAGAGTGAATCCACACCAAGGTGGTACGCCTGTGCTATCCTGTGAGCCGTCCCGGTTACGGTTTCCAGTCATTCTTAATATAGCTGGGAATGCCGGAGGCCTCCTTGGGGCCAACCAGCACCTCCCAGTTGGATTCCTCAGCCAAGCTGGCGGAGATCACAGCCACATGGCCGGGAATAACCGCCTTATGGTGCTTAAGGGCGCCCTGGGCCTGGGAATCATTGAGAGCCTTGGTGATGGTCTCGGGGTTGAACTTGTCCGCTGCCCAGGCTGTAAGAACGGAGGTGCCTTCGGTATCCACGGCCAAGACTCTAGCGGGCAACCTGGCTGCCGTCAACTCACTCTCTACGCTGTAATAGCTCAGAGAGAAGTTGGTAGTAATCAGCAGCGGATCCGTGTCACTGGGTTGACCTAGCTCATAGAGCTTGGGCTCAACCTGCACCGGCTTGCGGGGATCAGTGTAGATGTTCTGCCGGGTGGTCAGTACAGACACGACGGCCCAAGGCTCGACCGTATCCAGGATGACAATGCCGGCGTACTTGGCTACGTAGGAACTGGCTCGGATGGCAGCCTTGGCTGGGTCTGAGTCGGTAGCGTACACCAGAGCAGGGAAACCAAGCGGGCGGCACTTCTTCTTCAAAGCAGCTCGGCGAGCTATGCTGAGGTATTCAATCACCTTGGGACTGGGCAGGTCGCCCGGACAAATCACCAGGTCCGGCACGTCGGCGCTGAGTTTTTCAGTTACTCCCGAAAGGGCCTCCAGGTCCGGGTTGGTCACGCACAGCGGAAGTTTTTGGGACTTGGCCAACTCTACAGCGGAGTCTAAGGCGCCGTCGGTGGGAACCAGCAAAGGTTTCACGGCTGAGCCTAACGCCTCTACAGCCTGCTTAAGAGCTGCCGCATCGGAACTGATTAATACCAGTGGGAGTTTGGTCTGCTCAGAAACGGCCTTGGCAACGGCTGCAAACTTGGCGGCATCGCCGGAGGTGTTTTGCACGGCAGCCAAGTCCACAGTGATATCCGTGCCAACGCGATGGAAACTCAGGCCCTTTATAGCCTCACAGCGAGCCTTTATTTCGTCATCGCCCAGAGCATCAGAAACCAGAATAGCCACGCCGGTGGGATTGTGGAAAGTCTCATCGTGGCGAAACATGACTGTTTCCTGGCCGACAGAAAACTCACCTTGCGAGCCAACAATCTTGATCAGCCGTTGCGGCGGGGCGCTGGCGGCACTAAGGGCGGAACGGGCCTGGTCGGTCATGTGCGGACAAGAATCCAGACCTTCCTGGCCGGCAGCAACCTTCATGGCAAAAGCCAAACAAGTTGGAAAGCCACACTCCTTGCAATTCGTTCTGGGCAACTGTTTGAATATTTCCAATCCCGTTAGAGCCATATCATATCTCCCAATGCGGTCGAAATATCAAAAACTCAAAAATGCTTGGACTTCTCCGGCTTACGGTTCTAGAACAACGAAGCCATGCTCATGGCCGGATGCTCAACCTTAGCCAGAAATTCCATGAGTCCTTCACTGTCGGTGCAGATAGTCTCATCGGCAATCTTATCGACGAAATCTTCTCCCAAGCCAGCCTCCTTGGCGCGGGTCACCAGACGTTCTCGCATGGCGTCTTTCAACTCTTTGGGCATCCAGACCAATCGACCCAAGCCGCCCTCAGCGGAGATAAACTTCTTACTGGTCAAATACAACCTACCAACGCCGAGGAAGCCAGGCGTCTGAGCACCACCGCCAACCGAGCCGGCCAAGGTGCTGAAGGGCATGCCGATGGGTGTATCTCCGCCGTACTCACGGTTGACGATCATCACCCCATTGGCCTCGGGCACAATAGCCAGAATACACTCGAAGCAGCCGCAGGAGGTCATGGGATTTTCCATCAGCGAATAGGCACTGAAGTGCTCAACTGTACGGTTAGATGTGGTGTAAACGAACTCGTTAACTCCCTGCCATTCTCCGAGCTTTTCGTCAATGGTCTTGCCCTTTTTGATCGGCTGATTAGGTCCGGAAGGACTGATCTCGAAAGCAGCCTTGCCGTCCAGCCAGTTATAGGCCCCACACAAGCCCAGCCGTTCCGGAGTAATCACGCAGACGTGATTGGGAGCGTAACTCTGGCAAATGGTGCAGGAGTAAAAAGTATCCACCGATTCATCGGACATGCCGGCGATGCGCTCGTCGCGGGCATCAAAGGCCTTGCGGGCCTCAGGCAGAATCTTTTCAATGTCCTTCTTATCCGTGTAAACGGTAACAGCCACCTTATCCACGATGCCGGCAAAGTTTTCGTGCAGCTTGGCGTGAATGATCTTTCCAATGTGAGCCAATCTGAATCCCTGCTCGAAGGCGTTCTTACTGATTCGTAGCCAAATAATATCACGCTGTCCGGTGTGCATGAAGCCCATGGCATGGTTCAGATAAGTGTGGACTTGGCGTTCCAGAATGCCCTCAAAATCCGTTTGCATCTTTCGGCCGGCTACATCCACCACTATAGCCAAATCCATAGCACCGCCGGGTTCGGCCTTATCGATATCCGAACCAACCAGTTCAATTTTTCCATCCTCGACCTCATCCAGATCGCGCATCCGCAGAAACTCAAAGGCTGTGGAGTACTTGCCGCCGAACTCGACGTGCATATCCTCGCGTCGAACTCTCTCGCCCTCAAAGGCAGCTGCGTAGGAAACAGGAATGTCAATCTCCTCGACCTTGACCTTCACTCCCCTCACTTCGATGCAGCGGCTGACGAGCTTGCTGTAATCGGTTTCGCGCACCAGGGCCTCATATAAGGTTACGCCAGTCGGCCTAACCTCAGGGGTGGACTCGTGGTCGGAGATTACCGGGAAACCCATCAGAATAGCGGCGGCTCCGACGGCGTACCAGTCATCGGGTATGGGACCGAAGGTTATCCCGAAGGCAAAAATCCTGTCGCGGCAGTACTTCAGACAATTGGCAAAATCGCCCTGCTTATGGCCGCCGAAGGTAAGGGCACCACGCATAGCCCAGTCCAGCACATAGATGCCGGCATGAGTGTCCCGACCGACCGGCACGATATAAGTGCTCCAGCCCATTTCCACGCCTTCTTCAGTAAGCTGATCGAACATGCTCTTGCCGTCACGGTTGGCAATAATAAAACTAAGTATGCTCCGCTTCTGCAACTCACGAATTATTTTTACCGCTATCTCGTTGCTCGGAGCCGGTCCGAGTATGGCGGCAAAGCCAGGCATACGGCCGTCAACCAATTGGATGCCCAACTCGCGCAGAATGGTGTCGGACATGAAACCTTCGAAGCCTTCCTCAATCTTTTCGCCGTCAAGATAACGCAGAGCACAAGTGACCTCACTGGACAACAAGGTAGCAGCTCCGGCATCCAGACCATTACCCAGATAAGGCAGCCAAAGTTTCTTAGCAGGCACAGGGGGCAGTATTTCTTTGCAGTGCTCGACAATCGGCTGTAGATCGGAAAGCTTCTTAGCCTCTATACCCATCAAGGCGCAGGCCATGGGTAGATAAAAGGCTGTCTGCGGAAAACCAACATCCTTGTCCGGGCCGTGCTTGGCCAAGGCGGCGGTAAGCTTTTCATCAGCTTCGGACACAAATCCGCTGGCTCCCCTGATTACTGCAGAGATTACTTCGTGTGACATGAGCATTCACCTCAAAATCTTTGACTGGGTCAATAGTCTTCTTCCGCGTTCTTAGGTCTTACCTCACACATTCAAAGGTCACTATTCGTCGTCGGCCAATACACTGGCCTGAACAAAACTCTCGGCTGTACCTTCACGGCGGCATCGAGGGCAGATGGTTACCAACTCAGCCGCAACTGGACACTGTTGCTTAAGAAACTCCACCAATCGCGCGGGCAAATAGGATTGGCCGCACTTGCTGCATTTGTTCCAGGGTACATCCGTGTGCCAAGTCAGCATGGCTCGCAGATCACGTTTATCGCGTATGCGAATATTGCCCGTAGGGCAGAGATTCTGGCAGGCACCACAAGCAAGGCACACATCCGAGGTTGCGTTGTAAGGGGTGCCAACCTTCCTTTCCTGGCCACGATGGGCGAAATTCACAGCCCCGACCTTTATGAGCTCGTTACAGGTTCGCACACACTGGCCGCAAAGTATGCAGCGGGCCTCAGGGTCGGACGGCTCATAAGCCGGTTCAGTTGAGCCATACTTCTTGGCCAACTCCTGAACCACCTTGGCCGCCGGTGCTTTAGCCAGCAACATAGCGATCACCGCTCGGCGAGAGCGCAATACCTTCTCAGTATTGGTATATACTTCCAAGCCCTCGCGGGCTGGATAAACACAACTGGTAACCATCCTTCGCCGGCCCCAGGCTACGACCTCCACCAGGCATACCCGACAGGCGCCAGCTCCTCCAAGCACCGGATGGTAACACAAGGCTGGTATGTCAATACCTATTCGGCGGGCAGCCTCCAGAACAGTGGTGCCAGCTTCGACGGTGATCTCTTGGCCGTCGATGGAGAGCTTCACAGTGCTGTTTGTAGTTTCTTCACTCACGATACTGCTACCGCATTGAACTTACAGGCCTCGTAACATGCCCGACACTTGATACATTTATCCTGATCAATAACAGCCGGTACCTTGGTCCGTTCTTTGCCCTTGCCTTTTCTGGTTCCGCCACTGATGGCCTCAACCGGACAGGCCTTGACGCAGAGGCTGCAGGATGTACAGGCCTCCGGCGTAACACTGAAACTTATCAACTCCCGGCAAACACCGGCGGGACAGCGTTTATCTTTCACGTGGGCTTCGTACTCATCGCGGAAATAACGCAAAGTCGAAAGCACAGGATTAGGAGCGGATGTTCCCAAGCCACACAACGAGGCCGTCTGAACATCTTCGCCCAGAGTTTCCAACTGCTCCATATCTTCCGGTGTGCCCTGTCCCTGGCAAATCCTGGTAAGAATATCCAACATGATTTTAGTGCCTTCCCTGCAGGGGGTGCATTTGCCGCAAGACTCCTCGCAGAGGAAATTCATAAAATAGCGGGCGATATCGACCATGCAGGTGTCCTGGTCCATGACGATCAGGCCACCGGAACCCATCATCGCTCCCAAGTCGGTGAGCTGTTCATAGTCCACCGGCGTATCCAGCAGAGTCTCCGGGATGCAACCGCCGGACGGACCGCCAATCTGCACAGCCTTGAACTTTTTGCCGTTGGGTATGCCGCCGCCGATCTTGAAAATGATGTCCCTGAGGATTATGCCCATAGGCACTTCCACCAGGCCGGTGTTGTTGATCTTACCGACCAAGGAAAAGACTTTGGTACCTTTGCTGTGCTCAGTGCCCAGCGAACTGAACCAGTCAGGGCCGCGATTAATAATCTGGGGGACGTTGGCCCAGGTTTCTACGTTATTAAGATTGGAAGGCTTGCCGAATAATCCCACGTCGGTGGTATGAATATACTTGGCTCGCGGATCGCCGATCTTGCCTTCAATGGAAGCCATCAGGGCTGTCGATTCGCCACAAACAAAGGCACCTGCTCCGCGATTGATGCGAATATCAAAATCAAAGCCACTGCCTAAGATATTTTCACCCAAGAGACCCAACTCGCGGGCCTGCTGGATGGCAATGCCTAAATTTTCCACTGCCAACGGATACTCATCCCGCACATAGATGTATCCCTGATTCGAACCGATGGCATAGGCCCCGATACACATTCCCTCCAACACAGAGTGCGGATTACCCTCCATGATAGTTCTGTCCATAAAGGCTCCGGGATCACCCTCATCACCATTACAAAGCACATACTTTGGTTGGCCTTGAGCATTCCTACAGGACTGCCACTTGCGTCCGGTAAGAAAGCCTCCGCCGCCTCGGCCTCGCAGGCCGGACTCGGTAATCTGCTCGATAATCTGATCCGGCTTCATCTGGCTTAGCGCCTTAGCCAGGGCTGAATAGCCGCCAACGGCTAAGTAATCTTCGATACATTCCGGATCAATCTCTTCGTTAGCCCCGGAGATGATACGCTGCTGATAGGCATAGAAATCGACTTCTTTCTCTGTCTGGACCTTCTGAGAAGTTTGAGCGTTGACGTAAAGCAAGCGATCAAGCAATTGATTATTCTTGAGTGTCTTCTGGATGATTTCCGGCACATCTTCAGCGGTTACGCCCTGATAGAAAGTCCCGGCAGGACGAATTACTACCAATGGGCCCCGCTCGCAAAAACCGTGACAGCCGGTGACCCGAAGCTGTACGCTTTCTTCGAGGCCTTCGTCATCCAGCGCTTCCCTAAAGGCCTCGATCACCGCTTTACAGCCGTAGGCCTGACAACCCGGTCCTCCACAGAGCACTACCGTGGTTTCAATCTTTTCCCGTTGTGCTTGAATCGAGCTTCGCAGGGCATCAAGATCTGCAAAACCGGTTAGTTTTTCGGATGCTACAGTACTCATTAATCAGAGGTCATCCATTAGCAAAATCTGACTAGTCTAATTCGCGTAAGATTTCATTCACCTTCCGGCTGTCAACTTTGCCGTGCTGAACACCATTGATCACCACGATGGGCCCAGCTGCACAAGCCCCTAAACAATTGACCGATTCTAAGCTGTGTTTTAGATCCGCAGTGGTCTGCCCGGCCTTGATTCCCAAATCCCTTTCTAATTTTCCCAACACATTGGCTGCGCCTCGAACGTGGCACGCTGTACCCATGCAAACGGATATGTGATACCTACCGCGAGGCTGTAGGCTGAAAGACGTATAAAAGGTAGCCAGGCCATAGGCTTGCGATAGAGGTACCTGCATCTGCTCAGCCACTACCTCAAGTACTTCCCGCGACAAGTAACCATATTCGGTCTGCACATCCTGCAGAACAGTGACCAAGGAACTACCTTTGGCTCGATGCTCAGCGGCAATCCGCCTGGCTGCTGCTAGATCAATTTCCTCAACACTTGAGAGCTGTTCACTCGACATAAGACAACCTTGCTGACATAGAAAACACGGCCGTAAAGATCTGCCGAGCCCGACAAGTTGCTGTGGCCGAACTCGGCAGCGCGGACAGTCTTAGGTTAGGCTTCTTCCTCCTGGGCATCGGCGGCCTGGGCTGCCTGATGCTCCCTCTTAGCGGCAATCCTGCGTTTCTGTTTGCTTAGCTCCTCAGCGGTCAGAAAACATAGAGCCCCGCTGGGACAAGCAGTAACACAGGCCGGCAGTAAACCCTCTTCAGTGCGGCTAAGGCAAAGATCACACTTGAGGGCAACTCTGCCATCCTTGCGCAACTCCACCACGCCGAAAGGACAGACAGCAATGCAGAACTTACAGCCAATGCACTTGTCCTCGTGAATGATCACCGCCTGCTCGGGGCCGAGCTTTTCGATGGCTCCACAAGGACAAACGGCAACACAAGGCGCATCCTCGCAATGACGACACTGCAAGGGAATAGATGCGCCTTCCACCTGCTCGAGACGAACGCGAGGTGCAGGCGGCGGATCTTCGTGAATGGCCCGAACCAAATCCTTGGAAGCTGAGTGCTCAACAGCACAGGCCAACTCGCAGGAATGGCAGGACAGGCACTTCTTTATTTGAACGAATATACTGCCTTTCATGGCAATTCCTCAAATGGTTATGAAGCTGCGGCTGCTTCAGCCACCGTCTTGGGAGCGTAAGGCACCGGATACAAGACCGGAGATAACTTCAGATCGCTGCGCTTACGGTCAATGTGATCCAAGATCAAATGAGCACCTTCGATGGGGTCGGGTTCAAAGGCAAACTTGCCCCCATAAACATCCTCTATATCTTCGCAGAGGTACTGGGTCAGTTCCTTGGCCCCTTCTACCGGCAAGGCTTGTCCCAGTACGGTATAAACGCCCGACGCTACGACATAGAAACCGATGGCCACAGCTTTTTCGCTCATCCATTCCGGAGCGGCTCCGGCGGCCGGCAAATCGGATATGCCCACCCCCAGTCCGCCCTGATCCAGAATGTTGCACAGGATCGTCAGAACCCGGCTAATATCCACGCAGGCTCCCAGGTGCAGCACGGGAGGAATACCCACCGCTTCGCATATTTCCTTTAAACCCTTGCCGCAGTACTTTAGAGCCTCTCCCGAATTGAGCAGTCCCGCCTTGGCGTCGGCAATAGCTGTGCAGCCGGTGGTTACCACCAGCACGTCGTTAGCCAACAGCTCTTTGGTCATGGTAACATGGCCGTAGTCGTGTGTTATTCTAGGGTTGTTGCAGCCCACGATGGCCGCAGCCCCCCGCAGCCGACCTGTTATGATCCCCTCGTTCAGCGGACGATAGGACGGTCTATAATGTCCGCCAAGAAATTCAAACACGCTCTCGGCGGTAAAGCCGGCTACCATGTTTTCGCGTATATCCGGAATACAGGTCGATTTGCCCTTGCGGTTGGGGAAGTTTTCTATAGCCTCTCTGATAATCTGCTTGGCTATATCCAAAGCCTTGGATTCATCAAACTCTATGTGGTTGGCAAAGGGTACCTTGGCCTTGGGGCTGGTGGAAATCAGCTTGGTGTGGAAGCGTTTGGCCAACTCACCCAACGCAGGCATGACGCACTGTACGTCCACGATCATGGCATCGACGGCCCCTGTGGCCAGGGCCAATTCCTGCTGCAGGAAGTTTCCGGCTATGGGAACGCCGTGCCGCATCAATATTTCATTAGCTGTACAGCAGATGCCCGCCAAAGTGATACCCTCTGCTCCTTTACTCTTGGCCAGCTTGATCATCTCCGGGTCCTGGGTGGCGGCTACCAGCATCTCCGAAAGCGTCGGCTCGTGCCCGTGCACCAGGATATTCACTTCGTCGGCCTTCAGAATCCCAAGGTTCACGGTTGACTTGATTGGGTTGGGCCTGCCGAAAAGTATGTCCGAAAGTTCCGTGGCTATCATTGAACCACCCCAGCCGTCAGCTAACGACGCCCGTATGCCCTGCCCGATGATACTCTTGAAATCACTGTCTACACCCATGGTTGTGCGGTGCATCAGTTCCACGACCTCCCGGTCGATTCCCCGGGGCATGACGCCATTTTCCCGCCAACGATTCTTCTGCTCTTCGGGAGCTCGCTGGGCGAACTTCAACTCGCCGTGCTGCTGGCCGAACTCTGCAAAAGACATCTCAGCCACCTCTTTGGCCAACTCTTCCTTGCTCTTGCCCTGGATATCAACGCCCCACTCCTGGGCCAAGGCCCGAACCTTCTTCCCATCGGTAACCTTGTAGTCGCTATTAGGATCGCTGGCTGCAGAGAGCAAAGCGTGGACAGTATCTCGACCGTGATCCGAGTGGGCTGCGGTTCCCGCGGCAATCATCCTCGCCAGATTCCGGGCTGCGATAATGTCCGCAGTCGCACCACATACTCCCTTTTGCGGACCATTCCCGAATGGATCGATCCGGCAGGGGCCCATCGCGCAGATCTTACAGCACACACCCAATTGCCCGTAACCGCACTGCGGCTGCATGGCCTGGTAGCGATCCCAAGTGAGCTCAAGATCCTGAGTCGCCTCTGATCGCAACATTTGCTCGCTGGCAGGGTCGATACTGATATTCTTATCTTTTGAGCTCATGTTATGGACTCCTATGACTGCAGGAGATTCTTCTACTAGTGATATCCCAAACAACTTTCGCGGGGCCGAACTTCTATAGATAGACAGCCCGTCCCCGCCCTATAATAAGCAAAAATCGTGCCGCTGTATTCACCATGAAATATGGCTCACGGAGACCGAAAATGCCGATCACTGGGCCACTTCATGAGCGTACAACGGACTAATGTAGCTCATATGCCGGATAATCGGCTAATTCTATTCAACTGCAACATCTTGATTACAAACAACTTACTGATATATGTCACGAAAAGCAGTCATCCGTAGCCGGGCCGGTGCCGTTTTTTCGGCAAAATGATTGCTTTCTCCTGGTAAGCTGGATATAGTAAGTTCATACAAATTGAAATCAGGCTGAGCTATCACTAGATAAAACAAAAGGATACAGAGTATGAAGCTGGCAATTTCCGGCAAAGGCGGAACAGGTAAAACGACACTTGCGGCCCTATTGGCCAGGTTCTGGGCTGAGCAGGGAAAGGATATCATTGCGGTAGACGCTGATCCTGACGCAAATCTGGCTGGAGCGCTGGGGCTATCCAGCGAAAAGACGATCACGCCGATATCCGACATGCGCCAGTTCATCCTGGACCGTACAGACGCCAAAGCAGGCTACGGGAGTTATTTCAAACTTAACCCCAAAGTCGACGACATCCCCGAACGATTCAGCCATCGCATGGACGGCATCCGCTTGTTAGTGCTTGGCGGTACATCCACGGGCGGGGCGGGCTGCATCTGTCCGGAAAGCGCCTTGCTGAAGGCGCTGGTCACACATCTGCTGTTGACTCCCGAGCAGATCGTAATCCTGGACATGGAGGCCGGCGTGGAACACCTGGGCCGAGCTACAGCCCAAGCAGTGTCCACAATGATCATGGTGGTTGAGCCCGGCCAACGCAGCATTCAAACCGCACTAAACGTCAAACGACTTGCTGCGCAGATTGGTATTACCAAGGTAGGGGCTGTCATAAACAAAGTCACCGAAGGGCTGGATATAGACTCACTGGCGGCATCATTGAACGACGTGCCGATCCTGGGTACCTTGCCGTACGATCCGGATATTGCCAAGGCGGATCTGGAAGGGCGCTCTTGTTGGCTGGATACGGCCGAGCAGCGGAAGTACGTATCACCGATTGCCGAGGCACTATTGTCGCAAAGCTAGCGGCCCGCCGGTTCAGCAGATCTTTCCCGTTGGATAATGAACAATGGCTCGCAGACAGTGGCGAATATTAATAGTAGACAAAGATACCGACTATGTGGTCTCGTTGAAGCCATTCTTGGAAGCGAAACTTGGCCGGGTCCTATGGGCAAAATCAGAGAGACAAGCTCAGGCAATCCTGGATAAAGAAGAAATCGACCTAATTCTGTTGGAGATTATGTTAGCTGAGCCCGATGGCGGGTTACGCTGGTGTAGAAATCTCAAAGCGGATGGGCGGTTCGATTCTGTACCAGTGTTTCTGCTTAGTTGTGTAGACGAGCGCTTCAGTTTGGGCCTGAAGAACAAACTAGGTGAAAATGGTTACTGCCCAGCTGAGGGCTTTTTGGACAAGTCCACGCAGCCGGCGGAGATTGTGACTCATTTGGAAAAGTTTCTCCGCTCTCATGGTTAATGTTCCCTAGCAGGAAATCGGAGCAGTACATTGAAGAAGGCCAAAACTCATTCCCAACACCGTCAAGCTTCAATGAGTCCCGTTAAGGATAAATCTGAGCTTGTGTCGCTGCTGGATCATTGCAGGCACGGTGTAGTACTGCTGGATGCTGAGGATCGGCTGGCATACGTCAATTCGCGGGCTGTAGAACTGTTGGATGGGCCGGCGGATAAGCTGCTGGGTCAAACCATCAGAAAACTGTCCGGGGATTTTTCAGCAGTAACCATTCTGGCAATCGATGCTCTACGGAATGGAATCGAATCGCCACTGACGGGCAGATGCAACCTTCAGAACGCTAAGTTGAGCGTCCATTTCTCACGGTCTATAGACGGCTCGGGAAACTATGCAGGCACGGCAGTACTGCTGGAAGATCAAGAGCAACAAGGGGACTCTTGCGGGCATATGATCCGAGCAGAGAAAATGGCTATCCTGGGCGAGCTGGCAGCGGCTGTGGCTCACGAGATCAACAACCCGCTGGGGGGTATAATGGAGTCGGTACGCATTATCCGGGACAATCCGGGCAATTGGGAAAAGATCAACAGGTTTTTGCCGCTAATCATGCAGGGCCTGGAACGTATCCAGTCCTCGGTGCAGAGAGTATTGACCTTTGGCCAGCGAGCGCCGGCTAAACGGCAATCGGTGCGGCTGGCAGATGTGGTATTTCAATCGATAGAATTCCTTCGTCCCCGGGCTCGGCTGCAACAGGCGCGGATTAACAGCTCTATCGAAGCACCCGACGTGCGGGTATATGCAGACTCACACGCCATCTCGCAGACGATTATTAATCTACTGAATAACGCCTTGGACAGTCTCGTCGGCAGGAGGGACGGCCAGATTGATCTTACGATGACTTTGGATAATGATCAAACGGTAGTGTTGAACATTGCAGATAACGGCTGTGGAGTTCCGGGGCACCTGCGTGAAAAAATATTCGACCCCTTCTTCACCACCAAATCCGACGGTAAGGGTACGGGCCTGGGCTTGAGCATCAGTGCCAATATGATAGCAGAACACAGAGGGACAATATCGCTGAATCCCAGGCCGGGCGGAGGCTCGATATTCACGGTTACGCTGCCTCGCTATGAGTCGGGCAAAGAAAATAAGTGAGCAAGATGAGCAAAAACAAAACAGTTGTACTGGTAGAAGACGATCCGATTGTAACAGCGTCGTTGAGCGAACGGCTGACAGAGGCCGGCTATTCCGTGGCCGGCTTCGCCTCGGCAGATCAAGCACTCCAGGAGCTGGCCTCATTGGTGCCGCAGGTAATAATAACAGACGTACGCTTGCCGGGTACGGACGGCATCGATTTTCTAAAACAGCTAAAGCATCTGGATGAATCAGTTTCGGTAATAGTCATGACCGCCTACGCTACGGTGTCCGACGCAGTGGCAGCTATGAAACTGGGGGCGGCTGACTATCTGCCTAAACCGATCTGCGTCGATGAACTTCTGGTGAAAATCGAACGGCTATTCGAAACACGGCAGTTGCGAGCAGATCGGGATCGGCTGCAGAAAGATGCCGAGCGCCGCTTCAGACTGGGTAACGTCATCGGCCACAGCAAACGAATGCAGGAAATCTTCGACGTGGCAGAGGTAGTCAAAGACCTGGACACTACGGTGCTGATTCAGGGGTCGACCGGTACGGGCAAGGAGCTATTGGCCAGAGCGATTCATTTTCAGTCTGTCCGGCGGGCCCTGCCTTTCGTGCCGGTCAGCTGCGTAGCCCTTTCGCCACAGTTGTTGGAGAGCGAGCTGTTCGGGCACGAGCGCGGAGCCTTTACCGGGGCCTATCGGCGGAAGGTCGGACGATTTGAGGCTGCGGCCAGCGGCACGCTGTTCTTGGATGATGTAGATGACATTCCTCTGGAATTGCAGACGAAACTGCTGCGGGTACTGCAGGAACGAAAGCTTCTCCGCGTCGGAGGTGAAGTGGAAATCGACGTGCAGTGCCGAATAATCTGTGCCTGCAAAACTGATCTGCAGCAGTTGGTTGAGGCTGGGCGGTTCCGATCTGATTTGTTCTTCCGGATGAACGTGGTGCGTATCGAACTACCGCCATTGGCTAAACGAAAAGAGGATCTTCCACTGCTGGTGGAGCACTTTGTGAACCATTATGCCGCCCGGCAAGGCAAGAAGCCTCCTAAGGTTGATCCGGAGGCTCTGCATTATCTTGTGCAGCATGATTGGCCGGGGAATATCCGTGAACTGGAGAACGTAATCGAGGCCAGTGTGGCCTTCTGCTCAGCCGGTCGGCTGAGCGTTGCTCATTTACCGCCGGAGATTACGCATCGGCCGCCAGCTCAAGAGTTGTTCAGTCTGAATCTGCCCGGCCAAGGGAGAGTGGATCTGAGTGAGCTTACAAATGCCGTCCAGGGTCAGGTCATACGCTGGGCTCTGCGCTTGGCTGACGGCTCACAGATAAAGGCTGCCAAACTGCTAAACTTGCCACGGACAACGCTACAAAGCAAGATGAGGAAGCTGGGGTTGGGTGATTAACGCACCGTAGAAAAATCAGTCAGTGGGGGTGGATAACTCGGCCAAGAAGGTTTCAAAACGCGAGCGAGTTTCTTCGGAACCCATAGTGGGGTCCAGAGATTGCAACTGCTTGATGCGACGAATGATCTGCTCACGATCGCCACCGGCTTGGAAATTGGTACGCAGGGCATAATACCAAGCCTCAAACCACTCGGGCGAATTGGCTTTCAGGCCATGAATGAGGCGAAGCCATTGCTGGCTGGCGGCATCGTATTCTTTCTGAGCTAAGAGGATTTTCCCGCTCATGCGAATATACTCGGCTGAGTTGGGGGCGATTCGGTTCAGATTACTAAATGTATCCAGAGCTTCCTGGAGCTTTCCGGCTGCAAACAGGGCTCGGCCTAACATATCCTGGGAGATTAGTAATTCCCGGTTTTTCTGCTCGCTGGATAAATCAGACTTTTTCACTAAGTCCAACCGGGCTCCGGCCAATCGAGTCCAGCTATCGGCTAACTGCTTATCCTGATCCGAAGAGGCAGGCGAGTCTGAGTCAGCAAATTTTTCACGTATGCGCAGCAGAATGGCGTCGGCAACCTTGGCTGAGTCAGTCGCACCGTCACGCAAAAGGGGAAGCGTCAAATCTACAACCTCATTTAGCCGACCAAGCTTGGCCAGAGCCACAATTCGATAGCGCAGGGCCTGACTAAGAATTTCATCTTGATCGGCATAATCAGACGAAAGAGTGCCCAAGAGCATCAGGCCCATCTCGATCTGCTTCAGGTCCGTGCAGAATATTCCGGCGGCCGTCAATCTGGCCCTGGCCCCATAGCTGCGAGACTTTTTATCGCGATTCCCGGCAGGAGTAGCAGGGTCGAGAACATAGCGGTCCAGATTCAAGAATTCTCTGGCCAAATGGGCGAGCTTGACGTCCTTACCGGCGGCTGGATCGGTGGGGGAATTGTCCAGTAATTGTCTCTGACATTCGAGTTGGTAATAACGAGCGGCGACATATTGGGAATCGTCTTTGGGAACAAGGGCGAACTGTTCAGCGGCACTGCTGAAGTCGGCCCGGCTGCGGAGCAGATCAGCCCAATAGAATCGCCAGTTCTGGGCCTGGCTGCTGTTGGGGTATTTGGTCATTAGCCGTTGCAGGGCTGTGAAACAGGTATCTTCGGCAGTCGGCTCATCAGGATTTTCTGCCCGGAACCGGGCTGCAACCTGCACAGCTAACAGCACAGCCGTCCGGGACTGTGGTGAGTCCGGAAAACTGTCCACCAACCGCCCCAGATATTCGCAAGCCAACAGGGGATCACTGTCACGCGCAGCTATGCCGGCCTGCCAAAAGATCTCAGGATATAACTTGCGGCTTTCGGGATCGGTCCGAGACAACAGAGTGTCAAAATGTTTCATAGCGGCACTAATGTCCCCCTCCCGAGCCGAAGCCACCCCCATAGCCAGCACCTCCAGCGAATCCAGCTCGTCCCAGGATTGGCCATAACCGTCAGCCAGCCTGGTCCGGTAGATCTGTTCATAGATGATGGATCTTACCTGGTCACTGCTGTGGGCCTGAAATATCTTGGCCAAGGGCTGGAGTCTCTTGCGGCTAAGCTCGCCGGCGGCGGCAAGGTCCGCCCTATCGGCGGCTGTGCGGGCCTGGGCTGATCGAATGGTGCATTCCACATAGGCTAAGGTCAATTGGACAGACGCCTGTTTGGCGGTCTGTTTCTTATTACACCAGGAACGCAACTGAGCCAATCCCATAAGAGCAGTATCATAGTAACCTTGATCTCGCAAAAGTCGGCAACGCTGCAGGGCTGCTTCATAAGCCATCTGTTCGTCCAGGCTTTGGCGTTCCAACCAGGCCAAAAGTCTGTCGGCCTCACCGAGTCGGCCCGAATAGCGCAAGGCTTTTACCATCAGCAATACAGCCCGGCTACGAAACACCGGCCGAACGCCGAGGCCATCAGACTGGACGGCTGGGGGTTCGCCGGGCTGCTCGGCACAACAAGCACGCAGATACTCGATGGTAGATTGCAGCAGTTCGCTGCGCTTCGGGCGATCTGTGGTCAACAAGGCCCGGTAAAAAGAAGTCCATCCGCGGTAGTAGTCCACGGCAAACTTGGCTTGGGTGGCTCGAAGATATAGGCCGGTGACCACGTAATTGCGTTCAAATTGCCCGTCGGCCCGCATGTGTCGAATGATCTGGTCGAGCCGTGCCGTCGTTTGGGTCAGGACCTTTTCAGCTCGGCTGATGGTGCTGCCCAGATCGGCGGCCCAGGCGCCGGCCAAACCCAATTCCTCTACAGCGAGCCGAGCCTGGATAGTCCGCTCGATGACCAATGCATTAGCCAAAGCCAGACGCCATTTGATTTCGCCGTCAAGTATCTCACGAACGGTGGCTGAAGAGGGCGCATCTTGATCCAGAATAAGCTGATAGGTTGCGATAATATCCTCAAGGGCCTTAGCACGATGGGCAGGGCTCTGTTGGGTATCCCTGTATTGGCCCCAAAGCTGCTCTATCCGCCCGAGCGATTCCTGGACATCCGAATCAGCCTGGACGGATACAGTGCCGATCAGAATCAGAGCAACAACAAGCATGTACTTGAAACCCACGTTTATCACCTGCTCCTGACAAATTGAATATTGGTAAAACCTGCCAACACGACTGCGTTATAAGTATTGACCATCTGATCTACGCTGACGCCGGCCCCCAGGCTGAGAACCACAGGATTGTCCGCCTCATAGAGCCCTGACCCACTGACGTGCATATCCGAAAGGATTTCGTACAACTGCCTAAAAGTATCGGGGCTTCGCTCCGAGCCGACGAGTTCGAGCTGGCAGTCGTCAAAGCTATTGCCGGCATAGATGCTCACCCGAATGGGCAGAGCAGGCACATCCGTACTGGTCTGATTCCAGGCCTGGGCAGGCAGATCACCGGGTAAAAATCCCTCCCGCTGCGATGCGGTGGTAATAACCACGAAAAAAATAAGCAAATTAAAAACCACATCAATCATTCCCGTCCAGGACGCCCCCCGCAGCCCTCTCGGGCCTTTGTGGGCAGAGCGGAGTAATTGGCGGAATCTGCTGCGGTATTCAACCGATCGTTGCAGCTGGGGAATGTGTTGCTTTTGAGCCATATGCTTAGGAGCTATTCCTGCGGCATAGCAGCCACAAGGTTAACGTGACGAATTCCCGTTCGAGCACAAGCAGCCATCAGGGCCTCTATGACCTTTCCATCAGCTCGTCGGTCGGCACGAAGATTTACCTCTACTTGCGGGTTGGCCTTGTATCGAACCGCTAACGCATGAGCCAATACGTCTATTTGCTCGGGACCGATTTCCCGGCCCTCGATTTGATAGGCTGATAGCGTTCCCTGCTGGTCACAGATTACTGTTATGGTCAGGACATCCGAGCTGTAAAGATATTTGGCGGCACTGGGTTGGGGTCTGGGCAATTGGACCTGGGCACGCTGACGCGAGCTGAACTGTGCTATCAATACAAAGAAGATCAGAAGTAGAAAAACTACATCGATCATCGGAGTAAGATTGATGAGCAGGCTTCGGGGGGGGCCGCGCCGAAAGTGTCCGCGCATGACGGCTACTCCTTAGGCTTGGCTGCGGCGTTGGCACGCTCGATAGCCAGTTGATAGCCTTCAAGTAATTCCTCGGCCTGGAGCATTCCGTTGCTGGCCAAGGCTTCAATCTTGTTGCGGAATAAGGCATAAACACACAGAGCAGGTATGCCCACGAGCAGCCCCCAGAACGTAGTCACCAAGGCTGTCCGAATGCCTTCTGCCGCCACCTCTACGGGACGTTGGGTCACTGCGGCTGCAGCCATTTGCTGGAAAGACATGATCATTCCGTAGACTGTGCCAAACAATCCAATCATAGGGGCTATATTGCCGATGACATTAAGTATCTCGACCTTACGGAAAAGCTTCACCGTTCGCTGCTCAGCGATTTCCTCGGCTGCATGAACGGCTGCCGAGGTTCCCCCGGCGGCGTGTCGCAGGCCCGCGGCGACTACATCGGCTAAGAAGCTATCCCTGTCGGCTAGAAACTCCTGTGCCCGTCTGCCCTGGCCGGACGTCAATAGGGCCTGGAGCTGCTTGTGCTCGATTTCCGGAATCAGCGCGGTGGCTCGAATGCTAAGCAGATTGCCGATAGCCAAGACGATGGTGACCACACTAAGGGGAACAAGGATACACCAAACAATCCAGCCGCCATCAATAACGTAGAGCTGCAGCAGGCGTGTCTGAGGCTGATCCGCCCAGGCCCTTCCGGCCAGCAGGGCTACAGTTGCGACCAAAGCCAGAAAACAGAAGGTCTTTCTCATGGTTTTGCACTCCCAAAAATGACGCAATATCCGCTCATCGCGTCCGAGGCGAATATACAGGCACTCGACCAAAGGGTCCGAATCATTTTACGCCAAGTGAGATTTTTTTGTAAGAACCTTGCCGGCTATTCTGGTAAATTGTCTGCTCGGTAGAAATCGGATGAATGGCGCGTTTTGACGGTAATTTAAGCAGAATCCGATATGGTTGAACTATCAAAGTCCAGACCTAAGCGAGACTGGCCCGAAAAGACAGGGTATATCACCGCCACTACCCGGCCGTTGAACTGCCTGGTCTTCCTGCTGCCGATCATTGTGCTGCACCAGGTCGGAGTGCTGATCTTCGCAATCTACTGCCCCGGCGGTGAGCCCCTGATCAACGCTGCGTTCGGCATACTAAGAGGCATTCTGAGCCTTCTGGGCTTCAACGCCTTCTATCTGCCGGGGTTTTTGGTCATCGGGAGCCTTCTAATCTGGCATTGGGTAAAGGGATATCCCTGGCAGGTCCGAGCCAGGACGATATTGGGCATGGCCATCGAGAGCTTTCTATTCGCTTGGCCGGTGCTGGTACTGGGCTTTGTTCTAGGATCGGCCGGCCCGAATGCAGCTACAATGCCATCCGGTATCAGCACAAATACCGCCCAGACCTTGCCGGGGCAAGCTGTACTGATGATAGGGGCCGGCATATACGAAGAATTGCTTTTCAGGCTGGGTATGATTTCACTCATGGCCCTGCTGCTGACGAAAGTCGGCAGTCTTTCCAAAGAATATGCTCTGCTGTTCGCGGCGTCGGCGTCGGCTCTGCTGTTCGGCGTATATCACTTTTACTTCGGGCCCGAGCCGGTGCCCTTCGATTGGCCTCGCTTCAGTTTTTACTTTCTGGGCGGTGTGTATTTCAGCGGCCTGTACGTTCTTCGAGGATTCGGCATTACCGTCGGCGCTCATATCGTCTACGACCTCATCGTGCTGTTCCTGCCCTTCATACAGCAGTAGCAAAAAATGCTAGATGAAATGAACACGAAGTTGGATGGTGGCTATCGGCACGTACTGCGCCTGGCTGGACCAATGATCCTTAGTACCGGCAGTATGAGCGTAATGCGATTCATGGACCGAATGTTCGCGGCCTGGTACTCTCAGGATTCTCTGGCTGCCAGTCTGCCGGCGGGAATCGCCAGCTTCGTACCTCTGGCTTTCTTTACAGGCACAGCTGGATATGTCAGCACGTTCGTAGCTCAATACCATGGGGCAAGCAGAGAACATCGGATCGGTCCGGCTGTGTGGCAGGGAATCTATTTAAGCTTGGTGGCCATGGTACTGATGTGGGGACTATACCCGCTGGCAGAGCCGATCATGAATGCTGGACGGCACGCCGAACCCGTAAGGGTGCTGGAGATAAACTATTTCCGTATTCTCGTTCTGGGCGGTGGTTTCGTCGTATTGAACGCAGTCCTTAACGGCTTCTATATAGGTCGGGGCCGAATGTACACGGTCATGGCGGTAAGCCTGGCTGCCAATACCGTTAACGTAGTGTTAAACTACTGTTGGATTTTCGGACATTGGGGATTTCCCCGTTGGGGCCTGGTCGGGGCTGGCTGGGCCACGGTGAGCTCCCAAGGTCTGACAATGGTAATCTTGGCCACATTATTCCTGAGTCAAAAAAACCGACAGGATTTTGGCACAGCCAGTAATATCGGATTCGATAAAAAACTTTTTAAGAGACTGTTGTATTACGGCATACCAAATGGGTTGAACTTCTGTATTGATGTAACCGCATTTACCTTTTTTGTGTTTTTTGTGGGCAGGATCGGCCAGACAGAAGGGGCTACGAACAATGCTGTCTTCAGTATCAATATGTTGGCCTTTATGCCCATGTTCGGCTTAGCCATAGCGACTTCGACACTGGTGGGTCAATGTCTGGGACGCAAGCGCCCCGACCTGGCCCAGCGGGCAACCGGCAAATCCCTAAGGATTGTCATGGTCTACATGGGTCTGATCGCAACGGTATTTATATTGCTGCCTAAGCCACTGCTGCGATTGTTCACGGCACGCGATGGTACCACAGATCCTACTGAAATGCTGGAATTGGGAAAAATGCTGCTGGTCTTCGTGGCCATCTATAGCCTATTCAGAGGGGTGGTCTTCGTTTACTCGGCCGCCCTTAAAGGTGCCGGCGATACGCGTTTCGTTCTAGTACTAACGGGGACACTGGCATGGGGCGTCATGGTATTGCCTGTGTACATTGGCATCAAATACTTCAACGGTGGAATAAGAATGGCCTTTACCTTTTTAACTATCTATGTAATCAGCTTAGCCTGCGGGTTCTACCTGCGCTATAGGGGCGGCAAGTGGAAGAAGATGCGGGTGATCGAACCGGAAGAAATAAAACCCATCGGAATAGCTGAAGGACCCTTGGTGGAAACCTAACGTGTTATCATGCTTAGCATCTGGGCTACAGCAGAACCTTGACTGTTCGAGCCAAGCCCACTAACCTGTGGCTATGGATTATTTCAATTACCAATCAGGACAGTTGTATTGCGAGGGCGTTCGGCTCGACGCTATAGCTGCCTCGCATGGTACACCGGCATACGTTTACAGCTCGGCGACCTTTTTACACCACTATCAGCAGTTAGCCAGGGCCTTTGCCCCACTGGAGGCTTTGATCTGCTACTCGGTCAAGACCAATTCGAATAAGCACATTCTTCGGCTGCTGGAGCAGGCAGGGGCTGGCTTCGACATAGTATCAGGCGGAGAGTTGTTCCGCGTGCTGCAAGCCGGTGGTGATCCGGCCAAGGTGGCTTTCGCCGGTGTAGGAAAGACTGACCAGGAGATATCGGAGGCTATTGAGGCTGGGATCGGCTTTTTCACGCTGGAGTCGGCGGAGGAGGCTGAGAACATCTCTCGGCTGGCGGAGGGACTTGGCCGAAAGGTTGCTGCTACGCTGCGGGTGAATCCTGACGTGGACCCGAAAACGCATAAGTACATAACGACCGGTAAGAAACTAACCAAGTTCGGCGTGGACATCGAAGAGGCGGTAGCCTTTTTCGAAAAATACAGCGATCTGCCGGGCCTGAACCTGGTCGGTCTGCACATGCATATAGGCTCACAGATCACTACCATCAATCCTTACGTGACAGCCCTGAAGAAGATGCTGGGGCTCATCCAAACCCTGCGCAGTCGAGGATACAAAATCGAGTGGCTGGACCTTGGCGGCGGATTCGGAGCTGACTACCAAAGCGATACCGCTCCTTTGGCTCCAGACTACGCAACGGCACTGGTGGAGATGCTCGCGGGGCAAGACCTGCGGATCGCTATGGAACCGGGGCGGTTTATCTCCGGCAATGCCGGGGTACTGCTGACACGGGTGTTGTACGTGAAGCAATCGGGGCCACGGCGTTTCGTGATTGTGGATGCGGCTATGAATGACCTCATTAGGCCGGCCCTTTACGATGCCTTTCACTTCATCTGGCCGGTGCAGCCAGCGGAGGGTTTTGTCCCCACTGAACGCACCTCAGAGCCAGCTATGGATGGACTCATCAAAGCGGATGTGGTAGGCGGGATATGCGAGTCGGGTGATTTTCTGGCTAAGGATAGGCTGTTGCCGCCGGTAAGACGCGGGGACCTTTTGGCTGTGTTCACGGCTGGCGCTTACAGTTTCAGCATGGCCAGCCAATACAACTCCAGGCTACGGGCGCCCGAGGTGCTGGTAAACGGTTCCGAGCAAAAGCTCATCCGCCGGCGCGAAACCTACTCGGACCTGACCGCTGGGGAACAGTAATCTCATCAGTAAATGCCTTAGCAAAAGCTAAAAAAATGAGGTTCCTCATAAGAATTTGTACATGAAAAAGTAAAGTAGCATACGCTAACCCATTCGGGTATAAGTAGTTATCGCAAACTACAGCCTGAGGGATAGCGTATACTGATAAAAGCACTACTACGAAAGACATTAAA
>JAACET010000155.1 GCA_011682385.1 Actinomycetota bacterium | reverse complement strand
GCAGAAATCCACGATCTTTCTTTTGGGAATATCGATTCTGAGTTTGGCCATAGCTTTCTCCGAGATCAGACAAGTTGCTACGACATGCCAACAACCTGATGATATATAATAAGGCCAAAGCCTTGGTTGGCAAGGGCTTTTCTTACGCCTCGAAGGCGATGCGTCCGAAAACAATTGACCGATAGCAGTTGACTGAGGTACTCTATGATTCGGTTGACGGGGAATGATCTTCGTGGGGCTCAAAAGTCTATTTACGGAGGGATTAACTATGCGGAATCAAATGATTATCTTGTCAGTAGCGTTCGCCTCTGTTTTAGTCCTGGGATGTAAGAGTTCGACACCAGAGCCGGACAGCTACAGGCAGCAGTACACCAACCAAGTTGTATCTATGCAGCACCTTCGTGAGATCGGTCAAGCCGTTTATTCATATCTTGCTGCACATGATGGTGTACCGGCGCCGTCTCTGGCAACGCTTGTCGAAGAAGGTCTTCTTGAGTCAGAGAACCTAATCAGCCCTATGAGCGGCCGCGGACCGCTCAAGACCGACAAGAGTGGCGTTCCCACTGAGGCTGCTGATTATATATATCTACCTCACTGTTTTACTGAGGAAGGGGCAAGCAAAGGCGTAATCATGGCCTACGAGCGGCCGGAGAACTATCAAGGCAGTAGTCTGAGTGGCGACGGAACGGTGGCGTTAGTAAGCTGGGGGGGCCTCATGGATGGATATCAAGGACTTTCGAGAAGCACTCGCCAAGACGGAACAATGGTTGGCCGAGCATGAAAAACATAGCGGAGGAGGAGAATAGGCTTATCCTTCTGATATCCTTCTGAGCCGAGGGATGCAGGAGCGGAGCCGGGGTTGGAATATCTCTGAAGGATAGTCTTGAGATTGGGCTGGTCCGGATCGAGTTGAAGCGAACGCTGCCAGTGCTGGATGGCTTGAGACTTCAACTCCGTGCGGGAGTTATCCTGTAAGTAGATGGCCATCTGCGTTACACCAGTGCCTAAATGAGCTGCCGCACTGCCGGGGTTCAGACGCAAGGCCTGGGCGTACTGGGCCAGGGCTGTCTCGTACTTCCGCTGACGGTACAGACACAGACCCAAACGCTCGCGGGCTATGGCCAGGTTCGGATCGAGCTTGACGGCGTGACGCAGATTCTTCTCGGCCTCAGCGTATCTGTCCTGCTTCAAATAGACACCGCCAAGATTAACAAAAACCTGCGGCTGACTGGGGTCCTGCTCAACAGCCCGCTTATAAGACTGGATGGCCTCGTCGTAGTTCTTGCGCAGATCGTAGATCACCCCCATATTCACCTTGGTCTCGGCTCGAGAGTCGTCCAACTCCATTGCTCGGCGACAGAACTTCTCTGCCTCGTCGAGCCGATTCAACTGCAGGTAACAAGAACTAAGGTTGAAATTAGACTCGTAGTGCTTTGGCCGCAACACACAAGCCGCATAGTAGGCCTTGGCGGCTTCATTCAAGCGTTCCAGTGTCTGATAGACTAAGCCCAACGAAAAATTATCACGGAAAGACATGGGATCCAAAGCCACGGCCTTCTCGTAAACTCCAGCGGCTTCGTCGTAACGACCCTCCAGCCGAAGTATGTCCCCCTTGGCCGAGTAGGCCAGGACCAACTCGTCATCCATGGCGATGGCCCGATCCAACTCCGCCAGAGCGTCCTGTACCTGGAAGTCCTCCATCAGCACAACAGCGTTGGCGTAATGATCCGCCGCCTGGGTAGCAGGACTACAGCCGCCAGCCAACACTGCCGTCAAGGCCATCAAAACAAATGCTCTTGCAGCCATCGGGAGACCCCAAAAATTGAGTTGTCCTGCACCATTCTAGATTCTAACGAATCCTGACCGCGAATCTAGTATCATTTTCTTCTCAAATCGTCCCCGCAATTACGAAGCGTCCGAAGGAGGCTGAGAGACAATCGAGTAAGCCATATCAGCTACCTGGCGCATCTGGGCTATATCGTGCACCCGTAGAAGATGGGCCCCGGCAGCCACCGCCAAGGCTACCGTCGCCGCTGTACCCCAAAGGCGCTCCCTGGGAGATTCCCGGCCCAAAACGCGTCCAATGAAACTCTTGCGAGAAGTACCCAACAGAATCGGTCGGCCCAGACAATGCAACTCACTAAATCTGCGGAGAATTTCCAGGTTATGCTCAACGGTTTTACCAAAGCCGATGCCGGGATCGATTATTATCCGGTCGCGGTGCACTCCGGCAGCAGTGGCTTTGTCCACAGCCCGGGCCAGAAAGGCGGTTATTTCTCCGACCACATCTTCATAGCACGGCTCGCTCTGCATATCGGCCGGGGTGCCCAACATGTGCATCAATACCAGTGGTGAGCCGACTTCCGCCAGCAACTCAAACATATGCTCGTCAGCTCGGCCGGCACTTACATCGTTGACTATGCCGGCTCCGGCAGCCAAGGCTCGGCGGGCTACAACCGAGCTGGTGGTATCAATGGATATCGGTTTGTCGGCAGCCTGAGCCAATGCTTCGATAACGGGAATAACCCGGCGGATTTGCTCATCGGCTGAAACACCTGCTGAGCCGGGCCGAGTCGATTCGCCGCCGACGTCGATGATGTCTGCACCCTGAGCAATCATCTCCAAGCCCCGAGCCACAGCGGAAGCAGGATCGCAGTGCTCGCCGCCGTCACTAAAAGAGTCCGGCGTTACGTTGAGCACACCCATCAGCAAGGGACCTTTGCTGAGGTCCAACTTCAAACCGGGCGATTCGATTACATAGCTTGAAGCCATCATCTACTCCCCCGGTTCAACCGGATCGTACCCGCCCCTGGCAAAAGGATGGCAGCGGCACACCCGCCACAGACCCGCCAAGCCGCCGACAAGCGGGCCACGCTGCCGAACCGATTGAATGAAATACTCGCTGCAACTCGGTGAATATCGGCAATGTGCGCCCAGCAACGGCGAGATACTCAACTGGTAGAATCGAGCTGAGATTATAAGAACCCCAGCCATCGTTTTGCCCAGCCAAGTGACTATGCACCTCGAAATGTTCATCATATACTCTGCTCACTGTGCTTGCCGGCCCGACGAACTGCCTGCTCGGCCAAGGTTAATAAACTCCGGCGATAAGCGTCCAGGCTGATCTCATCTTCCACCCGTGGTATCAAAACAAAATCAAATCCAGCCGGTATCTCATGTTGGCTCAGGCGAAAGGCCTCTCGTAAGAGCCGGCGAATCCGATTGCGCCGGACAGCATTACCGTGCTTGCAACCAACCGACAATCCGAGCCGTGAAAAACCAAGCTCATTTGCTGCGGCATAAATAATCAGGTGGGCATCAGCGGAACTGGCCCGGCGGTTATAGACTTGGGAGAAACGCCGACTGCTTCTAATCCGCTGGCGCCGGCTCAGCCTAAAACGCGACTCTCGCCCGGTAGTAGCCATAGTCGAATTATACTCTCAAAACGAGAGTTTGGCTATTACTCAGGGCAAAGATACGGCAAAGGGCTCAAGCTGAAGGGCCAGATTGAGATATTCAGCGGTGGTCGGCCCAAAAGCGATCAGAGTAAATTCCGGGGCCTCGTAACTGCTGAAGTAGTCTTTGCAAATGGGGTTAGCTTGCCAGAACTGCTTTTTGAGTTCCAAGGACTCGGCGATATTCGATTCGCCGCTGATAGTAGCTACTTCTTTATACTCCTCAGAGGCAAAAAGCAACTCACCGTTTGGATGGCCCTTAATCTGCTGCACCTTGCGAGCGCAGCTGGCTGTAGCCATGTAGATGACGCTATCCTCGATCATCAGGGCACCCATATATCGACTATGCGGATTGCCCTGGGCATCTGCAGTGGTATAAACAAAGACCTTTGCGCCGCCCACAATGTTCCAGATAGCTTTCTTGATTTCGTCGTTAGTCATAGCCTACTCCTTTGAGTTTTTTTCCGTTTTCACTTGGCCTCAATAATTAATCAACAACTCGCAGATATCCGTTCGCAGTTGCCAGGACCGCCCGCCGTGGCCGGCCGGAACCTCGTTCATCAGAATGGAAAAGGCAATCCATCGGCCGCGTTTGGTGTGCACATATCCGGAAAGACTGCGCACGCCATTGATGTAACCGGTCTTGGCAAAAACCCTGCCGGCCAAAGCCGACCTGTTCAGCCGCTTCCGCAGTGTACCATCACGGCCCCAAATTGAAAGGCTGTTGCGAAAGGCCTCGGCGTCGGGACGCTGGTACATATGTTTGAGGACAGCCACGAGCACAGCAGGGCTCAGACGGTCTTTCCGACTCAAGCCTGAACCATCATCAATGACAAACTGATCCGCTTTAGCCCCGGCCTCGTCGGTCAGGAATTTGCCTACCGCTACAACTCCGCTGGCCCAGCTTCCGCCTCGGCCGGGTCCGACACCAAGACGTTTTAAAAGGCTCTCGGCACAGAGGGCACGGCTAAGTTTGTTGGCTCGGCCAATGATGTCCGTCAGTTTGGTGGAGGCCTGATCCAGAACGACCACGTCAGAATCCAATTGGCCTTGGGCGTTGGTAACACTGCGGCGCAGGACGTCGCCAGTCACCGAGACGGATTGCCCGGCAAGCACAGACTTAAACACAGAGCCGAAAAATATGCCCGGATCATCCACGCCGGTAGAGCTGTCTACGCCACCGGCATAGCCCGGGCCGGCTCCGGGTCCGCCGCTGACCCATACTTGCCGATATGAGTCGGGCGGTCTTTTGTCTTTGGGTAAATACGAAATCCACGGCTCAACGAGCAACCGCAACTGACCGTCTGACGTCCGGCCGTACTTTTTCACCGAGACCAGGTTCTCCCACAAGTTCAGGCCGGCCACTGGCGGAGTGTAGGGACGGTTTAGCTGTCTTTTAGGCCAACTCGGATGGATGAATTGCTGGTCGAAGATAGTGTCGTCCACAATGATGTTGGCGACTTCCGTGATGCCGGATTGCTTGA
>JAACET010000055.1 GCA_011682385.1 Actinomycetota bacterium | reverse complement strand
TACCGACGAAAATACAGAGCGATCAGCCCTGCACCAACGTAGTGCCAAGCGAAATCAGGCTCTGGCTGGACTGGCGGAGCGTGCCGGGAGAGGAACGAGACGATCTATTAAACAAACTAAACGCAATCCTGAGCGAGTGCCTGGTAGAAGGAGTCAGGGGGGAAGTGGCCGTGGCGAAAGTAACCGGAAAGTATTACACCTGCAAAGAAGTGAGCCAAGAGGCCTGTATGCCCTGCTTCAAGATCGATGCCCGCCACCCGCTGGTGCGGACGGCCCAAAAGGCCCTGAGCAAGGCCCTGGGTGAAAGAATCGAACCGAGCGTGGTAACCTACGCCAGCGATGCGTCCATCCTGGCTGCACACGGCGTGCCGACGTTGATATTCGGGCCTGGTGAGCCGAGCATGGCCCATGTAAGCGATGAACGAATCGAATTGGCCCAGATGCGGCAGGCGGCAAAGGGATATCTGAGGCTGCTGGCGGAGCTGGGAGGATAACTGAAGAAATGTCAAATATCAAAAATACATATGAAAAATCAAAAAGATAAAGAAGCAGACTTGGCCAAGCGGATCAGTGAAGAGCTGTTGCCATTCGTAGAACAGCCGGGACAATATATAGGCGGGGAAATAAACCAGGTAAAGAAAGACCTGTCCAAATGCGACGTCAAAGTGGCCTTGGCCTTTGCCGATGCCTACCCGGTGGGAATGAGTCATCTGGGGCTGGCGATACTCTATGAAATAGTCAATGCCATACCAAACACGGCGGCTGAGCGAGTGTACTGCCCGCGGCGGGATGCGGAAAAAATAATGCGCGAAAAGGGTCTTGAGCTATTCTCGTGGGAGTCGCGCGAGGCAGTCAAGAATTTCGATATCCTGGGAATATCTCTGCAATATGAGCTGTGCTGCACGAACGTGCTGACTATCCTGGATTTGGCGGGGATAACTCTTAGAGCAAGTAAACGCAGTGAAAACGAGCCTCTGGTAATCGGGGGCGGGCCTGTGGCCCAGACGCCGGAGCCGTTGGCGGAATTCTTCGATGCCTTCATCGTCGGCGACGGCGAAGAGACACTACCAGCATTCATCGAAGCGTATCGGGAATTGAGAAAAGACCCCCGGCACGTGGGCCGGGGGCATTCGCGAAAAGAAATGTTGCGGGAAATGGCCGATCGATTCGAGTGGCTATATGTGCCGAGCCTGTACGAGGTCCAATACGCGGACGATGGCACAATAGCCAGATTCGAGCCGAGCTCTGCTAAAGTGCGAACAAAAATCAAAAGGGCGCACGTGGATGATTTCCAAAACTGTCCGGCGGTAAGAAAACCCCTGGTAGCCAACACACAGATTATACACGAACGGGTAGCGGTAGAAATCATGCGCGGCTGTCCGAACCAGTGCCGTTTTTGTCAGGCGGGCTACACGCGCAGGCCGGTGCGGGTGCGAAGCGTGAATAAAATAGTGGAGTTGGCCCGCGAAGCCATCAAGAACACGGGATATGACGAGGTATCATTGGTCTCTCTGAGCACGTCGGACTATCCGAAGCTGGCGGAGCTGATCGAGAAACTGAACGAAGAATTCACCGAGGCCAAGGTAAACGTATCCCTGCCGAGCCTGCGGGTGGGCGAGACGCTAAAACATTTGCCGGGGAAAATATCGGCAGTGAGAAAAAGCGGACTGACCATCGCTCTGGAGTCGGCTAACGAGCAGATCCGCCTGGCAGTGAACAAACGAATAAGCGAAGAGGACCTCTTGGCGGGAGTGGCTGGAGCCTACAAAGCGGGCTGGCGGCAGATCAAACTGTACTTCATGGCCGGATTCGAAGGCGAACAAACCGAAGATATCCTGGGGATATACCGGCTGGCTGTGCGACTGAGCAATCTGCGGCGAGAAATAGCCGACGGGGCTGCGAAAGTAAATGTGGCTGTGTCCTGGCTGGTACCCAAGCCGCATACGCCGATGGCCTGGTCGGGACAAAAACAACCGGAGTATTTTCATCAGGTGCGGCGAATGCTGCGAACAGAGCAAGGCAGAAAAAATAGAGCGGTGCAGATTAAATTTCACAACGTGGAACGCTCAGT
This sequence comes from Actinomycetota bacterium, assembly GCA_011682385.1. Lineage (GTDB taxonomy): Bacteria > Planctomycetota > Phycisphaerae > JAACET01 > JAACET01 > JAACET01. The sequence continues at coordinate 10,646 of JAACET010000055.1, read as the reverse complement.
ATTGGAGGCGGTGCTGGGCAGGGGTGATCGGCGATTAAGCAAAGCAATCGAGGGGGCCTGGAAAAACGGAGCGCGATTCGACGCCTGGGACGAAGAATTCGATGTAAAACTGTGGGAGCGGGCCTTCGAACAAACCCGGATCGATCCGAGCTTCTATGCCAACCGCGAACGAAGTTACAGCGAGATTCTGCCTTGGGATCATATCGAAGCAGGGCTGTCGAGAGAAAAACTGATCGAAGAAGCCCAAAAGATGCGCCAAGCAATTAAACTAATAGAACAAGATCAAAGTGAACCCCCAGGATAAACCTGGGGGCTAAACAAATCCGGGACGGCGGTGAGGCAAGACTCAGACCAGGGCCGGTTCCAAAAAGGCCGGATCGTGCTGCTCGGACAAAACCTCATTGAGATGGTCCATATACTCGTAAAGGCATTCCTGGGAGAACTCGGCCAAGAATTCAGGTCGGGCAGAAGAATTGATTTCCATGATACGATCGATGATTTCTCTTTTGCTCATGTGGTCCTCACAGCATCAAAACTCTAATAATGATTTAAACTTCGGGATCTATAGGACTGCCGACACTACGACGGCCCAAGAGTATTTATCGGGCAGGGGCGGGGAAAAACTTTAGAGGCAAAAAGGGGGAATTATTGTTCACCTATGGAAGGCTAAGGTCCTATAAAAGAAGGCTTGAGGCCTGAGGTGTGAGGAAGAACAGATAGGAACCGGAAAAAGCAAGCTGAGGGCCGACCTCCTCACGCGGGAACACATTGCGTGTGCCGACCCCCAGCTATATCACGATCTGCCGGCAGGGGCGTATCCGGCAGGGTGCCAAGCTGTGCAGACTTCTCTCAATCCTCCCGGGCCCGCGAGTGCGAACCTTCAGCGTTACAGGACAAAACCAGCCCTGCATAATCTGTAAAACATGATGTCAATCAACGCTGAGCTATGAGAATCTAAAAGCTAAACTTGAACAACAGAACTGCCAAAACAAGACCTGAGAGAAATGACTTGTACGTCTATTTTTATTATTCCCGGCAGGTAGGGCAAAGGCAAGTTAAGCGGAAAAAATTTTTTGCCTAAACCGTCAACAATAAGCAGAAAAATCAATGACTGTCAACAAGCAACTCCAGGCGGGCAACCAACAGGGCTGTCTGAAGCTGCGGGTCGGGCAAATCCTTTGGCTCCGGCTCAGGCTCATCGACAGCAGTCGAATCGTCATCAGACTCAGGAACATCCGACTCGGTGGGCTGCGCTTGGGAAGGGGGAGAAGAATTATCAACGGAGCCTTCGGGAGAATCAACACCAGCAGGACGAATGATCGCGGCGCTGGCCCAACGGGAAGTCAAAGACCTGGTTTCGTCCAAGGTCAGATCAACGGCAAAGTCAGGCAAGACACCCCAGTCCTTGGACTCATCCGACCGCTGAACATTGCGGCCCTTGGGCAAATACCAATAAGCAGTGGTGAGCTTTATGCTGACCTGGCTGTTGGAAATGGGACGCAACCGCAACGGACGCTGTACCAGACCCTTGCCGAAAGTACGCTCGCCGACAACAAAAGCCCGATCGTGATCCTGCAAGGCACCAGCAACAATCTCAGCAGCAGAGGCTGAACGCTCCGAGGCTAGAACCACCACCGGCCATCCGGCACAAGAGTCCGGCCTTTCAGTCCGGGCTTCATAATTCCTGGCCCGGCGGCCACTAGTGGAAACAATGAGCCGACCAGGAGGAAGAAACCGGTCGGAAACATCCTCGGCACCAGCCAAAGTGCCGCCAGGATCAAAGCGTAAATCCAAAATCAACGCCCGAGCGCCCTGCTTGCGACTGGTATCAATGGCCTGGTCCAATTCATGGGAAGTATTGGAAGTGAAATTGGAAATCCTTACATAAGCAATCTTGCGGACGTCGTCGATTATGTAGTTCCAGCCGTTACCGGGCAGACGATCATAGCCACGCACAGAATCAATCCTGATAACGTCCCGAACAATGGACACATTGAACTCACCGGGTCTTCCGGGGCGGCGAATAGTCAACAAAACCTTAGTGCCCTTCCGGCCGGTTATCCTACGAACGGCCTCGTTAATGCTAATACCCTCAGTGCTCCGGCCATCCACGGCCACAATCAAATCAGCGGCCTGAAGGCCAGCCTTCAGAGCTGGGGTGCCTTCCAATGGAGTAACTACCTCCAACTGCTTGGCAACATTGAGCTTTATCTGAACACCAATCCCAGAAAAACTGCCCATGGTGGTTCTGGAAAACCATTCCTGCTGCTCCGGCCAAATCATCTCCGTGTAATCATCAATCGCGGCAAAGGCCCGAGTGGAAAAGAGATCAACCAGCACCGCATCAGGCAAACGCAATCCCTGACGGTTCCAGTATATGATCTGCCAATAAACTCTAATCACATCCGCAGCATCGATGTTGGGGGCTGTCCGGGCCGACTGAATCTGCTCGTCAATAGAATCAAGTAAAGAAACCACAGCCTGCTTGTCAGCCAGGCTGGAGAAAGACTTCTGCAAACGTTCAATGGTCAGAAAAGTCCGTAAACCCCGCAACGCACCCAAGAGCATCTTGCGATGATTCACCGGCTTGACGTAATACCTATCCACCAAGGCCACGGCAGACTCGAAATCGTGGGTGTCAACATCACGCAACCTCTGCTGCCAATCAGAATTCTCGCCGTAAGCACCTACCATGCCAGCCTGCAGGCCGGCCTGCTCAACACGCTCCTTCCAAGACGGCTCGTCCGGGAAAATCGAGCTGATTTCCTGGAAAATAATGGCAGCCTTGGTGTACTGGCCCTGGCTGATATACTCCTGGGCCTCGACAGCACAGCGATCCACCAACTCAGTGAGCCAATCCTGGGCCCGAAGAGCATCCGGATCGGGACTGACCCGGACAGCTAGAAAAGTCTCGGCCAAGGCATCCTGAAACTCGCCGGCAGCCAACTTGGTGTGGGCTTTGGCAATGTGCTCCTGCGAAGTGACTTGACGTTGTACACGCCTCTCGGCCAAAAACTGCTGGTAATCACTGAGCCAACTGCGCAATTTCGTACCCTCGGCAGAACTCAGACCCAGAGAGTCAATCAACAAGGACTCTGCCTGAGGAAAATCGTAGACCTCCAACAGATCCAGGGCCCGACGCAGAAGGTCCCGTCCGCTAAGTACGGCAGGAACAGATGCTACAGCCGGCGGCGGAGGAGACTGGACTACAGCCAAGTCCTCGCCGATAACCAGTGTCGAGGCCAGGACCAAAAATAGAACGGACAGCAGACTAATAGATCTAGCGGAACGCATGGGTCCTCCAAAACGACCTGAGGCATTTGGTTTATCGGCAAACAGCACCCAAAGTATAGCAACTAAAAGGGGTAAAGGTCAAGAATGAAGAAAGGCGTGAGACTTGAGGCTTGAGGGACAAAGAAACCCCCGGTAAAACCGGGGGCTAAATATTAAACATAAAGCCGTAACAAGGCCGTTACCAAGGTCCGGTGTTCTCCTCAGGCGGCAGGCGGAAGGCAGCGTCATAAAAACGGTCGGCTGAGACAAACCAAAGGATCAATGAACCAAGCACCACAAGCAAGGTGAAAAAGCTGGATAAACCGGCAAATGAACCCGTCAAGCCGGCAAAGGGCAAAGCTATAAGCGAAGCAATAATATAAACACCCAAAACAATCAGGCCGGCTAACGAACAAAGGCGCGACAAATGGACCTGCCAGGCATCCCGGCCACTGAGGACCAAACTCAAGATAATCGCAGGAAAAACGGCCAGCGATAATCCGGCTAAAACAAAAAGCACAGCAATAAAAATCAAAGCAGTGTGCGTGCAATGGTAAATGACCCGGTCCCGATTAGGTGAGTCATCCATAGCAGCAGAAAATGCGGCAAAACGCTGTTGAAACTGCTCTTTTATGTTCATAGAGTCTACCCCACAAATATCACTTGTGGCCCAGGCAATCTCCGGAAGTATATTTACGGATAGCTCGGGATAAGTCAACGTCGGAAATATTGGCCAGGGTGCAGAGCCAGGCAAAGACGTCGGCAAACTCTTCCTCTTTATTGACCTGATCGTCGCCGGCCAAGGCGGTAGCCAACTCGCCGACCTCCTCGATAAACCACATAAAAGTAGCCGGTGTACCACGCTGGCGGTCGCGGGCTTCGTACTTAGTGGAGATGAACTTCTGAAAGTCAGTAATATCCATGGCCTGAAAAACCTTTCTGAAATGCGTAACCAGAATGGCTTTGGTCGGGAACCTCGCCCAGTATGTTACCGCGTGGCGGTCAAGCCTGCAATAGGTGCAAGGATAGTTTACTCAAAGTGATTTTATGAAAGCGTCTCAGTTCGGCGCCAAAGACGGACGAGACTTTATAAAGCTACGCAACAGCCAGAAGCAGAAGGCCAGAATCACCACATTCAAAACGACGGTCAGAAGGCAATTCTCTTTCATCCAAGGATAGAGTTCCCCCAGAGCATAACGCTCCAAGGCGTCTTCTATCTCCTCGCTTCTGTCGGCAAAAAGTATCCGCTCGGATACAGAATCCTGGCTTACGGTAATCACCACCGCATGGTGAAAAGCCCCGTATTTGGCCTCTTTCAGATGAGCACCTCCTCCGCCACTGACTATATAGATGGTGTTCTTGCGCTGAACCCGAGCATAGCCGTGATAATCGCCGGCAATTACATAATCCACTCGATACTTGTCAAATAAGCTGAGCACATCTTGCGGGCGATACATACCCTCCCCTAACGATTTCGACAAGACAAGCGGGGGTTTGTGCATAAAAACAAAGACCTTACGGTAGTTATCGCGGCCTGACAATTGAGACTCCAGGAATCTACAACTCTCATCCATCAACTGTTCCTGGCCTATGACCCTCAAGACTATGAACAGGCAACCCTGATATTCAAAAGAGAAATTAGTGGGCCCATAGTTCTTTTCAAATTCACTGATTGGAAATTTCTGCGGATCCACATCGTGATTGCCTACAACATAAAATACGGGAAAAGGAATATGGGTGTCTTCGTTCCACTCGGCTCGGAAATAGCTGTGATAACCAGGGGTGCCCGCCCGAACGCAATCGCCCAAAAGAACCATGAATGACAGAGGTTCACTGCTCAGGCTCTTTTTAATGACCTCAAAAGTGCCGTGGCCCTTGGTATCACCCACAACGGCGAAAGAGAATCGCTCGCCCGGCTGGTCATCGGCCAGTAGCGCTGTGACCTGCGGGAAATTCCCAAAAGTCGAGGGCAAGGGCCTACGACCTTCGGAATAAAACACAATGAGTGTATAAACTTCAAAAGCCAGCAGAGCTAGAAGTACACACAATAACAATACGTTAAAGATTCGGACTACGAACATGGCAAATATACAAGAAAAACTACTCGGCGTCGTAGGTGATCAGAGAGAGGATGTCGTGGCCGGCGAGCTTTTCACGCCCATTCAGGAAGGATAACTCTATAACAAAGGCAAGGGCGACAATCTCAGCGCCCAGGCTGGTAACAAGCTTACAGGCAGCGGCCATGGTGCCGCCAGTGGCTAAGAGATCGTCGATCAAAAGGACACGTCGGCCAGGCGAAATGGCGTCAGTATGAATCTCTATAGAGTCTGAGCCGTACTCGAGCTGATAAGAGACCTTGGTGGTGGCGGCAGGGAGTTTGCCCGGCTTGCGGATAGGGACGAAGCCAGCACCGAGCTGGCGGGCTACCGCAGCACCGAAAATGAAGCCACGGGCCTCGATAGCGGCGACCAGATCAACCTGGCGATCACGGTAAGGCTCGGACAACTGAGCAACGGACTGATCCAAACCGACAGGGTCGGCCAAAAGAGGAGTAATATCGCGAAAGATAATCCCTGGCTTGGGAAAATCCGGCACGGAACGGATGAGCTGAGGAAGGTCTATTTGCATAACAAAAAAACCAGTCTGCTAAGGAGCAGGGACCTGGCCTTCGATTTCCTCCAGTAAATCGGCCACAGCCTGGGCGGATTCACACTGCAATAGAAACTTCAAGAAGTTCTCGTGGTTGGCCACGGCAGCAATGCGACCCAGAATCCTGATCTGCTGGTCCTTCTGGGCCATCGGCGAAGCCAACATGAACACGGCATGGGTGGGCTTCTTGTCCAGAGAATTGAAATCGATGCCCTCCTTGGAAAAACCCAACAGGGCGATCAGAGAAGAACTCAGATCAGTGCGGATGTGGGGAATCGCAATGCCTTTGCCGATGGCAGTAGTGCCCAAGGCCTCGCGGGCCAAGATCTCCTTGACGAATTTGTCCATATCTTTCTGGGCAATCTGTCCGGTGGCTACCAAGCCCTCAGCCAGTTCCTGGACGACCTGGTCCTTGGAAGACTGCTGCAGGGGAAAAAGAATCCTGTCGGCGGGAAAAACACTCTTCAAATCGATGGTAACATTAGTGGTCACAATAAACATCCTCACGACTTCTACAAATCAAATAGTACAAAAAACGATCTTACTCCAGGGCCTGAGCCAAGGAGTCGTAAATAGGCAGAAGACGATCCAAGGCCGTAGTCTTAATTACCCGCAGAATAGCCGGCTGAGGCGCGGCCAAACGCAAAAAACCATCGGCTGCCCGAAGGCGAGTAAAAGTCTGTACGAATACGCCCAAAGCCATAGAAACAATGAAATCCATAGCGATTAAATCGATAACCAAACGGGTCCGGCCAGCCACAATAATATCGTCAAGAAAAATCCGCAGAGCATCACTGTCGATACTGTCCACAGAGCCGGTAACGGTGATAATAGTAATATCAGATTGTCTGTCGACAGAAAGTTCCATAAACTCAACCTGCCTGCTTGCTGGACGACGGCCGAATACACTTGACCATGCGAACCTCGTTGCCTCGGGAATTATAAGCGACCTCATCCATATAAGCCCGCATGAGCATAATACCCCGACCGTTGGGCTGCTCCAAGTGATCGTCAGTAGTAGGGTCGGGCACCGCTAAAGGATTAAAACCATCACCCTGATCGGCAATGGCAATCTGAAGCTTATCCGGACCAACAGAAAACTTGACCGTGACAGTCTTGCTGGGATCCAAACCATTGCCGTGCTTAATGGCGTTGGAAAGGGCCTCCTCCAGAGCTAACCTGACCGCAAAAAGGATATCCTGGGGACAACTCCGCTCCCGTAAGCTAGTCATCAAATACTGCTCAACCTGACGGGCGGCCGTCAACTCCGAAGCAATGGTCAAGCTCTGGGAAGTGGAGTCGCTACTCACAGAAAAAAACCCTAAAACAAAAATTAAAAGTTAAAAGGCTGCCAAAGCAGCCTGCGCAGAATCGTGAATCTCAAACACCCGATTCAACCGCGTGATAACAAAAGCTTCGTAAATCTGAGGATGAATACTGCAAAGCTTGAGCTCACCACCACTGTCCCTGAGCCTTTTAGCAAAAGAAACCAAAAAACCCAGAGCCGAAGAAGATAAATGCTCCACAGATGAAAAATTAATCAAAACCCTCACCCCCGGACGCTGAGCCAACAGAGCAGACAATTGCTCGTGAATCTCACAAATGGCGTCGTGGTCAACAATCCGGCGATCAGTAAACTCAATAACCAATACGTCTTCCTGGAAAGTGATAATAAGGCGGGACAGCTTCTCGGGCATGACAATCCCTCTTCAAGCAGACCAGCAGAGACCAAAATACGTCGTCAAGCCCGGACCGGTCAGTAGATATCTAAGGTCAAAAGGACATCAAATCGCAAGCGTTGAAAGCCGACAACCGAATATACTAGCAAGGGACCGAATAAAGGTCAAGGGCCTTGGCAAGAGCTAAGAAACTTGACAGTATGCCCGCCAGCCGGTAGCCTGATAGAAAAGCCACATCTGAAGTATCCAGGGGATATGGCCCAAGGCCGTCAGGGAGTGCAAGCATGACGATCTTAGTGCATGGCAGAGATAGCGTTACAGGCCTATTCGGGCACCTCGGACGAGCTGATAAACGAATGAGCCAACATAGCTTCTTCAAGTTCTGCCCGCCCGATGCCTGGCAGCCGGCAACCAATCTCTACGAAACCGAAGACCACTACGTAGTATGTATGGATCTGGCAGGAGTCAACCGGCCGGAAATATGCGTGGAAGTCAGGCAGGAAGTGCTGGTTATCTCCGGCAGCCGGGAAAGCCCCCGGCCCCAAATCCGATCCAAAGTGCATCTGATGGAAATCGATCACGGAAACTTTTGCCGGTCCGTGGCTATCCCCTCAAGCGTGTCCGTAGACAAAATCGAAGCTCGATACGAAGATGGATATCTGTGGGTAGAACTACCTAAACGCTAAAGAGAGGCTGGAGGCCAGGGGCATGAGGTTTGAGGAAAAACCCCTGGCACATAGGCCGGGGGCATTTTGAATAGGGACAAGGGCTAAATATGGACCCCCAAACAGACAAACTCAGGCAGCCATTCTGGAATGAGCCGGAAGACGAACAGTCCAGCGAAGTCAAGGCCATCAAGCCGGAAGGTACGGGCCAAGGAACGCAAGAGCAAATGGCGACAACCATCCGTCTGGAGGTGCCTACCGAACTGGCGATCCTGCCGATCCGCAACGGGGTGGCCTTTCCCGGTACGGTAATGCCCCTGACTATCGGCAGGGAAAAATCCAAACGACTGCTGGACGATATCCTGCCAGAAATAAAAGTAGTAGGAATCTTTGCTCAAAAAGATGCCCAAGTAGAAGATCCGACCTTCGATGATCTCTACTCGGTGGGCTGTGCGTGCGTAATCCTCAAACTGCTAAAGGTACCCGAGGGAAATCTGTCCATCGTAGTGCATGGGCTAACCCGCGTGGCTATCAAAAAGCCCCTGACCACCGAGCCCTACCACAGAGCACAAGTGGTGGTCCTGGAAGACAAAGTAGAGGATTCCAATGACCTGGAAGCCCTGACCCTGTCAGTGAGGGAAACGGCTGGCAAAATCATCAACCTTAGCGTCAACGTGCCGGACGAGGCAGCCCTGGTGCTGGATAACATTTCTGAGCCGGGAGCCTTGGCGGACTTCCTGGCAGCTAACGTCACAGCTAAGCTGACCGATAAACAAGAACTGCTGGAAACCATAGACGCAAAGAAACGCCTGAGTAGACTCACCAAACTGATGGGACAACAGGTAGAAGTGCTGGAACTGTCAAACCAGATCCAGACCGAAGTAAGAGAATCCATAGACAAAAACCAACGGGAGTATTTTCTGCACGAACAACTCAAGGCCATCCAAAAAGAACTGGGCCAGGCAGACCAAAGAACAACAGAAGTAGCAGAGCTGGAAGAAAAGATCACCCAGGCCGAGATGCCGGAAGACGTGGAAAAAGAGGCCCGCAGAGAACTCGAACGCATGAGCAAAATTCCAGTTCAGTCTCCGGAATACTCGGTGTCTCGGACCTATGTTGATTGGCTGTGCGAAATACCGTGGTCGACCGCCACAGTGGATAATCTGGATATCCGGCGGGCAGGTAGACACCTCGACAACGATCACTACGATCTGGAAAAAGTGAAAAAACGCATCTTGGAATTCCTGGCGGTGCGTAAACTCAAACCGGACGGCAGAAGCCCTATCCTCTGCTTTGTGGGGCCGCCGGGAGTCGGTAAAACGTCGCTGGGTAAAAGCATTGCCGCAGCCTTGGGACGTAAGTTCATACGAATCTCGCTGGGAGGAATCCGTGACGAGGCAGATATAAGAGGACATCGGCGAACATACATCGGGGCACTGCCGGGAAGAATAATCCAGGAAATCCGTAAGGCAGGGTCGCACAACCCGGTGTTCATGCTGGACGAAGTAGACAAAATCGGTCAGGACTTTCGCGGAGACCCGGCCTCGGCCCTGCTGGAAGTGCTGGACCCCGAACAGAACTACAGCTTCACAGATCACTATCTGGATGTGCCTTTCGATCTGTCAGAAGTGATGTTCATCGCCACGGCCAACTACATGGAACCGGTACCACCGGCACTCAAAGACCGTATGGAAGTTATAGAGCTGCCCGGATATACGGAACTGGAAAAATTACACATAGCAGAACGATTTCTGCTGCCGCGGCAGCTGGACGAACACGGGCTGAACAACGGCCTGCTAAAAATGTCCAAGAAGGCCCTGATGGGTATCATCCAGTCCTACACACGCGAGGCAGGGGTGCGAAACCTGGAACGTGAAATAGCCGGCGTGTGCAGAGCAGTGGCGGTAAAAATAGCCAAGGGTCGAAAAAAACCCGAAAAAATAACTGAAGAATCATTGGCTCACTATCTCGGACCAATCAAATATGAACCGGAACTGGCCCTGCGAACCAGTGTGCCGGGAGTGGCGACGGCCCTGGCCTACACGCCGACCGGCGGAGAAATCATGTTCGTCGAAGCAACCCATATGCCGGGCAAAGGGCAGATCATAATAACCGGGCAACTGGGCGACGTGATGCAAGAGTCCGTCAAAGCGGCACACTCGCTGCTGCGGAGCCAAGGGAAGAAACTGGGAATTAAAGACGATACGCTGGTCAAAGACGATATTCACGTACACGTGCCGGCTGGCGCTGTCCCCAAAGACGGACCCTCGGCAGGTCTGGCAATATACATCGCTCTGGTGTCGCTGATGACAGACAAGCCAGTCAACCCCCATATAGCTGTGACAGGGGAAATATCGCTCCGCGGCCTGATTTTGCCGGT
>JAACET010000154.1 GCA_011682385.1 Actinomycetota bacterium | reverse complement strand
GGAAGAGGGAATAGTCAAAGTCTGGCACAGATACAGTGACCAAAAGGACGTACACGACCTGCGCGAGCTCCTAGACTCAGGCCACGGCGGTGCGGACGACCGGATCCTCTTGGATTTCTTCCGCTGCTGCAGAGCTGGAGATAGGCCGCGAAGTAGCTGGACGGAAGGCCGACTCAACATTCAGGTTGGTTTGGCTGCCAGGCAATCGGCCGATACCGGCAGACCGGTTACTATCTAAACATAATCGGCAACACTAGCATTTGGAGTTCCGCCAATGGGTCGCGATTTGTGAGTTGTTGCCTCGTATTGTGGAATTGTGCAGGTAATAGCTTCTGTTGGTAGTGCCGCGGTAACTCATTGAGAATAAAGAGGGAACAAGCACCACCTATCCGCCGAACCTGAAGGCTGGCCTCGATAACTAGTTCCACGCTTTCTTTCATGGTTTCCCTTTACTTTGCGGTCACGGACAAACAAACTGATGACTCCTCTATCAGATGAAGTATCCTCCCGACACGTGGAGCTCGACGCCTGTTACCTGGTTCGATTCATCGGATAGCGGGTAAATCAGTCCCGAAATATAATCTTCGACAGTTTGCAAATGCCCCATGGGTGTTACTTCCCGGCTTGTGCGTTCAGGCCGAACATTTCTTCCTTCAAATCGAGATAGTACAAGTAATCTTCAACCTTGACGTTCGGTGGGCAACGGTGATCACAAAAGGGGATGTAACCGCCGCGTTCTACCAGAGGAACTAAAGACTCCAAATAGGCCTTGATCGCTTCGGGGCCCTTAGCCAATTCTATCTTGTCAACTCCACCCATGATAAGCAGCTCTTGTCCATATTCTTTGAGCAACTCAGCCGGATGGCAGCAGCTGTTCACCTCGTAAGGGAATAAACAATTGATGCCGGCCTCCAGGAACAAAGGCAAAATGGGGCGGACGTCACCATCACAGTCGGTAAACCAAATGTCAATGCCGGCTTGGCTGAGCTTCTGGCCGATCCGCTTGTAACGTGGAACTACGACGTCACGGAAAAATGGCACCGAGACAATCGGGCCATTCTTGAAACAAATGTCCTCCCAGCCGTGAGCGAAGTCAAAGTCAATGTGGGGCAAGACCTGATCTAAAAAATTCTCCACCAACAAACAACAGGTCTCGACCATGTCCTCAACCATGTCCGGATAGTCGTGGCAGGCGTAAGCCAAGCCCTCAAAGGTCAACATGTCGCGAATCTTGCCGATCATCGAACCACTGCAAACACCTAAAGGATAATCACGATCCGATGGATGAGCTTGCTTCAAGGTTTCGAGGTCAACCTTTCGGGCAGGGTCGTCAAGCCTAAAACGCTGAGCCTTGCACTGGGCCCAATCGTCGGGGGTGATGATCGAGGATTTGATGAAATGCGGGATAGTGTCGTGCCCGTCTTTGGGAACCTCGGCCAGGAGGCCGTCCTCGTTAATCAAAATGTGCTTGGTTGAGGTCCGGTCCACGACCTTACGCTCGAAGGCAGGGTGCATCCAAGTTTGAGCGGTAGTCCCAAACCCAATTTTGTCAAAATTGAAAAATATATCTGCCTGCTCGTTGCTGGTTATGCCATTCTCCACAAAAATGGACCATTCCTGGAAGTTTTCATTCCAGTAACCAAACTCCATATTAAAGCAGCGGTCTACGGGCCTATAGTGCATCTGATTATTGAACCGCTGGCGGTCCGTCATGGTACCTTTCCACTTGGCTCGACAAGGCTTGATCGACATTACTTTCTAAACCTCCCTACAAAAACCTGACAAATCGAGATTTTCCCTGCGGCCTCCGGGCCATGATCCTGATTACAGTCCAGCCCAAAGTACCGCTATAGAAGCTAGTTATGGATTCGACAACATTTTAGGGACACACCTTAAACGCCTTGGTGAACATGATGACTAAACTTTTAGTTGCAAATTAGTTGCAAGTCAAGGCAAAGAACTTGCCTTGGGCCAGACATTTTTCGCAACTGCTATTTTTTACCCGACAGAGTATTCTGGAATATAAAAGGTTATGGCTTTGACCGAATAGCCTGGGGATATTCAAAAATCCTTGACTGCTCGTAACCGTTCAGGCCCTTTGGGGCCTGAACGGTTACAAAAAACAAAGAGAATTAGCCACAGATTCCACAGGTAAACACAGATTGTAAGAAATACAAGACCAACTGGATTCCCGTATCAAATGCGGAATGACAGCGCTTCTCAACGGCGGACATAGGCTTGGTAAGTGTAAACAAGCTCCTTCTCCTGGCTGGGAGACAACTCGATGGTCCAGGTGAGCTGGGAAAGCTCGTTCACCCGGCGCAGGCCACGAGCTAACTTCTCGATCTTGGCCGCCGGATCACTCGAAGTGACTTGGCCGGAAAGAGTCTTGGTGATCTCCAAAGTGATAGACTTGTCCTGAAAGTTTTTGACCGAAAGCGTGCCCTGAATGCTGACCAAATCGTAATTCCGGCCGTAAACATTCAAGGCTCCTCGCTTTCTCTCAGTCTCCAGCTCGATCTGCTGGGCCTTGACGGACATGGCCTTGGTTATCCGCAGAACGGTCTTGTCCCCGGACACAGTATACTCGAGGGTGTCTTGGCCAAGTATGAGGCCATCCTGAACGACCTCGGCTGGGGCAGTGGTCCAGGGGACCTCGGTGCTATTGTCTATCTTCAAGCAGTGCCATATTTCCTCTTCCTCGGACTTGGGCTGCTGGCCATAAACGTAGCGTTCCTGCTGGTTAATATAGTCGGGGATATCCCAGCGGTAAACATGCTCATAAGAGACGGATTCAGTAAACAAGGGATAATAGCCGACCTGGCCCTTCTTGAGAGTGACGCTGGCAATGGGATAAAAGAACAGGTCCTCGGCAACAGTACCAGCTTGGGCAGAGCCGTAGTCGGGCATAACAGAGGGCGACGAAGCAGCCCCCATATACTCCATCGACCGCTGAGCCATGACGGCGACAGTCCGGCCGCGGCGGCTCTGGCCCTTAGTAAGGGCTTGGAGGAACTGGGCCAGGTTCTCCTTGAGAGCCAGGGGAGAGACGATGTCGGAAAACTGCAGATTAGGAAATCCGGTAACCAACTGAATCTGTACATCATCCAGATCGGTAATTTCGTTGATGATGGCGGCCTTGGCAGATATGCGGGCCTGGGCGGGATCGGTAATATCGACCATATAACTGGGAGCCCAGGTAATACCCTTGGCAAGATAGCTGATAGTGAGCTTCTTACCGCCGGCGGGCTTGGCTAGAGTTACGTCAATCTGCGTGGATTTATCCTTGAGGGCAAAACAAGTATTGGCTGGGCCGGAAAGAAACTCAATACGCTGGACACCGTAAGGATCAATGGCTATCTGGCCGGCGTCGGTCTCAATGAGCATTAGACGAGAGCCAACGCGAGGAATACGAACCGATTCGGGTGTGCCGAGGGCATAAGGGCTGGGCAGTGAAGGACGACGATCATCGGGGAAATACCTAATAATGCCCTCAATATCCTTGTCCTTATAATTGAGCCTTACACTGCGGTCGATATTGGCGCGGAGAAGCTCAGGGATAGTTACAGCTTCAGTCATTTGCTGAAAATCGACGGAGCCGGCAACTAAACTTGATAGCTTGACCTTCGGGGGATAGGCAACCCAAAACGTGCCGTGAGAGGCGGCCCCGTCCGGAGCAATGCTAAACGAATTGATGTCGTCGGGAATCCGCACCTGGCAAACAAAAAACCCCAGGCCATTCTTAAACAGAGCTATCTGTTGAATACGAGGCCGAGTGGCTGGCTGCTCCGATTGAGCAGAAGCTGAGCGAATCAAAAAAACCGAGCCAATCACGATAGTCAGAACAAGCAGTAATCTTGAGCGACGCATGGTGGAATCCTCCCATTAGAAGCGGATAGGTAACAAGCCTACCTAATCAGACGCTGAAGATACACGTTTGGTTCCCTACAGGGCCAGTTATTTTTTGGCGGGATTTGGCTGGATGTGATAACTAGTGTGCGGCCATGACGTTAGAGAACAAAACTCGGGCGCATTAAGGTTTTGTGGAAATTGCGGCGATCCCCCCCGGCACGTAGGCCGGGGGCATTCGAATATCCGTCCCAGAACACAGCCTACAGGCGTTACAACTGAAGAAACCCCCGGTAAAACCGGGGGC
>JAACET010000153.1 GCA_011682385.1 Actinomycetota bacterium | reverse complement strand
TCCGGTACGCCGGTAATGTAAGTGTATCGACAGGTCTTGCAGACAGTCTCAGTGTGAGCTCCCAGAAGAGTCTCGGCCATGGAGCCGGTAGGAATCACAAAGGCCTCTATCACAAAGCCGCGAATAATCAGGGCCAGGGCAATAGCTAAGGTCAAGGATTCCAACAGGCTAATAACCGACAAAACACTGGTTCCGGAGGAGCCGGCAGATAAGGTACGATTGCTCATTTTCCCCTCAAGCGGTTGATCCGCTCCTGGATGCGCTTCCGCTGGGAAGAGCCGCGAGGGAACTCATTCAGCGACCGCTGATAATAATTGAGTGCGACCAAGCGGTTAACCAGGTACTTGTCATATATCAAGGCAATGCGGTAGTTAACGGGCAACTGAGTCTGAGGGTCCCAAGCAAGCACGCACTCGTACCAACGGATGGCCCGCTGATAGTCCTTGAGGTTGTCAGTGCAAAGCTCGGCAATCTGAAAGGCAGCGTCGTCAATCTTGTCGGAAGTGGGATAATCACCGATCAAACGGCGAAAACCCTCCAGGGCCAACTGGGTCTTGTACCTGTTCACGCCAAAACGCCGGGAGTCCTTCTTCAAGGCCAGCAATTGAGCGTACTGCTGGTCGGCGTTGCTGATCTGGTCGATGGGCTGTAAGCCAGGTGTGGGAGTGTCGGCATCACGCAAATAAAGGTACTTGTTGGCGGAAATCAGGTCCTTTAGCTCCCTCTTGGCGTGACGCCAAAGCGAAACCTCCTTGGCGGCACTAAGAACCTCCACCAAAGACTCAAGCGAGAGTCTGTAGTCCCGGCGGTACTCTAAAAGGGCCTCGACAATGTCACTCTCACCACAAGCGGCCAAATCCATGACGATCAGACGAGCTTTCAAGTCGCGCAAATAGTCATACTCATGGATATCACGGAAATCCTTCAACTCGCGACGAACCCAGGCAGCACGCTGAGTGTCACCGGTCTTTCGGTAATACTCCACGAGCCGATGAAGGTTCTCGCCGTAGTTCAACCGGGCATCTATCACCCGCTGAACCAAATCAGTCAAAGCAGTACGGGATGATGCGTCCTGAGCCCAAGCAGACGGCGCAGTTACGACAACCATCAAGGCCACGACTGGTAACATTTTTCGCAGCATAGCCTTATCCTCCATGGTTTTGGGACGACTTCCGGCAAAACCTGCCAAGCGTTAATAACTCTACTGCCGGGGAAGGCGGGCTTCAAGGCAAAAAACAAGGCCCGGCCCCTCATTCATCCGGCAGAAGCGTCCGGACCGGGACGATAGATCAACCAAAGATTGCGGATATAAATCAGACTATTCAGACTCAAGCCCAATATAAATACTGGATCACGCTTGTGAAGGGCATAACCCAACAGTGTCAGCGAACCAAACAAGGATAAATACCAAAAGGCTATGGGAATGACCGAACGCTTGTGCCGCTCAGAAACAATCCACTGGACAATAAACCGAGCCATAAAAAGCAATTGACCGGTGAAGCCAACAACTAACCAGAGCTTCTCCCAAGCAGGTAACTGTCCGAAATCCGTGAATAATTTCACCAACCAGTCGATCATCTTCAACTCCGCATAGGACTGAGACGGTCCAGGCTCGCCGAAGGAAATGTTAGGCTATTAGGTAGTCAAGAGCAATGGGAAAAAATAGGGCTGTGGATAACCCAAGAGAACCCCCGACTCGTAGGTCGGGGGCATTAGAAGAAAACCGAAAGGAGGAAGGATCGAGACTTGCCAGAAGGCGGGAGAGATATTACTATCATGAACGAAAGGTCATGGCCTAGTTACAAATCCTTCAGAGAGGAGTCCGGCCGGTGGTTCAAGCCAAACTGACGGAACGCTATAAACAAATCCAAAAAAAACTAAAAAAACACAAACAGCAGCATGTGTTACGCTTCTGGGATGAACTGGACGAGGCAAAACAAGAGAAACTGCTGGAGCAATTGGAAAGTCTGGATTTTGCAGAGCTGGAGGCACTTCTGGGCACCCATGTGTTGGCCAAGCCGGACAAATTCGTTCCCAAAGACATCAGGCCGGCACCATTCTTCAGCCTGCGGCCAAAACCAGAACAAAAAGAACTCTACCGCAAAGCACGGCAGATTGGCGAAAAGGCCATTCGAAACGGTGAGGTAGCGGCCCTGACCGTGGCGGGCGGACAGGGGACCCGGCTGGGATTCGATGGGCCCAAAGGAGCTTTCTGCATCTCGCCGGTAAAAAACAAACCCCTGTTTCAAATATTTGCTGAGGCAATTCTGGCTAATCAACGCCGCTTCCAAGCGAAAATCGGCTGGTACATTATGACCAGTCCAAATAACGATCTACAAATACGCAAGTTCTTCGAACAGAACAATTACTTCGGGCTCGGCCCAGAAAGCGTGGAGTTCTTCAAGCAGGGCAGTATGCCGGCCTTCGACTTCGAAGGTAAACTGCTCTTGGCCGACAAAGACAGCCTGGCCACCTCGCCCAACGGACACGGCGGAACATTGCGGGCCCTAAAACAAAACAACTGTCTGGAAAAAATGAAAAACGACGGAGTGAAATATCTCTCCTACTTCCAGGTGGATAACCCGCTGGTAAGCGTGCTGGACCCGATGTTCATCGGGCTGCATATACGTGAAGATTCGGAAATATCCAGCAGAACACTGCCCAAAGTGGATGACCTGGAACGAGTAGGAAATTTCTGTCTGAGCGACGGGAAAATAGTGGTTATCGAGTACTCCGATCTGCCGGAAAACCTGGCCCAGGCCCATAATCCGGACGGCTCACGGAAATTCAATGCGGCCAGCATAGCCGTACATATCATCAACGTGGACTTCGCCGAGCGGTTGACCGGCAGTAAAACAGGGCTGCCCTACCATCGGGCAGAGAAAAAAGTTCCCTATCTAAATGATGAAGGCCTGCATATCGAACCAAGCGAACCCAACGCAGTAAAACTGGAAATGTTTATATTCGATGCCCTGACCTTGGCCACAAAATCCATTATCTTCGAGACAGACCGGGCTGAACAATTCTCGCCGGTGAAAAATGCTTCCGGACCGGACTCGGCCCTAACCTGCAGACGAGATATGATTCGCCGAGCTGCACGCTGGCTACGGCTGGCGGGTATCGAGGTGCCCCGCAATCCACAGGGCGAACCTGCCTGCACGCTGGAGATTTCGCCATTATATGCACTGGATGCTGAGGAGTTTGTGGCTAAAAAACCAAAGCTTGAGCCGATCAAGATGGGCGACAAAGTTTATTTAGAGTAACTGGCAAAAAAAAACGTAGGCCTAGTCCTTGATAAAATTCGGATGCAATAGCGGACGAACTGGCCATCCGAGGCTGTAAAACGACTATAAGTACCGTCATTACGTATCGTGATTTGCACCAAGGGCTCCTTCGAATACCAACTCTTCTCTCGCGGAGCGTCAATATAGATAACCTTCACCCTGGCAAAGGCCTGGCATACCTGCTCAAAAGTTACAGCCGCTGCCCGGCTCGGAGAGAAGATCAGAAAGCCAACAATGAACACAGCTACAGCTGCTGCGACAGTCATCTTTCGCCAGTTTTTCCGCAGAGAAACACCCATACGCCCAACCCATGGAGGCCAACGTCTCTCGGAAACAAGCTTAAGCTGCGGAATACTCTTGCCGGTCAGTAAATTCTCAAACTCCACCGAGCCGACTTGAGGTATAGCCACGCCCAGCTCCCGACGAAGCTGGATCACTTGCTCTTTGCAGGAGGCGCAATTCTTAACATGCCGGTAGATCTCAGTTGGTGCGGGCGCTTCCAGATTGCATTTAGCCATATCGTGGTAGTACGGTTTGGCCTGCCGGCAAGTAATATCCCCCGGACGAATGGCTCTGAGCTTATGGACCTTTTCCATAAACGCAGGCGGCGCATCGGCAATAACCTCTTTAGCCAGGACGGGCATTTCAGCTACGGTTAACAGCTTTAGCCAAGCGTACAGGCAACTGAGCAATGGCCCGGTCCAGCCGCCGTGTCATGTTTGTTTTGGTCCAGGTTTCATCGAGAAAAACAAACTTTCTGGGGTCCAGTCCCAGAATCTCCGCACGCCAATAGGCTCGATGCTCGGCCACATCAGGCCATTGTCGTAGTCAGCCAAAACGCGTAACCGCAAATCCGTTTCTTCCTCTCTCTCT
>JAACET010000054.1 GCA_011682385.1 Actinomycetota bacterium | reverse complement strand
GCGATTAGTACAGACAAACAGACTGCGTGTGACTCTCTCTTCCTCATGGCTCTCTCCTCTGCTTCTACTTGGCCGTGTGACCGGCTTTGTATAGAACTAGAATATCAGATCAACTCTCTATGCAATAGTATATCAGAGACTGCTTTTTGGTTCAAGGGAAAAATGAAAAAAAATCTGCATGACCTTCCGCCCATAATATCCTGAAGATAAAGGGTTTATCCCTCTGGATATATGTTTTTTTTGCTGTGGTTACCATCCGAATCTCTTCTACCGCCCCTGCCTCAGGTATGATAATCGGCATTGATTCGCACGTATTCCGGCGTCAGATCGCACCCATAGCAGCGAAAATCTGCCTTTCCCATATGCAGATCGACTTTGATGGTTACTACTTTTTCGGCCATTGTTTTATCCAGAGGCCGTTTGTTCACGGTTACCGGACTTCCCTTTCGCAGGACGTATTGAGTACCGATTTTGCAGTCTATTCGTTCTTGTTTGCAAGCGATATCGCAGGCTCCCACAGCCGAGACGATTCGTCCCCAGTTCGGATCTCCTCCGAATAATGCGCACTTGACCAGAGGGCTGTTGGCCACTGCCAGGCCCGCCTTGCGAGCGTCGCTGATGCTGCGAGCCCCGCGTACTACCACTTCCAATCCTTTGGTTGCTCCTTCGCCGTCGGAGACCATTTGCAGGGCCAGTTCCAGGCAGACGTCGTCCAATGCTCCGGCAAACTTCGCCGCCGCCGACATGTTTTTCAGCACGCCGTTACCAGCCAACCCCGAAGCCATGATGATTGCCGTATCGTTGGTGGACATATGGTTATCTACGGTGATGGCGTTGAACGATGTTGTCACTGATCGCTTGAGCAATCGTCCCAGCAGTTTATTTGAGATAGCCACATCGCTGGTGATAAAGCAGAGCATGGTAGCCATGTTCGGCGCGATCATACCTGCGCCTTTGGCTGTTCCTGCTATACGGACTTTGCATCCGTCGATCCGGATTTCCTGAGTGGAAGTTTTGGCATAGCGATCTGTGGTCATGATAGCCCGGGAGAATTCTCGTCCGGCCTTGGCCGAGTTGTTTAGTTTTTCGACTGCCGCATCGATTCCGCTGCGTACTTTATCCATGGGTAGGCGTTGACCGATTATTCCCGTGGAGGCTACCAGGACATTTTCGCTGCTGATTCCCAGTCTTTTTCCTGTTCGAGCCGCCATTTCTTTAGCGTTTTTCATTCCGGCTGCACCCGTACAGGCGTTGGCGTTACCGGCATTGACTATTACTGCTTGGCTTTTTCCATTGGCGATATGTTCTCGGCACACAGCCACTGGTGCGGCAAAGACCTTATTGGTGGTAAACACGCCTGCCGCCTCAGCCGGATGCTCGCACACTAGCACTGCCAGGTCTGGGGTGTTGCCTGCTTTTAGTCCACACGATACTGCCCCAGCGTGAAAACCCAATGGCCCGGTAATAGTATTATTGGTACGTTTGCTGGGCATGATTACAGGCCTTTATCAGAGCCAACGATTTCCTCTTATGTTTAGCCCCCAAATTTATTTGGGGGTCTCTTTTTTATTTAGCCCTGGGTTTCACCCGGGGTTTCTTAAAATGCCCCCGACCTACGTGTCGGGGGGACTTCCTCTCACCACAAGTCAAAGCAACCCTGTCTCTTCCGGAAACCCGAACATTAAGTTCATATTCTGCACCGCTTGGCCGGCCATGCCCTTGAGCAGATTATCGATACAGGAAAAGACGATCAGCGTATTGTTTTCAGGCGAAAGGGCCAAGCCGATGTCGCAGAAATTCGAACCTACGACTTGTTTAAGTTCCGGTACTTCACCTATCGGGCTGATCCGCACGAAACGGCACTTGCTGTAGGTCTGACTATAGATATCCAGCAGCTCCTTTAGAGCTACCGGCTTGGCCAGGCGGACGATGATCGTAGCTATGATACCCCGGTCGATCGGTATCAGTTGAGGGATAAAACACACCCGGACCGGATCTGAGCTGATCGCTTGCAGGGCCTGTATCATTTCCGGCTGGTGCCGATGGCAGGCCACCTTATATGGCCGGACGTTTCCGGACAATTCGGACAGGATCAAATCTACCTCCGCCTTGCGTCCTGCCCCACTGGCACCGGTCAGACAATTGGCCACGATAAGGTTGTCCTCTACCAGACCGCCACTCAACAGAGGGGCCACCCCCAAGATCACAGCCGTCGGATAACAGCCGGGATTGGCTATCAGCTTGGCCTTGGTTATCTGCTCAGCGTTTAGCTCCGATAGACCGTAGACCGCTTTTTTTAGTAATTCCGGCTCAGTATGTTTGAGGGGGTAGTTTTGCTGATACGTTTTGATATCCTGGAAACGGAAATCAGCCGAATAATCGACCACTTTTGCGCCTGCATCCAGAAGTCCCGGGGCCAATTTCATAGCCAGGCCGTTTGGTGTAGCCATGAACACGACATCGCATTTTTCAGCAAACTCGTCCAGACGCACTTTTTGGCAGACCAGATCGGTTTTCTTGCGGAACTCTGGGAAGATGCTATCGATTCGTCGGCCTATGTTGGCCGGATTGGATGCAGCCAAGATAGTGATTTGTACCTGGGGATGGTTTAGCAGAATACGGACCGTCTCCCGCCCGCCATATCCTGTGGCACCTATTATACCCGCCTTGATCATTGCACACTCCCTAGAAAAAGGGCCCCGGGAAGTCTTAGCCGCCCGGAGCCTTTTGATTACACATTATCCACAGCTTGCCAAGCGGTCAGCGTTTGGAGAACTGGAATCTCCTGCGTGCGCCTCTCTGTCCGTATTTCTTCCGTTCGACCATACGCGGGTCTCGGGTCAGGTATCCGCCGGCTCGCAGGGCTGATTCCAGATCGGGTTCTGCTTTGACCAATGCTCTGGCGATGCCCAGTAGTACTGCCCCGGATTGACCGGTGGAACCGCCGCCTTGTACGTTGGCCCAGACGTTGAATTGTCCGCGTGTATCGGTAGCTTCCAGTGGGGCATATACTGATTTACGGTCTTCGTCTTCGGTGAAGTAGTCTTCTACCGACCGTTTATTGATCAGCACATTGCCCTCGCCCTCGGCGATGCGTACCCGCGCTACAGCCGTTTTACGTCGGCCCAGTCCCCATATATACTGTTGGGGTTTTTTTGCCTCAGCGGTTGTACTGACTTGTTTGGCCGGTTTTTCTGTTTCGGTAGCCAACTTTATTCTCCGTATCCGTTCGATATCTTTTTCACACCTATAGCCTAGCTCACCCCATATCCAGTGCTTGGGGCTTTTGAGCCGCATGGGGGTGATCTGCCCCGGCATAGACTTTCAGTTTAGTCAGCATTTGCCGAGCCAATTTGTTTTTGGGCATCATTCGTTTGATGGCCTCCTGGATGACCCGTTCCGGGTGTTTGGCCAACATAGCCTGATATGGTATAACCTTCTGCCCGCCGGGATAGTAGCTGTAACGCTGATAAGTCTTGGTCTGAGCTTTGTTTCCCGTCAATTTGATCTTGCTGGCGTTGGTTACGATCACGAAGTCGCCGCAGTCTACGTTTGGCGTGTATATTGGTTTATGTTTACCCATCAGCAGCCTGGCCACACGGCTAGCCAATCTGCCCAGCACCTTATCGGTAGCGTCTATGCAGTGCCAATCAGCCTTGACCTCGTTTTTATTTGCCCAATACGTCTTCATTATTGCATCCATCAACACTTAGCCATCAGCCTCGTTTCTTTAGAATCCGACAGTTTATAACCATTTCGTCTCGGCGTCAACAGCTTTTTTGGGGTTTTGCGGTGGACGGGTACAAGTCGCGTTTATATACCTCGAATGCCCCCGGCCTACGTGCCGGGGGTCCTCTAACGCCCCCTCAGGCCCGCTGTTTATTCTGCCGGCTCCACTGTCTTTTCCGGCACGGTTTCTTCTATTTGTTCTGCGGTTACTACTATTTTGTCGATATTCGGATCCCGGCCGACCACGCTGATTTCCATGCCTGGTTCGATTTGCCGCTGCACCAGTCGTTTGGCGTATTGGAGGGCCTCTTTGGCGATGATTTCGCTGTTTTCTTTGAAGTAGCTCTCGAAGATCTGTAGGCCTTGATCTCTGCTGGCCAAGTCAGCTCCGCTGGCGGCATCGTCCAGTAGTTGGCGAAAAGAATCCCTGAATTTGCCGTTTTTTCCTTCCTGTAGGAACCGGGTCAAAGCCCAGGCCTGAGCGTAGAAGGTAGCCGTTTTTTCCGGTGGCAGATTGATAGCCGTTCCAGCCTGCATACCCGTCAGTTCTTCCAGGCTGAACATCCGATTGTTTCGCAGGTCTCGTTCCAGGGCTGATATGCGGAATTCGTTTAGATCCGGCGTGAATTCTGGTTTACCGTTTTTCCAGACGTGAGCCTCGAAGTTGCAGGCCAGGCCTTCTTCCATCCACGGCGGTATCCGATGTCCCAGTCGTCGGTGGGCGAACTGATGGAATCCTTCGTGGGCCAACACGCCGAAGGTATGATATCTTTCCAGCATATAGGCCACGCAGGTCCCCTGATACGAATAGGCGCCAGCCCGGATCTTTAAATAGGTTTCGGCCTGGGCCCCCGTATAGTCTTTCGTGTAGGCCTCCCATTCTGAGCGTCGTCCGAACAGATATATTACCAGGGGTTTTTCATCATCTTTGGCCGGCGGCAGGAAGGCCAGATACTTTTCGTACGCACCTTCCAGGAAGTCCGGCAGTTTTTCCAGCAGTACGGCATCTCTAGCCGTCGTATAGATGGTGAAGTGGGCGGTCTTGATAATTCGCCCTTTGGACTCTTGAAAGCTCCACGGCTCCCCTTTTGGAATTGTCGGCACGTGCGAGGCCCCCGAGCTGGTCCATTCGCTCTTTCTGGCTACGCACCCGGCCGATAGTAGTAGTGCCGCGCTGACGATGAGGATTGACGTTATCTGACGAACGTAACGGGGGGTCATAGGCATTTTCCTTTGATCAGTTGACTATGGCTGTGATTGTAAGACCCTTTCTTCTGCGAGTCAAATGCTTCCAGCCTGATAATTCCAGCTCTCTTTCTTTGTTTTGTCGGCATTCGGCTTGGTGGCAGTTTACTGTTTTTATCTTGCTTTGGTCCTGTTCTGCTCTGAAAGGGCCTGTTCCAGATTGTTCCTGGCTTGGCTGTAGTCGGCCTTTAGCCTGAGAGCCTGCCTGAAATCCCGGATAGCTGGCTCCATTTCCTTTTTTTGCTGATGTACCAGCCCTCGGCTGTTGTAGACCCTGGCGTTCTCAAGGCCCAGTTCTATGGCTTTGTTTAGATCTCGGATAGCTTTGCGATAGTTGTTTTTTTCCCGGTAGACTTCTGCCCGGTTGTAGTATGCCCGTGCGAAGCTGGGGTTCAGGCTGATGGCCTCATTGAAATCTCGGATAGCTGGCTTTGGCTTACCCATGGACCAATATGTCAGTCCTCGATTGTTATAGGTCTTTGCGTAGTCCGGTTTCAATTTTGCCGCTCGGTTGAAGTCGTTTATGGCTCGGTCATATTTTTCCATTCGCCGGTAGACCAATCCCCGGTTGTTGTATGCTCGCGTATTATTTGGGCGTTTGTTGATGGTGTCTTGCCAAATGGCCAGTTCGCTGCGGTAGTCGTAATTGCGTCTGACGGTCAGCCCAGCCAGTATGACTATCGCTGCACCAGCCACAGTGTATCCGATGATCTGACCGGCTCTGCGGCCGTTGCTGCCCATGAGTCTGTACAGGACGCGCCTGCCCAGGACATAGACGCACACGACTACCATAGTGACCACCGCCGCCAACGGCAGATACATCCGTTTTTCCGCTGATGCCTGGGCCATTACCGGCACAAAGCTGGAGCTGGGTGCCAGGATCGCGAAGAACCACACACCCAGAAAGCCGGTCCAGGCTCGATAGTACAGCCCCAGGACTGTTCCCATCAACAGCAGGCTCACAAATACCGCATAGGGCAGGGCTTGACGCAGCGACGTTGGATCATATAGGCCGTAATCCAGGATCAACGGCCGGGGCCAAAAGCATAGCCGTAGATAGTTCGTGATGACCTCGAACTGCCCTGACGCGTAGGCCAGGCTTGCCGTCCCTTTGCCGAACACAGCCGAGCCTTCCGATCCGTGTGGTATTAGTACTGCCGTCAGCACCCACGTGCCTGCCAGAGCTGCATATAGGCCCCATCGGCGATTGAAGACCTCTCTGAACGAACAGCTCAGGAACACGCGGTCGTATATCAGTATCACCACTGGCGCCGACACCATAACCTCTTTGCTGCCCATACCCAGTGCACAGCTGATTACCGCGGTTATGTACCACCACTGTTTTTTGTTTGAGCCGTTACCTCGGATCACGCAGTAGAGGCTCAGCAGATAGAACAGTCCTGCCAGCAGTTCGGTCCGCTGAATAATATAGGTTACAGCATCTGTATGCAGCGGATGCACCACCCAGATTGCTCCGATCAGCAGCCCAAGCGGTGTTGATACCTTTTTGATACTCTCGCCGACCCTGGGAGATTCCAGAGTCCTGCGGACAACTCCGAACAGTGTCAAAGCTGCCAGGATATGCACACTCAGATTGAATACGTGGTATCCTCTGACGTCCAGGCCGCCGATAGCGTAGTTGATTGCCAGGGAGAGGTTTGCTACTGGCCTTCTTTGGACAGCCTGTCCGTGTGCCGGTGGCGAGAGTACTTCTTTGATATCCCAGAGCCGCCGGATGCTCGGATTTTCGCTGATTGACTCCGGATCATCGAAAATGAACGGCCCGCCAAAGCTGTTGAGATAGACCGCCACCCCAGCCAGGATTATCAGTGCGACCGCCGGTAGGCATTTCCGGCTGGCCGATGGTTGCTTGCTGGTTTTATCTGACATAGTCCGCTTTTCTTATCTTCGAGGATTGGGCTGGAGGACTTCGCAGCAAATATCTGGTAACATATTATCGGCAATAGAGATAATGCACTCCGACCTTTTTTCGATCCAGCCGGATAATCTTGCTCCCGATGCCATAATGGCTCTCTCCTCCGTCATTCCGCACTTGATGCGGAATCCAGGTCTTTCCTCTTTCCGTTTTTCCTTCGTGTCCTTCGTGGTGAGATTTTTGGTCTTCAAATGCCCCCGGCCTACGTGCCGGGGGGGCTTGCGACGCGCAATTTGGGTAAAAACGCCTCAAGTGGCGTTGTAGTATTAATACATCCCCCTCGATAGCTCGGCTATTGCCCAAACCGCCATAAATGGCTATTATGTTTTTTTATTCTATGGATTTTGAGATAGTTTCTGAGAAGGTTGGGTCATGATCAGCCAAACACAGACACCGGACACATCGGGCGAGCTTTACATTGGTTTTGATATAGGTTCTATAAGTCTCAATGTTGCGGTATTGGATTCTTCCGGCACGCTTTTGGAGGAGTCTTATACTCGCCTGCATGGCCAGCCGGTCCATGTCGCCCTTGAGGTCCTGACGGAGCTTTTTAGTAGAATTGACTCTTCACGGGTCGCTTTGTTGGCCGGCACCGGCACTGGCGGACGTCTGGTAGCTCAATTGCTTGAGGTCCACTTTGTTAATGAGATTATTGCTCAGGCTAGGGGCATTCGTCAGATTGCCCCGCAGGTCCGTACGCTTGTTGAGATGGGCGGCGAGGAATCCAAGCTTGTTTTTCTCGCTCCCCCCGGTGGCTCCGAGTTGATCAAGGATTTCGCTACCAACACTATTTGCGCCGCCGGCACCGGGAGTTTTCTCGACCAACAGGCCAATCGGCTGGGTGTGAAGATCGAGGGCGAGTTTGAGGCCTTGGCTCTGCAGAGTAAGAATCCCCCTCGGGTTGCCGGCCGATGCAGTGTCTTTGCCAAGAGTGACATGATTCATTTGCAGCAGCAGGCCACGCCGGATTATGACATTGTCGCCGGCTTATGTTTGGGCCTGGCCAGGAATTTCAAGAGCAACGTTGGCCGGGGCAAGGAGTTTATTAGACCCATTGCCTTTTGTGGCGGTGTAGCTTCGAACAAGGGAGTTGTACGTGCCTTTGAGAATGTCCTCCAGTTGCAGAAGGGCGAGTTGATTGTTCCGGATTGCCATAAAAGCACCGGTGCTATGGGGGCCGTCCTGACAGCCCTGGAAAGCTCTGCCACTTGGCCCGGCCGGTTCACAGCCGAGAAGCTCAAGGAGCATCTGGCCAATCGTGGCCAGACGGGAGAGCGTTTAGCCAAGTTGTCGATATCAAAACCCTCTGATGACGGCCAATCTAACCGTGCCCTGCGAGAGCTTACCGCTGAGGACACGGACGTCAGCGTGTACCTGGGTGTGGACGTTGGTTCAATCTCTACCAACGTGGTTGCCATCGACGAGGATAGCCGGGTTTTGGCCAAGTCTTACCTGATGACTGCCGGCCGACCCATTGAGGCCGTCCGCCAGGGCCTGCGTGACGTCGGTCGGATTTTGAAAGATAAAGTTATCGTCAAGGGCGTAGCCACTACCGGATCGGGCCGTTATCTCACCGGAGATTTTGTCGGTGCCGATTTGGTTGTCAACGAGATCACCGCCCAGGCCACAGCCGCAGCCGCTATTGATCCCGAGGTCGATACCATTTTCGAGATTGGCGGCCAGGACTCCAAGTTCATTAGTTTGGATAACGGCGTGGTCGTGGATTTTGAGATGAACCACGCCTGTGCCGCTGGCACGGGATCGTTTTTGGAGGAGCAGGCCGAGCGCTTGGACATTTCCATAAAGCAACAGTTTGGTCGCCTGGCCTTGGATAGCGACTCACCGGTGAAGCTAGGCGAGCGCTGCACTGTTTTTATGGAATCCAACATGATCCGCTACCAGCAGCAGAATGTCGAGGTGAAGGACCTGGTAGCCGGCCTGAGTTATTCGATAGTGTACAATTATCTCAATCGGGTCGTCGGCGCGCGAAGAATCGGCCAGCGGATTTTCTTCCAGGGCGGTACCGCTTTCAATAAGGGCGTCGTCGCAGCTTTTAGTGCCGTCACCGGCCGGCCGGTTACTGTTCCTCAGCACCACGAGGTCACTGGTGCCATTGGCGTAGCTCGTTTGGCCAAGAAGCACATGGCCGATCACCCCGAGATCGAGCACACTAAGTTCCGCGGCTTCGACAATATCGACCAGCGTTCTTACAGTGTCGAGTCTTTTGAGTGCACGCATTGTGCCAACAATTGCGAGATCAAGCAGGTCAGCATCCAGGGCTCTGAGCCCTTGTTTTATGGCAGCCGTTGCGACCGTTACAATGTCCAGAAGGGTGCTGGGTTAGGCGAAGACTTGCCGGACCTTTTTGACGAGCGTCAAAAGCTCTTGGAGAAATTCGCCGGCCTCTCCGAGAAGTCCCAGTCCAGTAGAGGCACAGTCGGCATCCCCTTGGCCCTGAGCAATTACCAGTTGTTTCCTTTTTGGGGCCGGATGTTCCGTTCTTTGGGTTTTGAGGTGGTCAGTTCCGGAAAATCCACCAAGAAGGTTATTCGCCGGGGTGTCGAGACTGTCCTGAGCCAACCTTGTTTTCCGGTGAAGGTAGCTCATGGCCATATTGACAAGCTCATCGAGCAGAAGGTCGATTATCTTTGGCTGCCCAGTGTTGTCAGTATGCCCGCCGAGGACAAGCGTCAGACGCGCAACGTTCTCTGTCCTTACGTGCAGACCATACCTTACCAGGCCAAGGTCGCCCTGACTCCTGAGCAGCGTGGAGTCAAATTGCTTCAGACGCCGGTACGTTTCCAGGATGGCCGGCGATTACTTGAGAAGGACCTTTCGGTTCTCTGTTCGCAGTTGGGAGTCACCCGTAAGCAGCTCAGCCAGGCTATTAGCGACGCCGAGAAAGCCCAGAAAGATTTCGAATATACCTGCCGCAAGCGAGGCCAAGAGGTGCTTCATTCCCTCAAGCCCGACCAGCGTACCGTGGTCCTGGTTTCGCGACCTTATAATGGCTGCGATCCCAGCGTATCGCTTAATGTGCCGGCCAAGCTCCGCAAGATGGGCGTTTTGACTATTCCGCTGGACATGCTCGATTTACGTGGCGTTTTGCCTGAGGAATGGCACTCGATGTATTGGAAGTATGGCCAGCGTATATTGGCTGGCGCCGAAGTGATCCGTGAGGACCATCGCCTCTACGCCATCTACCTTACTAATTTCAGTTGTGGTCCGGATTCTTTTCTCAATACTTTCTTTAAGCACGCCATTGGTAATAAACCGTTTTTGACCTTGGAGATCGACGAGCACTCCGCCGACGCCGGCGTGGTCACCCGCCTGGAGGCTTATTTGGAGAGCCTGCGGAACATTGAGCGTCTGCATCCCGGCGAAAGCGGCACCACCATTCTGCGTGAAAGCCAATCCAAGCCCGATCATAGCCAGCGAACTGTTTATGTTCCCCCCATGGGCGATCACGCTCATGCTATGGCCGCTGCTTTTCGTCGTTGTGGTCAGCCCGCCGAGGTCCTGCCCATGGCCGACGCCGAATCGTTGGCTCTGGGACGCCGCCATACTACCGGGAAGGAATGTTTGCCTTGCACGGTAACTGCCGGCGACATGCTGCGAGTGGTTTTGGCTAAGGACTTCGATCCCCAGCGGACAGCCTTCTTTATGCCTTCCGGCTGTGGTCCTTGCCGATTCGGGAATTACAATAAACTGCACAAGCTCATTTTAGCGGACGTCGGTTTTGCTGATGTCCCGATTATTGCCCCCAACCAGGACAAGGATTTTTATAAGGATTTCAAGCAGTTTAGCCAAGACCCCACCAAGCTTGCCTGGCGGGGTATCGCCGCCGTTGACTTGCTTACCAAAGCCCAATTATCCCTTCGCCCCTATGAGCTTGAACCTGGCAGCGTGGATGAAGTTTACCAATTGTGCCTGCAGCGAGTCTGCACCGCCATTGAGAACGGCCAAAACCTCCAGCAGGTCATGGACTTCTGCGGCCGGCAGTTTGAGCAGATCGCCGTCGACCGTTCCCAGCCCAAGCCCTGGATCGGTGTGGTGGGCGAGATATATGTCCGCTCGCACACCTTTAGTAATCAGAATATCATTCGTCAGTTGGAAGCCCTGGGCGCCGAAGTCTCGCTGTGTGGTTTTGCCGAATGGCTCTACTACACCAACTTCACCAGAAGCCGTATATCGCTGCGTGAGCGGGATTTGACTGCTTTCCTGGCTCAGCGTTTCAAGAATCACCTCCAGCACCGTATCGAGCAGAATTACGCTCGGTCTTTTGTGCGTCAGTTTGGCCAATTGGCCGAGGAGAATGTCACCAAGACGTTGCGTTCCGCGGCCCCTTATATGCACGACAGTTTTGAGGGTGAAGCCGTTTTGAGTATTGGCAAGACCGTCGAGTTTGCTCATGCCGGTGCCGACGGCGTGGTTAATGTCATGCCCTTTACTTGTATGCCTTCTACTATTGTCAGTTCTCTGATGAAGAAGATCCAGAAGGACTTACAGGGCATGCCTGCCCTGAGTATTTCTTATGATGGCCAGGAGCAGGCCACCACCCAGACCCGCCTGGAGGCCTTCGTGTACCAGGCCCGCGTCTTCCAGCAGCGCCGAGACCGCCACAAAGGTAAAGCAGCGGCTCGTGATGTCTTGGCGCCGACCACAGCGAAATAAGATTTTTCTTGTTTCTTCAAATGCCCTCGGCCTACGTGCCGAGGGTCTTCTCTTATATTCAGCCCTTGGTTCTACCAGGGGGGGTATCCTATACAGCCGTTATACTCGTTTGCATGATTACCTGGTTTATCTGCAAGTACCAGGGCAAGGAAAGCATTTCTATTGAAGTGCTTCCGCGTATCGTGGTGGTTGCAGCGGTTTTTCAGTATCCGGATTCCCCTGGCCAAGAGCAGGAGTCTGGTTAGAATAGACCAACACCGAACCTCTGGGACGATTTGAAAAGGAGTAGAACGACATGCGGATATTGGCAGTGGGAGCACATCCTGACGATCTGGAATTGTTATGTGCCGGCACGATGGCCAAGTACGCCGACCAGGGCCACAAGGTATTCCTGGCCCATCTGTGCAGCGGCAACATGGGCGGAAAAGACATAGAGCCGGAAAAGTTGGCTCAGATACGAGATAAAGAAGCCCAGAAGTCAGCCCGGATCATAGGCGCCCAGGCACTGGGTCCGGTGGCGGGCGATTTGGATTTATATCCGACCAAGGAAATGAGGATAAAGCTTACCGATATAATACGTGATGCCAAACCGGATGTGATTTTTACTCACAGTCCGAATGATTACATGCCCGACCATGTGATTACCTCTCAGTTGGTCTTTGCCGCTTCGTTTGCTTCCACGGTGCCGCTTTACAAGACTGATCAGCCTGCCCATGAGCCCATAGTTCCCATCTTTTACATGGACACCTTAGCCGGCCTTGGTTTTGAGCCCACCGACTATGTGGACATCACGGATTTTTTTGAGACGAAGAAGCGGATGTTCCTGGCTCACGAGAGCCAATACAAGTGGATTGAGGGTCATCACCAGGCCGATGCTTTGGAGATGTTGGAGACCGCAGGCAGATTCCGAGGCCTCCAGTGTGGCGTCAAGTATGCCGAGGCCTTTAGAAGGCTCAGTGTTTGGGGTCGAATAACCACAGAAAAATTACTCCCTTGACGCGTAGTCTTATATTTAGCCCCCGGTTTCACCGGGGGTTTCTTTTTTTTTCTTCGTGACCTTCGTGCCTTCGTGGTGAGTTCTTTCCGTTTCTTCAAATGCCCCCGACCTATGCGTCGGGGGTCTTTTTCAAGTCTCAAGTCTCAAGTCTCA
>JAACET010000152.1 GCA_011682385.1 Actinomycetota bacterium | reverse complement strand
CATCACTATTATTAACGACGCCTACAATGCCAACCCCGCCTCGATGGCCGCTGCCTTGGAGGTCTTTAAACTTAGAAAACTAACACCAGCCCAGCCTAACGGCCGCAAAGTAGCCGTCTTGGGCGACATGTTAGAGCTGGGCACCCAGGCTGAACAGCTCCACTACCAGCTCGGTCAATCCGTAGCCGCCTCTGACACTGATTTGTTGATAACTTCTGGCCCCTTAGCTGAGCACATCGCCCGTGGCGCCCTTGAAGCCGGCATGAACAAGCAGACTGTTAAGACCTTTAGCAATGACGACGCCGATTTCGCGAAGATCGCCGATTTACTCCGCCCCGGTGACACCGTTTTACTAAAAGCCTCCCGCGCCATGAGAATGGAAAGACTCATTCGAGCGTTGACAGGCGGAGGAGCTTGAGTTTCCATCTTTCGCCTTTTGTCTTCAAACTCATGCCTCAAGCCTTTTTTCCTTCGTGTCCTTCGTGTCCTTCGTGCCTTCGTGGTGAGTTCTTTCCGTTGCTTTTCTTTTTGATTCTTGATATGTATATTTGATCTTTGCTTTTTGATATTTGATATTCCCATGATCTATTGGTTATACAAACTTTTTGAGCCGACCTTCCAATCCTGGGGCATCTATTTAATCGCCTGGCCCAGCGTTCGGGCTGTAGCTGCCATACTGACCAGCGTAATGATCGTCCTCTTGACCGGCCCCAGGGTCATCCGTTGGCTCATCCGCAAAAAGCTCGGCGACCGCCCGGAGTTTTTCGTCCAGAGCCTCAACGAGCGGATGAAATCCAAGGCCAACACCCCCACCATGGGCGGCATATTGATCAGCGGAGCCATTTTCCTAAGCGTCCTGCTCTGGGCCGACCTGAGTAACACCTTTATTCAGATGGGCCTATTCTGTTTAGTCTGGCTGGGCGTTCTGGGCGGCATAGATGATTATCTAAAGCTCACTCATCGCCCTCAGGACAAGCGCAGCCGTGACGGCCTAAAGACCTGGGAGAAGTTGCTTTTCCAGATCGGCTTAGCCGTTTTGCTCGGCGTGTTCATATATCGTTATGTTGACAATGTCGAGGCGGCTCGTTCGTTGTATTTACCCTTTTACAAGCACCCGCTGGAGCTTTCCTATTGGGCCTTTGTGGGCATTACTGTTTTGGTGATCACAGCCACCTCTAACGCCGTGAATCTCACTGATGGCCTGGACGGTTTGGCCAGTGGCTGTGTGGGTATATGTTCGTTAGCATTTATTGTTTTGGTTTACATCGCCGGCAGTTCCGTCTGGTCCGGCCTGTTGCATTTGCCTTACGTTCCTACGTCCGACGAGTTGATGGTCCTTTGTGCCGGCATTACCGGCGCTGCTTTGGGTTTTTTGTGGTACAACTGCCACCCGGCCCAGGTGTTCATGGGTGATACCGGTTCGCTTCCTTTGGGCGGCATGTTGGGGTATGTAGCTGTTGTCATTCGTCAGGAGTTGATGCTTTTCTTTATTGGCGGCATATTTGTGATAGAGGCTGCCAGTGTCATCATTCAGGTCATATATTTCAAACGGACCGGCAAACGATTCTTTTTGGTCGCTCCGATTCACCATCATTTTCACATGAAAGGCTGGACCGAGACGCAGGTCGTGGTACGTTTTTGGATTATAGCCGCCGCTTGCGTAGCCTTAGCCCTGGTCACCCTGAGGATGAGATAACGGTGTCCTCGAGCGAAGATATATCTAACGGTTCGACGGATACAGCCAATTGGCTGGCTGTGGTAGCCATTGGCCTGATGTTTTTGGGCGTGGTCATGGTTTATTCAGCCGGTGCCCTACCCGAAATCCAGCCCGACTGGCGCCAATTTTGGAAATACGCTTCCCTGCGCCAAATAGTCTTTGTTCCCCTAGCGATAACGGCCATGCTTTTAGCTTCCTGTTGGCCCATGCGTTGGTGGCGGATTAACAATCGCTTTTGGGTATCGCCGTCCACTGTGTTTTTGGCCGTCGTGTTTGCCTTGCTGATTCTGGTGTTGATCCCAGGCATTGGTGTGGAGGTAAATGGTGCCCGTCGTTGGCTCAGGATCGGTAGTGTCGGTTACGGTTTGGGTTTTCAACCTTCCGAGTTAGCCAAGATTTCCTTGGTCGTTTTTTTAGCTGCCTTCTATGCCAGGCCAACCGCCCAGCCCCGCAGTTTTTTGCGAGGTTTCCTACCGGGCGCATTAGTTGTGGGCTTGATTACTTGCCTTATTGCCAAGGAGGACTTTGGCACCGGCGCCCTGGTAGCCTTTGTTGGGGTACTGCTCATGGCTGCTGCCGGCGTACGATTGCTGCACTTGCTCAGCGTATTACCTCCTGCCGCTTTAGCCTTTTACAAGTGGGTTTACTGTGTTGGTTGGCGATGGCAGCGTTTTACAGCCTTTCTCAACCCGCAGGCTGATCCAACTGGTTCGGCCTACCATGCCCGCCAGTCCCAGATTGCCATTGCCTCCGGCGGATGGCGGGGACTCGGCCTGGGCCAAGGTGTGCAGAAGTACGGTTATGTCCCGGAGGATACCACTGATTTCATTTTTGCTATTATAGGCGAGGAGTTAGGGCTCATCGGCTGTGCCTTGGTCATTGGTGCCTTTATCATTTTGCTGATCTTGGCCGTCAAGATTGCCTCTAGGTGTCCCAGTATCCTCGGCCGATTATTAGCCTTTGGCTTAGCCGCCATCATTGGTCTGCAAGCCGCCATTCATATTGGCGTGGACCTTGGTGTCTTGCCCACCAAGGGAATTTCATTACCGTTTGTTTCTGCCGGAGGATCGGGACTTATCCTGATGTCCGTAGCCGTCGGCCTGATTATGTCTGTAGCCAGAAGTAGCGGAACCAGCGAGTGGGCAAATCGAAGCCATTAATCTTTGCTTTTGCCGGCGGCGGAACCGGCGGACATTTGCTGCCCGGCCTGGCCGTAGCCGAGTCCCTGCGTCAAAAGTGTCCCGAGGCCAAAGTACATTTTTTCGTTACCTACCGAGAAATCGACGAGAAGATTCTCCAGCCAACGGGTTATTCGTTTACCAGGCAGTGGGTGGAACCCTTTTCGCTGAACCCTTGGGGCTTTCTGAGTTTTGCTTATGGCCTGGTGAGTTCAACGCATGAGGCGGCAGGCTCGTTAGCTGTCCTTCGACCAGCGGTCATATTGGGCCTGGGTGGTTATGCTGCCGCCCCTGTATGCCGCATAGCCGGAAAGCTGAAGATTCCCGTAGCCTTGCTCAATCCCGATGCCGCTCCTGGCCGAGCCAATCGCTGGCTAGCCAGGCGAGCTCAAAAGATATTCACTCAGTGGGATCGCACCGCAGATTTGTTCTTTCGCAGAACCAAGGGCCAGATTCTTGTCACCGGCTGCCCCGTTCGAAAAGAGGTTTTCTCAGCCACGCGCGAATACGGATTGAAGAAATTCGATTTGCAGTCCGACAAGAAGACCCTGCTTGTACCCGGCGGTTCGCAGGGGGCCATGAATATCAATCGTACGATTATAGAATTGCTCCGGCAGTTTGACGCCTTCGCAGACACTTGGCAGATTCTGCATCTGACCGGTCCGGGCAAATTGGACCTGGTCCGGCAGGCCTACCACCAGGCCGATGTCAGGATACATTACAAGTTAGTTGATTTTACCTTTGATATGCCCGCTGCTTTAGCCGCTGCCAATTTGGTTTTGTCTCGAGCCGGTGCCAGCAGTTTAGCCGAGTTCACCGCTCGTGGGTTACCCGCGGTTCTTATGCCTTACCCTTATGGCCGGGATCAGCATCAGTTGGCCAATGCCAAATGCTTGGCTGACGCTGGCGCCGCCGTTATTGTGCCCGACAAATGTGATTCGCAAGCCAACGCCGACGCCGTCGGCTCTGTCTTGCTTGATTTAATGACCAACAAGGAAAAGTTGACCCGCATGTCCTCCGCCTACGAACCGCTGTTCAAACCCGACGCAGCGGTGAGAATAGCAGAAGAGCTGCTAAGTTTGGCGAATCAGGCATAGCCCCTCTGCTTCTACGGCCGATGACGCAGCACGATTGGGCTATCCTATAGATAGCAAGACATATGCTGACGGTCTGGACAATAGCCGGCGGCTTACAGCCGCTGGTTAGTCTCTTATCAATAAAATGTTGCGCACGGCGCGCACAATATTTTCCAGAGCGATTGTATCTACCTGTGTTTATAATAAGTTACAACGATTTTTGA
>JAACET010000053.1 GCA_011682385.1 Actinomycetota bacterium | reverse complement strand
ATACAAGTGAGCCGTCACCAGTGACCAACTGATACTCACTCTCGTGATGCGGAATCTGCCAGAGGATATAAGGATCGTCCAACTCCTGCGTATAACCTACAGTCACTTCCTGAATTCTGGACATGGGCACTACGACGGCACGATCAATGGGCCAAGGGAACTTTAGCCGCCAACCGGGTTTCAGGGGTTCGTCCAGATTAACGGCCTGGCCAAAACGCTCCAAGATGACCTGATCCGACGGCTCAACCACCACAAATGCAGTCTGGACCCATAACAACAGGAGCGTCAGGACAGCAACCAGCGGCAAGTGCTGCTGAATAAAATGCAAAGGCCTTCTGGGGCCCGCCTGCATGGCAAAGCCGGCCCAGACAAAACCCACCAGGGAAATCCATCCGCTACCGCTAAGAAGCCGGGCCAGGATCATCTCCCGGCCAACAGCGTGCGGGTCAGCCTCGGCATCAGCCAAACGGCGATCCTCAAAGCCGGCCCGGATGGTAGAGATAATTATCTCCAGGCCCTATAACCGAAATGACCAAACCAATGGTTCGGTCCAGGCCATCACCGGCAATCCTCAGATAGCGGCACAAAAGCACCCCACCAACCAACAAAGAACCAACGGCATCAGCCTTGGCTCGTGCAGAACCGGTGGCTAAGTCCCGGACCCTCTCAATAAAGGAAACCTGATAAACAAAACGGCTAACCAAATAACTCAATCCAGCCAGCCCAAAAAGCACAACCCAAGGCACAGCAGAAGTTACCTGAAACGCACCCGGCACAGGGGGACGAAGGGCCCGCCAAAAACCGACCAAGGCTAAACCGATAAACAATAAACCAATAAAAGCTGAGAGCTTCTTCTCGACGTGCTCTTTATAGAACCGGAAGCGGTCGGCAGACCAGGCCCGCTCAACCTGCTCGGCCTCCAGACCCCACTTGGCTGTGGCCTGCTGCTGGGACTCCTCCTTCTCCATAAGCATATCTTTGCGGGCACGCTCATAACGCAACGACCACCAAATACCAAAACTGGCCAAACTGTCGGCGGCTGAATGCAAAGTCTCCGCCAGCAGAGCTGCAGAACCCGTAGCAAAGGCAAAACCAGCCTTGATAACGGTCACAAGAAGGTCAACAATGGCTGAGCCTAAAGAAACAGTCTCGGACTTATTCAAGGAAAGGCCTCAGTGAAAAAAGGCCTGAGGCTCGAGGCCTGAGACCTGAGGAACAGAAAGAATAATCTGTAAGTCTTTGGAACAATAGAGGATATATCCCAATAACGTGTATAGACCAAATCCGTTGAGCCAAAAACGCTTATTAAGGATACGAGAAAGTAACCCGGAAGGTTCTGTCGGTCAAAGAAAAAAATGGCCGAATTCCGATATTCAACAGGACTTAGCTCATAAATATATGCCAAACTCCACCTGACACGTCCCAGAGATCAGCGAAGGGAGTGATTTTTGATTGACACCGCTGGCCAAAGGTCTTATAAGCAAACGAGTGGGCCGTTTACCGGGAAATGCCCTACCTTTCTCCTGGGAGTTATGGGATTGGCTAGGGGTCGAAAACGAAACAGGTCGCTGTTTGAACTGATGGATCCGAAAGGAGCCTATCGTGCGCCCATTGTAGCGAGTCCACCGGAAGAAAAACCGGCGGAGCCCGATCCGGCAATAGAAAAAATAGAAAAAGTGGCAGAACCCACGGCTGAAGATAAAAAGGAATCATCAGCAGAAGTTCAGCCAGAAGAGGCCATAGAGCCGTTCCTGGTAGTAAGTGATGAAAAAGTACGGCTGGTTATGAACTACCCCCTGGCGATCATGCTCTGCTTCGCAGTAGTGATCCTCTTGATCTGTGCGGCACTGGTGGGCTGGCGAATAGGACGAGACAATGCAGCTAAAAATCTTCTGAACGTCCCGAAATATCAAGAGTCTTGGCCGACAAGCGATATAAAATGAAATTGGCCCGGCCGACAATAGTAAAGAACCCCCCAGCACATAGGCCGGGGGCATTTGGCGAACCCCGGGTGAAACCCGGGGCTAAATAAGGGAAAAGAATATAATTCCAGGAGTGGTTTTTATGTCCATAGATAGGTCTCTGAGAAGCAAAGACTCGCTGGCTCGCCACCGTAACGTGCTGACCCGCTCAGAACGGCTGGATAAACTCGAAGAAGAAGAACGCTGGCGCGAGGGAGATTCAGTTCTGGCCCTGGCCAAGGTAGTACACCGTAAGGCTGTGGTAAGCAAGAAAGTCAAGGCGGACGCAGAAACAACGGAAGGTGAAGCAGCCGCCATGTCCGGAAGCACAGAAGGGGCCACGCCGGCTGGACAAAGCGAACAGTCCAAATCATAACGCGGCCCATCTCAATAAATCCGTATAGTACAGTCATAGATCAAGTGGCTGGTCGTTGATGTCGGGGTCAACGGCTTTTTTATGAAGTCGGAATAATGCTGGCCAAACGTGTAGCTCAACTAGACGCTTCCGGTATTCGAAAAGTATTCGATCTGGCAGGAAAACTGGTCAATCCGGTGAACCTGTCCATCGGTCAACCACACTTCGCAGTGCCAGAGGCTATTCAACAGACAGCTATCCAGGCTATCCAAGAAGGACATAACCGCTATACCTTGACCCAAGGCACAAACGAACTACGCGAGGCCATCGGAGAAAAACTGAACCAGGAATTTGGGCCGGCCGAGCGGAAAATCCTGGTCACCAGCGGAGTCTCCGGGGGACTGCTGCTGGGCTTTATGTGCCTGCTGGACCCGGGCGATGAAGTGATTATTCCCGACCCCTACTTCGTGATGTACAAATCGCTGATAGAATTGGTCGGGGCCCGGCCGGTGCTCATAAATACCTACCCGGACTTCGGGATGCACGTAGATGATATCGGCAGAGCAATCAGCAAACGCACGCGTGCAATCGTGGTCAACAGCCCCAGTAACCCGACCGGAGCTGTCTACGGCCAATCAGAATTGGAAAAAGTGGCTGACCTGGCCGCCAAAAAGGACCTGGTACTGATATCCGACGAAATCTATAACGAATTCTGCTACGACGAGCCATACGTATCCGTGGCAGAAATATACAAAAAAACCCTCCTATTGCGGGGATTCTCAAAAACCTATGCCATGACAGGATGGCGCCTGGGCTATGCGGCAGGTCCGACTGAGCTGATCGAAAAAATGACCATGGTGCAGCAGTACACCTTCGTCTGTGCACCATCCATGGTACAATGGGCTGGAATCACGGCCCTGCAAACAGATATGTCCAAAGAAGTAGAGGACTATCGGCGGAAACGCGATCTGGTCTATGAGGGACTTCGCGAGGTATTTGAGGTCCGTAAGCCCGGTGGAGCATTCTACATCTTCCCCAGGGCGCCGGAAGATAAGGCTGAAAAATTCGTGCAACGAGCCATCGAAAAAAACGTGCTGATAATCCCAGGAGAGGTGTTTTCGAGCCGAAACAGCCATTTTCGCATCTCCTACGCGGCTGAGGACGAGGTTCTGAGCCGTGGAATAGAGACCCTCTGCGGGCTGGCTGGATAAAAAATACCCCCCCGGCACGTAGGCCGGGGGCGTTTGAAGAAAAAAGGACCCCCAGGGTAAACCTGGGGGCTAAACGCCAAATAGAACATGAGGTACAAAAGGTTTGTGGAGGAAGTAAATTTCTTGCTTGCATTACATAAGCCTAGCATGTACAAGCTTCCTTCTAGCCCCGTGGCCGGCTGGTTGTGGACGTTTCGGAAGGCTAGGAGCTGGGCTCGAAAAAGCGGCTGAAAACGTCAGTATCAGTGCTAATATAGATTGGTGCTGTAACAGGTGAGACAGATATGAAGTTCATGCTGGTAGACAAGATAGATAAACTGGTTCCGGGGCAAGAAATTACGGTCAGCAAGAACCTCAGCCTGGCTGAGGAGTATCTGGCTGACCATTTCCCTTCTTTTCCGGTGCTGCCGGGCGTGCTGATCCTGCAGGTGGCTGTAGAGGCAGCCAGTTGGCTGGTCCGGCTGACCAATGATTTTTCACACAGTATGCTGGTACTCAAAGGGGCGAGGCAGGTCAGGTACGGAAACTTCGTCTCTCCCGGACAATGTCTGCAAGTAAATGTTAAAGCCAAGGAAATCGGCCCAGACAACAGCTCATTTCAGGCTATGGGAACAACCCAGGGCATACGGGCTCTGCAGGCCAACCTGCAACTGAGCCATTTCAACCTTATTGACAAGAATCCGGCAGCGGGACAGATTGATCAGAGAATAATAGAGCATCTGCGACAGCAATACCAATTGATCGCCGCAGATGTGGACGAGACTGACTGAGTTCGCCACGGTTAGGCCGGCACAATGAAGCCGACATAACACACAACCAGACGGAGGATATGACTATGGCTATGAGTCGTGAAGAGATTTTCAGCCGGGTAAAGGAAACCCTGGTAGAAGCTCTGGGAGTGGATGAAGACGAGGTGGTCGGTGATGCCACCCTTACCGGTGATCTGGGAGCGGAATCCATCGACTTCCTGGATATCGTCTTCCGCCTGGAAAAAGCTTTCAATATCAAAATACCGCGAGGTGAGCTGTTCCCGGAAAATATCCTGAATAACCCCTCCTTCGTAAACGACAAGAAACTCACCGATTCAGGATTGGCGGAACTGCGCAAACGCATGGCCCATGCCGACCTGACCGAATTCGAAAAGAACCCCGAAGTGGATCGGATCGCAGAGCTGTTCACTGTAGACGCCATCGTACGCTACATTGAGTCCAAAACAGCATAGAGAAATATAACAGAGAAACCTAAGACTGAGGTCTTAACAAAGAATGCGCTGGATTTGGATAGATCGCTTCGTCAAATTTGTGCCAGGCAAGTCTGCCCAGGCGGTGAAAAACGTCAGCCTGGCTGAGGAACATCTGCACGATCACTTTCCGGGTTACCCGGTGATGCCGGCCAGCTTGATTATCGAAGGCGTAGCCCAAACGGCCGGCCTGCTGATCTGTCACGCCAGCAACTTCGACGAGAAAGTGGTTCTGGCCAAAGTCAGCAGGGTCGAGTTCGAAGGCATAGCCCTGCCGGGGGACGTGCTGCTGTACTCGGTCGAGCTAGAAACAATCAATGAACAATTCGCTGTGGCAGCAGCTGAAGTGTCAATCATCAGCCCACACAGCAACAACGGAAATGATCAGCCCAGGCATCTGGCCAGTATGGAACTGATGTTCAGCCATCTGGACCACAACCAGGCCGGCAGAAAATTCCCGGACGGTAATTTTATCCTGACAGATGCAGTCAGTAGTCTACTTCGTGAAATCCTGCCCAACGGCGGGGAAAAATCAACAGATAATTCCAGCGGGTGACCAGGTAATAATGTCTCAAAGGCGAGTGGTGATAACCGGCCTAGGAGTGGTAAGCTCCATAGGTCTAGGACGGCAAGAATTCTGGGAAGGTCTCTGCAGCCAAAGGGTGGGCCTCCGTAAAATAGATGCCTTCGACATGAGCGAATTCGCCTGCCAAGTCGGCGGACAAATCAACGGCTTCAAACTCAATCAATATATCCCCCGAAGCTACCGCAAAGCAGCCAAGCTGATGGCCCGCGATATCGGTATGGCAGTGGCCGCTGCTGATATGGCTGTCAGAGACGCAGGACTGGTAACCAAAGGTATCGATCCGGAAAATCCCAAAGTCGATCCGGCTAGATTGGGCACAGACCTGGGAGCCGGGCTAATCGATATCGATCTGGATGAGCTGGGAGCAGCCGTCGAACAGTCCCTGGATCAGGAAAACAAGTTCAGCTACGACCTCTGGGGAAAAAGAGGTATGGCTCAACTGACGCCTCTGTGGCTGTTGAAGTTTCTGCCCAATATGCTGGCCTGCCATATCGGAATCATCCATGACGCCCAAGGGCCTTCCAACTCCGTACTCTGTGGAGATATCTCAACCCATCAGGCGGCCGGCGAGGCATACCATACCGTGGCCAGCGGAGCAGCCGATGTGTCCATAACAGGCGGAGCTCATTGCAAAATCGCCCCCCTGGGAATCCTGCGGATGGAACTGATAGGACAACTCAATACCACCAGCAACGACCGTCCGGAAGAAGCCTGTAAACCATTCGATGTCGGACGAGCCGGATGCGTGCCCGGAGAAGGGGCAGGAATCTTCATCCTGGAAGACCTCCAATATGCCCTGGATCGAGGGGCTAAAATATACGCGGAACTGCTGGGCTCGGCGGCTACTCGCGAAGGGAAAAACCCCCATCAGGTGCCCCCCTCCGTAGAAGGGCTGGGACGAGCTATTCGCGAAGCCCTGGAAGTGGCCAAAGTCCGACCGCAGGAGGTCAGCCTGGTAATTCCACACGGGCTGGGAGGTGTAGAATACGACCTGGCAGAAGCTCAGGCGATCAAACTGGGACTGGGCGAAGATAAAGGAAGCACCGTACCCATACTGCCAATCCAGGGAGGATTAGGAAATTGCGGGGCAGCTTCCGGAGGACTCGATCTGGCTGCAGCCGTGCTGGCTATAAAACATGCCAAGATTCCCGCGGCTACAAACTGCCGGCAACCGTGTCCAAAATGCGGCCTGAACATTGCCCAAGCCGATACCTCAACAGACGGGGTCAATATAGCCCTGCTGGCCGGATACACAACAGGCGGACAGAGCGCAGCTCTGGTAATCAAACGTTTCGCAAAGTAGGCTCTCAAAGAGGAAACGATGAGCAGACGGCGAGTAGTAATAACAGGTGTAGGATGCGTGACTCCTCTGGGTAACGATATCCAGACGTTCTGGGATAATCTCTTGGCCGGTAAGTCCGGAATGCAAGCTATCTCACACTTCAACGCCAAGAGCTTCTCGACCAACTTCGCGGCAGAAGTGAAAAACTTTAAACTGGATGACCTACCAAAAGATAGAGGCGATCTAACCTACGCCCTGCGAAACTGCCGTTATGCAGTCAAGGCTGCTCTGGAGGCCTGGAGACAGTCCGGCCTGGAGGTTTGCCCAACACTCGATCGCAATCACATGGGAGTCTATCTGGGAGCCGGCGAAGGACCACTGGACTTCGACGTGTTCATGAACGCCATCGGAAAATCATATCAGCCGGACCAGCGGAAAATCGATGCCCGAATCTGGCACCAGTATGCGGCGGCAGGTTTACACAAACTCAGAGAATTAGAGCAGGAACCAAACACCGTAGGCAATCACGTGGCTTGCGTTCTGGATGCCCGTGGGCCGGTGTTCAACTGCCTGACGGCCTGTGCGGCCTCAACCCAGGCCATCGGACAGGCCACAGAAATGATCCGGCGAGGAGAAGCTGAAATAATGGTGGCCGGCGGTGCGCACTCCATGGTCCATCTTTTCGGCATAACAGGATTCATCCGCCTGACCGCACTGTCCGGCGATAACCATAACCCGACAGGGGCTTCCCGCCCCTTCGATCTGGAACGCAACGGTTTCGTGGTCGGCGAAGGGGCAGGGATAGTAATCCTGGAAGAATTCGAGTCGGCCAAGGCTCGCGGGGCAACAATCCTGGGCGAAATGGTCGGCTACGGAAGCTCGGCAGACGCATTCCGAATTACAGATACCCACCCGGAAGGACGCGGAGCTATTCTCTGTATCAAAATGGCCCTGGAAGACGCCGGGCTAAAACCCGAAGAGATCGACTACATCAGCGCCCACGGGACCGGAACACAGGAAAACGATGGGACCGAAACCTTGGCTATCAAACGGGTCTTCGGCGAAGCTGCCAAAAAAATACCTATGAGCTCAATAAAAAGTATGACCGGACACCTCATCGGAGCGGCTGGGGCGGTCGAACTGATCACTTGCATACTGGCCATCCGCGATGGTATCATTCCGCCTACCATGAATCTGCACAACCCAGATCCGGAATGCGATCTGGATTACGTCCCCAACCAGGCTCGTAAGCATAAGGTGCGGATAGCCTTAAGCAATAGCTTCGGGTTTGGAGGACAGAATGATTCTCTTATCGTTCGAGCTGCAGAGTAGCCACTAGAGAAGCTGGCTAAATAGATTCAGGAAAGGACCAGGAAAATGGTTCTGCTCGGCTGGTATCCGGCTCACCTTATAGCCACCTTAGGCTGGTGGGGATTCGTACAAAACCATTGGCTGTACATAGCGATCATCGCGGGCTTGGCCCTGATCGCACTGTGTCTGATAACACTGTGGCGCTCTGTTAGACTCGGCTATAACATTATGCGCGACACCTTGATCCCGCTGAGCATGGTCAGCAACGGCTCTGAAGAACTTCCCGGACAAGAGTTGGAGTTCCGCTCGCTGGACGGCACCAGCTTGCGAGGAACACTAATCAGAGGAAAACAGGATGAGTCCGGGCAGTGCACAGTAGTCTTCTGTCATGAGTTCGGGGCCAACAAAAACAGCTGCCTGCGGTACTGTAAAGGAATATTGGAAGCAGGATTCGACGTCTTCGCCTTCGACTTCCGCAACCACGGACACTCCAGCCACGAACCAAACTACATACCACGGCAATGGCCCACCGATAAAGAAGTGTC
Source organism: Actinomycetota bacterium (assembly GCA_011682385.1). Classification (GTDB taxonomy): domain Bacteria; phylum Planctomycetota; class Phycisphaerae; order JAACET01; family JAACET01; genus JAACET01. The sequence goes on along the minus strand of JAACET010000053.1, from coordinate 11,299 downwards.
CGATGTGCTGGGGGCCTGCGCATTCATCGAATCACTGCACTCCAAAGACCACTCTATAGGACTCTTCGGTGTCAGCAGAGGCGGCGGAGCCGCAATCATGGCCGCAGCTCAGACCGGGGCTGTCAAAGCAATCATCACCGATGGGGTCTTCTCCACCGACTGGACCGTAGAGGACAGCGTAGATCGCTGGGCGGAAATCTTCGCCAAACTGGCTGTATTCTACAGACGTCTGCCGCAGTTCTTTCGCATGTACCGCTGGATGGTAATCGGACAGGCAGAAGTCCGACTCAAATGCCGTTTCCCCTCCGTAAGAAAACTCGTAAATAAAATGGAGCCGCGACCGATATTCTTCATCCACGGGAAAAAAGACGGCTACATAAAACCAGAACAGGCTATGCGAATCTACGAACAGGCCCGAGAGCCAAAGTTCATCTGGATAGTGCCCAAAGCCAAACATAATCGATCCGTAGAAGTAACCCCCCAACTGTATGCTCAACGCACCACGGCCTTCTTCAGGAAATATCTGCTGCAGGCCGCCACTAGTATCCAGGATAACGAAGTCTTCGAGGACATAGCTGAACTAAAACCAACCGACATAACATACTAAACCCAGCTCTACCATGAATACCCCGATCCAGCTAAACAACCTCTGTGCTTACCCCTATATAAACCTCCACCTGATCCATCTGGCTAATCGATTCAAAAAACGAAACAAACGAGCGGAACAAATCCAAAGCCGTCTGCTGGATTGGCTGATAAAACTCAACGGGAACAGCGACTTCGGGCAAGCCCACGGTCTGGCAAGAGTACGCAATTACAAAGACCTCGTCCAACGAGTGGGAATTACCGACTATGAAACCTACAGGCCATACGTGGAGCAAATGGCTGACGGAAACAACAGGGCCCTGCTGGGCAGCGACGCAAAACCGGTGATGTTCGCCCTGACCAGCGGAACCACCGGAAAACCAAAACAAATCCCCGTGACCAAACTCTTTCTGCGAAACTACCGGCGAGGATGGTTCTTGTTGGTATCGTGGCTCTGGAGAAACCATAAAGAACTGTGGTATCGACAGGTCTTTCAACTGAGCAGCCCACTGGATGATTACTTTACGACAGCGGGGATTCCCTGCGGGGCAATATCCGGGATGACGGCTAAGATGCCGCACTGGTTGGCCCGCAGCTATTATTCGGTACCGCAGGACGCCACATATATCAAAGATACATCCGACCGCTACTACGCGGCCATCCGAATAGCAGCCGAACAGGACGTGGGACTAATAGTAACGGCCAGCCCGGCAACACTGATCGGTATGGCCAAAAGCGTTCAGCAACGCAGCGAAGAACTGCTGCGAGATATCCACGACGGCAGCCTGTCAGAAAAGTGCCAAATACCCGCAGAACTGCGGCAAAACCTGTGCAGGAAACTGAAACCCAATCCGAAACTGGCCAAAAAGCTAGAACAAAAAACAGGCTCGGAAGGACTTCTGCCTCGCGACTATTGGCGAGTCAGCATAATAGCCTGCTGGCTGGGCGGAACTATGGGGCTATATATACCCCAGCTTCGGGAACTCTACGGGAAAGCGACCCTGCACGACATAGGTCTGTTGGCTAGCGAAGGACGAATGAGCATCCCCCTTATCGACGAGTCGCCACAAGGGGTGCTGGATATAGACAACAACTTCTACGAGTTCATACCGGCTGAAGAAATAGATAACTGGAGCGGGCCGGCCCTGTTGGGACATGAATTGCAAATCGGACAGAAATACTTCATCCTGCTGAGCACACCCAACGGATTCTTCAGATACAACATGTCCGATGTGGTAGAGGTGGTGGACTACCTGGGAGAGGCACCAGTAATCAGCTTTCTAAATAAAGGCACCCATATCAGCTCCATCGTGGGTGAAAAACTCAGTGCCTATAACGTCGTACAGGCCATGGCTAAGGCAAGCAAAATCATGGGCCAGGAAAACCAGTGCTGTGACGCAGTGCTCTGCCCACAATGGTCCGAACCGCCGTTCTATCGACTCAATATCGACGCCAAGGCATGTGCAGGCTTGGAAACATCGGAAGGTCAGAAAAAACTAGCTGAAGCCTTCGACCAGGCACTAATCGAAGTGAATATCGAATACAAATCCAAACGCAAAACAGGCCGGCTGGGGCCAGCACAACTGAGAACCCTGGAGCCGGGATATCTGGCTCAGTGCGATAGAAAAAAAATGGCTCGCAGTGTGACGGCCCGCAGTCAATTCAAACACCAATATCTGCTCACGGAACTGGCGGCTGATAAAGATTTTCCCGTCTTAGAAAAAGAGAAGAATTCTTGACGCTGATTGCGCAGATTACGCTGAAGAAAACGAAGACTTCACCACGAAGGCACGAAGGCACGAAGGCACGAAGGCACGAAGGCACGAAGGCACGAAGGCACGAAGGCACGAAGGCACGAAGTAAGATAATTAGCCACAGATTGCACAGATGAACACAGATTATAAGAAAGAAAAGAAAACCAGCAAGATCAAATACCTGTGTAATCGACTCCTGAGAATTCCCTAACTCTTTGCAGTATAAGCCCTAGTATTGAGTCCTACCGCTAACATTCCGAAATACGTTTCCGGCGAAACCATAGCGGCGCTATCGAGCCGTTGGGGACCGGCAGCACGAGCGGTAATCAGAGTGAGCGGAACAAAAACACTGCAACTGGCTGAAAAGCTGTTTCTGTCAAAAAGCGACCGGCCAACAAAAAGCACGGGACATCATGTTCTGCATGGATGGATGAAACTCGGCGAGGGGGTCAAATGTCCGGGACAACTCTATGTGTTTCGTGGGAAGGCGAGCTACAGCGGCGAAGACCTGGTCGAATTCCACCTGCCCGGCGGGCCGGGGATAGTGCAAATGGCTATGGCCAGACTGATAGCAGAAGGAGCCAGGACAGCAGAAGCAGGAGAGTTTACCCTGAGAGCCTTTCTGGCTGGGAAAATGGATCTGACCCAGGCAGAAGCAGTGGCAGCTATCATAGCCAGCGAAAGCGATGCCCAGCTACGGGCAGCTAACAGCTTGGCAGAGGGGGTGTTGTCCAGGGCAGTAGAAAAAACCCAGAGAATGTTGGCTGAGCTGATAGGAAACGTCGAAGCGAATATCGACTTTGTAGATCAGGATATAGACTTCGTAGAGACAAAACAGGCCCAGGCAACTATCGCACAGATACAAACAGAACTAGATGGGATACTAGCAGACGCAATTCGGCAGCGCGAATTGGACGCCCAATCAACAGTGGTACTGGCTGGGGCGAGCAACGTGGGAAAAAGCACACTGCTAAATGTACTAACCGGGCTGAACAGAGCCATAGTCTCAGGGGTGGCGGGAACAACTCGCGATGTCCTAATAGGGCCAATGAAAGGTCAAAAAAATGTACTACTGGCAGATGCGGCAGGCTTGTGTGAATCGAGCTTAGACGATATCGGCCAGGCAGCACGCGAAACGGCCATAGAAGCAGTAAAACGGGCGGACCTGGTGTTGTATGTGCTGGATGGAACAGCCCGAATCAATGAAGGACATTGGGAAACACTGGAAATGCTGGACGTGGACTGCTCGCTTATCGTGGTCAACAAGATTGACCTGCTAAGTAAAGAAAAATTGACCGGCCTGCTGGAAGATATTCAGCAACAACGCGAAGAAAAAGTAGTGGGGGTATCGGCACAAACGGGGCAGGGATTGGACGAGCTACGCCAGCAAATAACGGCCCAACTAAGTAACGTAGAAACGCCGATGGGGCAGGGGCGCGTGGTACTGACGAGCAGGGCTGAGGAAGGAATAGAACAGGCAAAAACGGCCCTGCAAAGGGCCAGCGGGCTGCTGGCAGAAAGTGATAGTGATAAAATAGAGAATCCTGAGCTATTGGCTGTGGAACTATACGAGGCCAACGCTGAGCTGGGGGCTGTCACAGGGCAGTTGAGCAGCGAAGACGTGCTGGCGGATATCTTCAGCAGGTTCTGCGTGGGAAAGTGAATTTCCGGGGAACTTGATTATTGGCCATACAAACGATATGATATCTGAGTATAGGTAGTCCGTGTACCCCAAAGGAAACCTTCCGATGATTGACGAACGGTTGATGAAAATAATACGCTGCCCCGTGGGGCAAGCTAAGCTACGGCAAGAAAAAGAGGCCCTGGTCTGCGAAAAGTGCGGAATAAGCTTTCCAGTGCGTGAAGGAATCCCGGTGATGCTTATCCATGAGGCTACCCTGCCGGAAGGCATCGAGAGTGTAGATGAATTGCCCTGCCAAAAAGATAAAGAACTCACCACGAAGGACACGAAGATCACGAAGTAAAAAAATAAAGAGAATTAGCTACAGATTGTAAGAAATAGAAAAGAAAACAGACTGGATTCCCGCGTTCGCGGGAATGACAGAAAGCGCTCACCACGAAGGTGACGAAGTAAAAAAAAGATTGAATTGTAGTAGCCAGCACTTGATCTGACGATTTACGCTACCTCCTGCTGAACTGTCTGTACGTTCTGATTCAGCATTTTTTCTTTAGCTAACGGAATCGAATCCAAAAACGTTTGCATTGGTGTTTTCCCAAAGCAGTACTTGCCACTGTGTGGCCGTTGCTCGTTGTACTCCTTGATCCAGTTATCCAAATCTTCCTGCAATTCGTCAAGAGTGTTGTAGAGTTTTTTACGAAAAGCTACTTGGTAAAACTCTTGCAGCATGGTTTTGTGGAAGCGTTCACAGATGCCATTGCTCTGCGGTCTCCTGGCCCTGGTCTTGGAATGGTCGATGTCCTCCACCGCCAGGTACAACTGATACTCGTGATGTTCCCGATGCCCACAGTATTCCGTATATTCCGTACCCCTATCGGTCAGAATCCGCAACAGCGGAATCTCCTGCTCCTCGAAGAACGGAACCACTCGATCATTTAGCAGGTCAGTAGCTACCAAAGCATTCTTGCGGTCGTAGAGCTTGGCAAAAGCCACCTTACAGTAGGTATCGATAAAGGTCTGCTGGTTAAATGCGACCAACACCTTTGAGCGTGCCAACATAGAAGGTGTCCTGGGAGCCCAGATATCCCGGATGCTCGGTCTCGATCTCGCCGTGAGCTTCCTTGTCCTGTTTGGCTCTCTCTAGAGCGACTATCTGCCCCTCGGTAAGGATCAGGCCGGGTGGTGTTGTGCGTTGGGTTGGGGGTATGGGTTGTGGCGGCAATGGGGTGTGAGAAAAGGCCGCCAACGGAACGGCACGTCGAACTGCACGAACAGGTGCATGAGCAGATTGTGCCGGAGAATTAGCGGGGGCGTTAGACATCGTGGTGGAGTTGGGTCTCATAAAGGCCGTGATACAGCGGGCAGGTTTTCATGAGCTGAGCGTGGGTGCCGGTGGCTACGACCCGGCCCTCGTCCATGACCGCAATGGAATCAGCGGCCATGACCGTGGCAAAACGGTGAGCTACCACAAAGCAAGTTCGGCTGGTAGTAAACTCAACCAAAGCTCGTGTAATCTTGGCCTCACTGTCAGCGTCAATGCTGCTGGTGGCTTCATCAAGAATCAAAATCTGAGGGTCTCGCAAAATAGCCCGGGCAATGCTAAGTCTTTGCCGTTGCCCGCCGGAAAGATTCTCGCCGGATTCGCTGAGCACAGTATCATACCCTTGAGGTAACAACTCAATAAACTCGTGAGCATAGGCCTGCTGGGCGGCATCAATGACACGCTCAAGAGGAATGTCCGGCTGGCCATAAGCAATGTTGGCCCGAACGGTGTCGGCGAAAATAACCGTGCGCTGAGCAACCACGGCCATCTGAGAGCGAAGGGAACGAAGGCTGACGTTGCGGATGTCCTGTGAATCAAATAAAACACAGCCAACGTCAGGGTCAAAAAAACGGGGCAGTAACGATATGAGCGTAGATTTACCTGAGCCATTCGGACCTACCAAAGCTACGGTATGACCCTTGGGGACCGTAAGGTTCACATCCGTCACAGCAGGAGCGGAGGAGCCAGGATAAGTAAAGCTAACATTCCGGAATACAATGCTCTGGGCGAGCGCTGGCAAGTCGATGGAGGTGCGGTCTTCGCACTCGGCGGGCTGATCCAACACCTCAAAAACCCTGGTGGCTGCGGCATTGGCAGCCTGAATCTTGTTGGGCACCGAAGATAACTTACGCAAGGACTCGGCCATTCCAAAAATGGCTCCAAAAAACAAAAAAAGCGTCCCCGGCTTCATGGTCGGATCAGGCGGCAAAACCTGCTTGCACGCAAACAGAATGCCCAAAGCAGCCATGCTTACACCCATGATGGCAATGGTGGGGGAAGTGGCGGCCTCAATGCGGGCAATACGAATAAGGTACTTGAGCAGGACCTTGTTGGCCTGAAAAAAACGCGTACGCTCGTAGGACTCGCTGCCATAGGCCTTAACCACCCGAATGTTACCCAAGGTCTCATTGAGCTGGCCAAGAATCTTGGCCCAGAGCTGTAAAGAACGCCTGGTGGCCTTTTTCATAAGCTGGCCGAAACGACCAATCAATATCAGCACGATCGGGGCAACGGCCAAAACCACTATGGTCAGCTTCCAACTGCAGTAAAGGCCCAAAGCCAAGGCTACCAAAAACTTGAACGGCTCAAGCATGGTCTGAGTGAATAAAAGATTCAAGCCGCGACGAATAGATGGTGCGTCCCGAATAAAACGGCTGGTGATGTCCGATGTTCCGCCCTGGATACTGTAAAAACTCAAGGGTAAATTAAGGGCTCGTTCATAGACCTGGGTACGCAGATCGGCCAAGCCTCGCTCAATCATAATGCTGGCCGAGTAATTCTGCAGGAACCTCATGGCAGATTGCACAATATTGATCAACCAAAAGCCGGTCAAGATGTAGATCATGGTTCGGAAACGATTATCCTCGCCACGGGGAAGCAACTCAGCAAGTCCGGCCAAAAAACGAACGTCAAAACGCGGCTCGGAAAGCTCAAGTGTGCCTCGCCGGCGACGATCGTCCGGATCACGCCAGGTGATCTGTATGGTCTCGTATGCCTTCTTCCGAGCAATTGTCCGGGTAAAAGTGGGTAAAAAAACGGGCTGGCCGTCCAACTGCAAAATAGTGCAGCCCCGTGTGAGGCCCAGCCGGGCGGCAGGTGATTCGTCCTCTACGGTGTCGATGGCAATGGGTGTCGTGGCTGAAAAATCAACCGTGCGCAAAGTAACACCAAGCATAGATTCAGTAAGGCGAATGTCGGCGGCACCCTGGGGGCCTTCGTCGGATATTATCAGCTTGATAATGGGAAATATGGTGCCGATACCGCCACCATAACACAATCCACCCACCAAGACGCAAAAGATGGCTATGGCCAGGTAACGCCGGTAACGAAGGGAATATTTAGCTGCTCGTGTAAAAGAACCCATATAAGAAATATCAAAAAGCAAATATCAAATATTTAAGATACACAAACCGACCGGTTTCCAGAGGAAGCTTGCTGTATATCATTGCGAGGCCGGTGAAGCAGGCCGTGGCAATCTTGACCGTCCGAGAGGTTGAGATTGCTTCGCTTCGCTCGCAATGACACCCAGCAGTTGAACCGTTACAGACTACTATTCGGTCATCTGGGACATCAGCTCGTCGGGGATGTCCAGATCACTATAGACGTTCTGCACGTCGTCGTGATCCTCGAGCTTCTCCAAGAGGCCAAGCACCTTGGGCACAGTCTTGGAATCCAGGGTCATAGTAGTCTGAGCAATCATGCTGATCTCCGAGACCTCCGTGGGAATGTTTTTCTCGGCCAAGGCAGTCGATACGGCCTGGAAGCTGCCCAAGGGACAAGTGACCTCGTAGGCGTTGGCACCCGTGCTGAGGTCGTCGGCGCCGGCCTCCAAAACCAACTCCATCAAGGGCTCTTCTTCAACGGCATCGCGGGAAATAGCAAACAGACCCTTCTTCTCAAACTTCCAGGCGACACTCTTGGCCCCGGCTAAACTGCCGCCGGCAAGCTCAAATATCTTGCGGATCTCCGAAGCAGTACGATTGCGGTTATCCGTCAAAACCTCACAAAGTATAGCCACACCAGCCGGGCCGTAACCTTCATAAAGGATCTCCTCCAACTGCTCCGAAGCCAACTCGCCAGTGCCCTTCTTAATGGCCTTATCAATGTTGTCGTTGGGCATATTGGCGGCCTTGGCCTTGTCCACGGCGTAACGCAAGGTCAAATTAGTATCCAGATCGCCTCCGCCGGACCGGGCGGCAACCATAATATTACGGGCTAACTTGCTAAACAATTTGCCACGCTTGGCGTCCACGGCGGACTTCTTGCGGCGAATCGTAGCCCAATGAGAATGTCCAGACATAAACGTCCTCAATCATCTGTCGGTGGCGGAGACTCCTGGGAAACATCCACGATAGAGAAGGCCACCGGTGGTTTCCGGTCAGATTCTATCAGTTCGAGCTTTTTTTGCAACCTTTTCAGACGCTGTTGGTCGGGGCGATCGGCGGCCTGCTCGGACGCCAAGGCCCGCTGCCAGGCTTGGAGAGCCTGGTCAGGTTCGTCAAGTCGATAGTAAATGTCACCCAGATGGTCCAATCCCTCGGCGTCGGGCTTCTCGGACAAACGCAGAGCACGCGAGACGTAAACCAAAGCCTGACCGAAATGCCCTCGTTTGTAATAGACCCAGCCCATACTGTCGAGAATAGCAGAGTCCGGACCGGCAAAACGCAAGGCTGAACGAATCATCCGCTCGGCATCGTCCAGACGCGTGTTGGTATCGGCTAAGTAAAAACCCTGATTGTTGTTGGCCCAGATGTCGTCGGGGGAAATCTCCAGAATCTTGAGGTACCGCCGGGAAGCCAACTCGGGCCTTCCAGTCAACTCGTAAAGGCTAGCCAACAAATGCAGAGCCTGGATGTCGGCGGCGTCTTCACTGAGCAACGAGCCGAGGGCACGCTCGGCCTGGTCGTAATCCTCCCGGGCCAACAAAACCGATACGGCGAGCATCCTGGTGGGACGGCCCTGATTCTCGGCGAGCCAAGCGGTGATGAATCCATCGGCCCGGGGGTAATCCTTCCGCTCAATCAGCAGGTAAACCAATATCTCCCGCAGCAAAGGATTCTCAGGGGCGTGCCTAAGCTCTTCCGAGGTAATCTCAACAGCCAAATCCAACCGGTCGGCGTCGGCCAGGGTCGTAACCATCCGAGCGGTGAGCTGGGCCCGCTCGTCCTGCGACGAAGCTGCGGCCAACCAAGCAGCAAACTCCTGCCGAGCACGGCTAAGCTGGTCGGAAAAAACCAAAGACTTCAAAAACAATTCCTGCCAACGAACCAAATAGGGACCGGAAGGCGGTGAACCATCCAAGAGCTGCTCGGCACGAGCATACATTTTCGCACCCAAAAAGGCCCGGGCAACATCCAAAGCAGTCCGATCAAGCAAACGATTGGCGGACATAAAGGTCTGGGCGGCAGAAACAGCACGCTCAGCTCGGCCATCCATCAAATGAGCCGATATCAATTGCCGAAGCAAGGACTGGTTATCAGGCTTCTGATCGATCAAAAACTGCAGGTGCCCGGCAGCATCATCCGGACGACCAACGGACAAAAGAGTATTGGCCAATATCTCGCGAGCAATAGAGTCTTGAGGATTAGCACCTACAGCGGCCTCCAAAGAAACCAAGGCGGCATCAAGGTCGTCCTTGAGCAGGTGAGCCAGACCCTCGGCACGATAAAAATCAGAATGGGGGGTAAACTGGGCCTTCTGGGCGGCGGAAATAAGGGCTAAGGCGGTGTCAGCCTGGCCCTGACGCAAATAAGATCGAATCAAATACAAATAAAGCTGGCCAAAGCGAGGACGCAAAGCAATGGCTCTACGGTAATAACTGTGAGCCATCGGGGGGACCTCGGCCAATTCGGCAACCGTTCCGGCTGCCCAAGACAGAGCGAAATCCCGCTTGAGCTGCTTAAGGGTCTCCAACTGAGCGAGCAGCTTGGCGGCCTGGTCCTTGTCGGGGATCATCCGGAGTATCCGCCAGCGAGCATCGACAATGGAAGTGGTGTTGGCGTGAACCATTTTGGCCAACCATTGGATAGCCTGGACGGGTTGGTTGGCCTGTATCTCCAAATCGGCCAAGTCCTGATAAGCAGGGACAAAAAGTCGATTGAGCTGCGTCTGCTCAACGAGAATCTTACGGGCCTTGTCGAGCCGATCTGTCCGGAAATAATAGGAAGCCAAAACGACGGCAATCCGGCTATCGTCGGGATAGCGGGACTGCAACAACTCCAAATCGTCCACGGCCTGGTCCGGGTCGCCCTGCTGATCGCGAAGCCAAACCAATGACTCGGCAACCTTGGGCCTGGCGGCGGCGTGGACGGATAAATCATCAAGGATATCGAGGGCTAGGTCGAATTGGCCAATCTGAGAAAGGCCGCGAGCACAAAACAACTGCACCGCTGAGTCGTCAGCAGAGGACTGCCGAGCCTTCTCGTACAGGGCAATAGCCTGGGACGTCTCATCCAGCTTTCCGTAGAGCCTGGCAATCGAAGCCCAAACCCGGCCGGGGGAGGAAGCTAAAGATCGCAAAGCAGGACTGGGTAAATCCGAAGCGGGTACTTCATCCAAAACAACGGCAAGTCGCTGGTAAGTATCTATGGCGGCGCGAAAATGGCCGTACTCGACCAACAAACGGGAAAGCTCCAACAGCGTCTGTGCAGTAAGAGGATTGTCATCGGTCGCATCGCTACACAACAAAGCCAAGGCGTAACCGCGGATGGCTGGGGCGAGCTGAGAACGGGCGGCGGCTATGCGAGCCTGAAGCATATAATCAGACATGCTGGCGGAATCGGAATCCGGTAGAGCAAACTCGGCAGTGAGCTGAGAAAAACTCATCTGAGCAGGGGAGGTAGGAACAGACTGGGCAGTAGCAGAGGCCTGCTGCGAATCAGAAATCTTGTCAACACTTGCCGAGGCAGTTGGCGTCCGGACCGAATCGGTGCACGAGGCCAACAGTAAGGCAACAAACATGACGACGGTAAAAAATATTCGGTGCAGTCTTGGCGACAATTTATACGGGTCCAAAGAAATGAAATAAGACTCCCTGACAAAGGTCTAGTTTGAGGCGAGAAGGGTGGTTAGGCAAGGAAAATCTGTACAAAGAAAGGTACGAAGCAGAAACGGAAAGAATTCACCACGAAGGTCACGAAGGTCACGAAGTTGAAGAGAGGAAGAGAGCAGAGAAAGAAACGGATAAGAGAATCAGCCACAGAGAAACTATGAAACCGGAGCCTCCGGTAGGTTATAATCCGAGATCGTTTTTTGACGTCTCAATAACCATTTTTTAGG
>JAACET010000151.1 GCA_011682385.1 Actinomycetota bacterium | reverse complement strand
ATGGAACAAATACTTACGAAAACTGTTTCGCAAAATGAAACTGGCCTACTCCATAACCAATTGTCATTATTCAGCTTATAATGGGACAGTAGTGGTTTATAAAAATCATAAGCAATCATCTGCCTTTGCGACGATGGCACATACCCCACACCCTTATTTGCCCATAAAGCCTGCAAATACAGGTAGTTATGTTGCGTGGTGACGTGCTAGAGATTCAGGAAGTTTTGCAGGAGGCACGGTCCCTGGGTGGTCAGGAAACTTTCGGGGTGGAACTGCACGCCTTCAAGGGGGAACTCCTTGTGACGGATGCCCATGATCTCGTCCTGGTCGGTGCGGGCGCTAATCTCAAAACAATCGGGTAAAGTACCAGGCTTAATGGCCAACGAATGGTAACGAGTGGCCTGGAAAGGATTATCTAAACCAGCGTAGATGGTTTTGCCGTCGTGGTGGATCATCGAAGTTTTGCCGTGCATGAGCCGAGGGGCGCGGACGATACTGGCACCAAAACAATGGCCAATACACTGATGGCCCAAACAGACACCCAAGAGCGGCACCTTTCCGGCAAAGTTTTTAATAATATCGTTAGAGATTCCTGCTTCCAAAGGGGTACATGGGCCGGGGGAAATGATGATCCGCTGGGGAGTGAGTTTTTCAGCCTCGGCTGGAGTAATCTTGTCGTTGCGAAAGACGCGAATCTCAAGCGAAGAATCCAACTCGCCAATCCGCTGGACCAGGTTGTAAGTAAACGAATCGTAGTTGTCGATAATCAGGATCATAGTGTTCGTCCCAAGCCAAAGCGGCTGCTCTATCGTAATCCTTAGCCAGACGGTGAGCAACGGAAAATTGGCCAAAGATGACGAAGAAGCTCACCACGAAGGACACGAAGTTCACGAAGGTTAGACAGACTGGATTCCCGCTTGCGCGGGAATGACAGAATAAGCCCCCCGGCACGCAGGCCGGGGGCATTTGACCGGATTCCTGAGTGGTTCTTTACTGGGGTGGGCTGGGCTGTATAATATGCGATCCGTGGCCTGTTTAGTTAGAGCCAACAAGGAGTTGTCCCCATGAGTGAAGATTCCGGGCCGTTATATCTAAGAACCCACCACTGCGGGCAGTTGCAGGCCGGCGACGTCGGCTCGAAGGTGCGACTGGCTGGCTGGGTGGATTCCTACCGCGACCATGGGGGTGTGATATTCGTGGACCTGCGCGACCGCGAGGGCTTGACACAATTAGTATTCAACCCCCAAACCCACAGCGACTCGCACAAGGCGGCTGAATCTCTGCGCAGCGAACACGTTATAGCAGTCGAAGGCGTGGTGGATCATCGTCCGGAAGGTACGGTCAATCAGGGGTTGAGCACGGGCGAAATCGAGGTGGAGGTTCATCAGATCGAGATACTATCCAGGCCCGAGTCGCTGCCGTTTGAGCTGAGCGAAGGAGCGGAAGTCTCCGAGGACCTGCGGCTGCGGTATCGGTTCTTTGATCTGCGCCGGCCCAAGATGCAGAAAAACCTCCACGTACGGCACCGCATCTGCCAGATAATGCGCAGCTTCCTGGATGAGCGGGGCTTCTGGGAGATCGAGACCCCCTTCCTGACCAAAAGCACACCGGAAGGGGCCAGGGATTTTCTGGTGCCGGCACGCTTGAGCCCGGGTGAGTTCTTCGCCCTGCCACAGTCGCCGCAACTGTTCAAGCAAATCCTGATGATGGCTGGTTACGATAAGTATTTCCAAATCGTCCGCTGCTTTCGCGACGAAGACCTGCGAGCGGACCGTCAACCAGAATTCACCCAGCTGGATTTGGAGATGGCCTTCGTGGCCGAAGAACAGGTTATAGAAGTTATCGAAGGCTTAATGCAAAAGCTGAGCCAGGAAATTCTAAAAATCGAAGTACCCGAGAAGTTCCCTCGCTTGAGCTACGCTGAGGCTATGGATCGCTTCGGCTGCGACCGGCCGGACCTGCGCTTCGGAATGGAAATCAAAGACATCAAGGCCATCGCTGAAAACTGTCAGTTCAAGGTCTATCAGGAGGCTATCAAATCCGGCGGGCAGGTTCGCGGTATATGCGTGCCGGGCGGGGCGGGCCTTTCCCGAAAAGAACTGGATGAGTTGACCACCTTCGCCAAGGGGTTTGGGGCCAAAGGATTGGCCTGGTTCCGGGGGGATCCGGATAAGCTGTATTCGCCATTAACCAAGTTCTTCTCCCAAGAGCAACTGGCAACACTGACCAATACGTTCGAGACCAAGTGCGGCGATTTGATACTAACCATAGCGGATAAACCCGATATAGTAGCCAAGACCCTGGCTGCTCTGCGGAACAGCATGGCTGAGCGGTTTAAATTAATCCCCCAGAGCAGTTACGAATTCTGTTGGGTGCTGGATTTCCCACTTTTCGAGGCCGACACAGAGACACAAAAGCCGACGCCAATGCACCATCCGTTCACCTCGCCCCGGCTGGAGGATATCGATAAGCTGCAAAGCTCGCCATTGGAGACGCGGGCCCGAGCTTACGACATTATTCTCAACGGTACGGAGCTGGGCGGCGGGTCGATCCGTATTCATCAGCAACAATTGCAGCAGCAGGTCTTCAGCCTGCTGGGTATCGGTGCGGATGAGGCACAAAGTCGGTTCGGGTTCCTGCTGGATGCACTGCGGCTGGGAGCACCGCCGCACGGCGGAATCGCCCTGGGACTGGACCGGATGGCGATGCTGTTCACCGGAACCGACTCTATCCGCGAAGTAATCGCCTTTCCTAAAACCCAAAGAGGCAACTGCCTGATGACCGAGGCACCGTCGGGGGTGGATGAGAAGCAACTTGCGGAACTGGGACTGAGAATAGCCGCACCAGCAAAGAAAAAACCACCTCAATAGTGGGCCTTGCCCACGACAGCCGGTGATGTTAGCATAGCTAGAGATTCGCATGGAAAAGATCGAGTCTGGTCTTAATGGAGGCAAGCTGATGAGAACTCTTGTCTTAATATTAGTGCTGGCTGTGAGTTTGGGGATGTCCGGCTGTAATATGTACTACGCCGATCAAGCTACCAAACGGGGCGTCGAGGCATACGACACCGGCAAGCAGGCCCAAAAACACGGGGACCTCGCAAAAGCCGCCACCTATTATCGTGAAGCGAAACGGGAATTTCAGGTAGCGGTCGAAAACGAACCGACCGTCTCGAACCGGCACTTGAATCTGGGAAGAGCCTATCAGGCCCTGAAGGAATATGATCAGGCTGTCAGAGAATACGACCTGGCTATCCGGTATTTTCCCGGCAACGCCAAGGCACATTGGGGTAAAATATATTGTTTGGTAAACAAAGGGGCTCCGCAAAAGCAGATCACTGAGGCTGTGAACACGGCTGTAACTCAGGTACAACTGGATCCCGGTCGAATCTATCTGACCTGGGCTATGGGATATTATCACACCGGACAGACAAGCCGGATGCCGGAAATGCTGGACAAGGCTGCTCAGGCCAGTCCAAGAGATGCCTACGTGCAGGCTACGGTCGGACGATATTATCAAGCCATCGGCCAGACCGGCTCGGCGATCAAACACCTCGTCATAGCCTACGAACTTGACCCCAACCAACCGGGAGTGGCCTACGATCTAGGCGTACTGGGACAGAAGCTTCCGCCAAGGTAAGAAGCAGGCTGTAGACTATAGACTGTAGGCTACAGGAAGACAACCGAAGAACCAAAGATGAGAGATCACACGAAACTACGCGCTTTTGCGCTTGCAGATTCATTGGCTTTGGCCACTTACCAAGCAACGAAATCTTTTCCCAGAGAAGAACAATTTGGTCTGACCTCACAGATGCGACGGTCAGCAGTGTCGGTGGCGTCAAATATAGTCGAAGGATGTGCTCGGGACAGTGAAGCGGACTATCTTCGATTTCTGGATATAGCATATGGCTCTGCCCGCGAAATTGAGTATCAGGCTGGTCTCGCATATCGACTGGGATATATCAATAGTGATGATTATCAGCCTCTTAAGAGCCTGTGTATTGAAACCTCAAAAGTCGTCGGCGGATTGGCCCGATCGCTAAGGAACAGGCTATAGGCTGCAGACCGTAGGTCTGAAAAAAGAGTTATCACAGATATGCCTTGCACGTCAAGCTAGGACTCGCCCAGCACGAAATCCTTAAATTAGGTATCGAATTTATCTCACCTCAGAGAGGGCTTCAATCGCCAGCTTGACGACGTCAGCAAATTTGTCCGTGTCGTGCGGCACAAT
>JAACET010000150.1 GCA_011682385.1 Actinomycetota bacterium | reverse complement strand
CAGATTAGAAGAAGGTACAAAGGTCCGTAATATTTGATCTTTTATATGTGTTTTTGATATTTGATCTTTGATTTTTGATATAGAACCAAGACCCGGATTTCCGCTTTCTTGACGCGAGAAATAACAGAGACACAGAGCAGAAAAACAGAAGCAGCCAGGATCAGAACGCAAACTACTTTGACTTGGGCAGCTTGGCGTAGAGATTGACCATCTCAATAGCACTCTGGGCGGCCTTGAAACCCATATTGCCGGCCTTGGTGCCCGCTCGCTCAATGGCCTGCTCAATGGTGTCGCAAGTCAACACACCAAATATAACCGGCAAGCCGCTGGTCAGGCCAACCCGGGCAACACCCTTGGAAACCTCCGAGGCCACCTGGTCGTAGTGTCCAGTCGAGCCGCGAATGACAGCCCCAAGACAGATTATGCCGTCATACGATCCGCTGGCGGCCAACCTGGCACTGACAACAGGTATCTCCCAGGCACCGGGGACCCAAACGACTGTGATATTGTCCTCGGTGGCACCATGGCGGAGCAGGCAGTCCGTGGCACCGTCAATCAAACGGGAAGTTATGAACTCATTAAACCTGCTGGCAACCAACGCAAAACGCTGACCACTGACGAGAAGCTCGCCACCTATTTGCTTAACCATTAGTATTCTCCCACAATGTGGACATAATTCAGGGAGCTAATAATAGCTTGGCTGAGTGGATAAAACAAGGGGCAATCGCCCAAGCTCGACGCGAAAACAAGCGAATAATTGAAGAAAACAGAACTGTTCTGCCGATATCAACTGAGCACATACATCGGTGAACCAACAACTCAGCAACAATTCAACCGGCCCGGAGCATCCCAAAATGTCCGTTCGATCCGCTGCTATCCTAAACACCGTTGTTGAAGTGGCTATCTTTGCGCTTGCTGCTTTGGTATTCTTCACGGCTGTGCTACGGTCCTAGCACAGGCAAAACATACATTAGTTCGGGAGATGGCTAATTTGGCTGGACCCCATATATAGGGGTAGGCCGTGGTCACCTACACATCTTCTCGTAGGGGTCGTCGTCCTGATCGGGATCCAGGCCGAACTCTATGAGCCATTGTCTGGTCTGGGCGCTGGTAAGGCCCTTGTGCTTCTCGGTCGGCTCGGCAGGATTATCAGCAAGGTGCTTGGCCTGGGCCAACTGCGAGGCAACGGACTTAATAAACTCGCCAGCTCGAACGAGCTTGCAGCCCCGGCGCTTGGCGGCTGAACGAATCTGGCGGTCGGAACTAACCACGGTCAAATCTCGTGGGCCAGACGAGGCATTAACCATCTGGATTATCACGTCGTCAGCAGTGCGGCTGTGGCCGGAATAAATAACCTCCAGGGGGGCTGGTGCGGGACCGGAAAAGTCCGGATCGGAAGGAAAAGCATCAAAAACAACCGTAATCTTCTGGCCCCGGTGCTTGGCCAACTGGGCCAAAAGCATACAAAAGCGTCGGCGATCCACGCCCTTCCACGAACTACTGAGCCAGCGGGAGGCGTGAAGGACATTGTAGCCGTCTATGATTGTCGAAGCCATCCGGCGACCCCAATTTCTGCATGGAACATCTTGGCTGGACGAACCTTATGGTATAGAATGTCCGTCGAGATTGCCAATAAGTTTCGCTAGGGGTAAACTTCAGCTAAGAGGAAGACGTAATGAGCCAACTAATTATCAGCGTATCCGGAGTGCGAGGAACCATTGGCCAGTACCTGAACAACAGTGTAGCTGAACGCTTTGGCCGAGCCTACGCCAGCATGATTGGAAAATCCAAGTGCGTTGTGCTGGCCCGTGACAGTCGGCCCAGCGGAGCACAACTGGCCGGCAGCGTCAGCGCCGCACTGAGTGAAATGGGCCTGGATGTCGTCGATCTCGGCGTGGTCAGCACACCAGGGGCTGCATTGATGACCACCAAACTAAAGGCTGACGGGGCGATAGTGATAACGGCTAGCCATAATCCCTCCCAATGGAATGGCTTGAAGTTTCTAGGCCCCGACGGCCTGGGAGTCAGCGCTGAAGATATGGCCAGCATCGGCGAGAAGTTCAGGAACAAAGAGTTCCAGCCCGGCAAGGCAGAGAGAACAGGTCAAATTCGTGAGGACCAGAGCACGCATGAAATCCACGTCGGCGAAGTGCTGGGCCGAGCCGACGTTGAAGCTGTTAGTAAAAAAAAGTTCCGCGTGGTGCTCGATAGTGTCAACGGGGCGGGTGGGGCCGGAGGTAAATTACTGCTGGAAAAAATGGGCTGTGAAGTGATCCATATAAATGCTGAAGCCAACGGCGAATTCGCCCATAGCCCTGAACCAATCGCTGAAAACCTGACCGGACTGTGTGAGGCAGTGATCGAAAACAAAGCTGACCTGGGCTTCGCTCAGGACCCGGATGCGGACCGGCTGGCTATCGTGAATGAACTGGGACAATTCATCGGGGAAGAATACACGCTGGCCATGGCAGTGATGGCTGTGTTGGCCAAGAACAAAGGGCCGATAGCAACTAACTTGTCCACGTCGCGGATGATTGATGATTTGGCCGGCCGATTCGGCGTAGAAGTCTTTCGCACACCCGTGGGCGAAGCACACGTGGCCAGGGCTATACGCGAACATAAATGTGTCGTCGGTGGTGAGGGAAATGGCGGAGTGATAGATCCAAATGTGGTGACTGTACGCGACAGCTTCTCAGGGATGTCTCTGGTATTGCAGCTAATGGCCGGCAGCGAAAAAACGATTAGCCAACTGGTGACGGATATTCCCAAGTATCAAATGCTCAAGACCAAATTCGACTGTGAGCCGGGAAGGGCTAAAAAAATATTGGAAGCTGTAGGGCAAAAGTTCGCCGATCAACGGCTCAACCGCAGCGACGGGATACGCGTTGATTGGCCGGAAGGCTGGGTGCACGTACGCAGCTCAAACACTGAGCCGATAATGAGAGTGTTCGCGGAAGCGGGCGAAAAGAGCGTGGCCGAAGAACTTTTGGAGCGAATAACAGAGATATCAAAAATCAAATAGCAAAAAGAAACAGAAAGACCTCACCACGAAGATCACGAAGGACACGAAGGAAAAGAAAGGGACAAAGCAGAAAAAGAAACGGATAAGAGAATTAGCCACAGATTTCACAGATGAACACAGATTATAAGAAATACAGACTGGATTCCGCATCAAGTGCGGAATGACAGGCTTATAACTTTGGGCGGCGGGATCGGGGCTTTTTTCGGGGGGACTTTTTGGGCTTTGAAAGAGATAGCTTCTCAGTGGGCTTAGGAGCGTCGGGTAAATCAGGGGCGGAAAGAATAGGGGTTTCACGCAATTTCAAAAGCTTGTCGCGCAGCTTGGCGGCCCGCTCAAAATCAAGATTATCGGCGGCCTCGAGCATCTCCTTTTCCAACATACCTTCCAACTCGACACGTTGGTAATCACCAAGGTCCTCTATGCCGGCGGCTTTGCGGGCAATGCGGTCGGCCTCAAGCTGGGCCTCCAGGCTGTGGCGAATCTCCTTAACAATGGTCTGAGGGGTGATGTTGTGCCGGCGGTTGTAGTCTTCCTGTATCTTCCGGCGGCGGTTGGTCTCGTCAAGGGCCCGCTGCATGGAAGCAGTAGTCTTGTCGGCGTAAAGAACGACCTCGGCATTGACGTTACGGGCGGTGCGACCAATGGTCTGAATGAGCGAAGTGCCGGAACGCAAAAAACCCTCCTTGTCGGCATCAAGTATGGCCACCAGCGAAACCTCCGGCAGATCAAGGCCCTCACGGAGCAAATTAATGCCAACGAGAGCGTCAAAGACGCCGGCACGCAAATTACGCAGGATCTGGACACGCTCAAGAGTGTCAATCTCGCTATGAAGGTACTCGACGCGCAGGCCCTCGGAACGATAGAAATCGGTGAGGTCCTCGGCCAGCCTCTTGGTTAAGGTGGTGACCAGGACGCGCTCGGAAACCTTGGCCCGCTCGGCGATACGCCGCTGAAGATCGGCGACTTGGCCGGCGGCTGGTTCGACGAAAATCTTGGGGTCCAACAAACCGGTAGGACGAATTACCTGCTCGATGACGTGGCCAGCACACTTTCCAAGCTCATAGTCGGCAGGAGTGGCTGAAACAAAAACGGTCTGGTGCCAACACTCGGCGAACTCCTCAAAACGTAACGGACGATTGTCCAAAGCACTGGGCAAACGAAAGCCGTGCTCGACCAAAGTCTCTTTGCGATGGCGGTCGCCGACCCACATGGCTCGCAACTGAGGGATGGTCACGTGAGATTC
>JAACET010000052.1 GCA_011682385.1 Actinomycetota bacterium | reverse complement strand
AGCGGAATCTATTATACAGGCTGCACAATGGTTTTTTGGATAGGGAGCCTACATGCCGGAACAAACAGTTGGTTTATACATCAAAGCTGATTTTTTCTCACGGATACCAAAGGAAGAGATTGTCATATTCTTTCAGATTCTTCGTATCATTAATTCTCTTGAATTTTGGTTGCGATTACATCTCGTAATCGAAAAGGAACAAAATAATCTGTTTGAATTCAGAAATCGAATAGAGTTGTATTTCGCTATGATTGGGGCTTATAAGGAATCAAGCAAGGAGTTCTGCAATAATCTTGCGACAGGCCTCTTGGACATGAAACTTTCGGAACCTGTAAGTCAGAAAATTACAGAATACAAGGCATGGCTCGATAATTGGAAACAAGATGAATATCTACAAGTTGTTGACAGGATACGAAATTGTCTGAGATTTCACATGGATTCCCGTATATACGATAAGTATATTACCGATGGAAAAAATGAAACCAAAGATCGTCTAATTGCGGTTGCTTTTGGCGACCGAGCCGGAGACCTCCTTTTCACAGAACCGTACACTTTTGAGTTTTCATATATAGCTGAGATCGTTCCTGTCGCTGCTGATGAGGATAAGATAGATTGGATTCTGAAAAGATCTGTAGAGGAAGCCGACCGATTTGTGAAACTACTAAAGGAAGTAGTACAAGAAGTACTAAAAGGCAATGCATACAAAAAATCTATTAATAGCTAGCGTCCGTTCTGCCTCGTACGGTCTGGCGGCCTAAAAGGTGTCGATTGTGAGTCCGGAAATACTGCATGGCCCTTTTCTCCAAGAAAGGAACCTAAATGATGAAGAAATCTCTACACATTGCACTATTGATTTTACTCGTCGGGCTTGTCGGCTGTGCTGTTAAGCACAAAGTTACGCTATCACGCGCGACTGAGATTTATTCTGGAACCCTGACCTTTGATGGTCCCTACACGGGCAAGCTGGTTATTCCAAAGGGGCCAAACGGCGAGTCATTTGCTGGGCGTTACGTTGCGAAGGACACGTCACCAGGTGTTCCCTCCGTCGGCGGAACAGGTCAGATAGAAGCACAAGGTGTTTGGACAGGGCAAGGCAGCAACGGGTCTAGCATGAGTGCGGAGGTTAAAGTTGGTCGGGGTGGGCACGGTATCGGTACAGCCAAACACAGCAATGGAAAAGAATACCAGATTTCGTTTTAAGATGGATTCCCGCTTGCGCGGGAATGACAAAAACTTCGTGCCCTTCATGGTGAATCTTTTCCGTTTCTACTCCGTCGGTACCGGCCCAGCCAAGGTCTCGAAGCAGTCCAAACTGGAGCGGTCGCCACTGGCGATCAGTTCACAGTTATACTTTACGCGCGATACAATCCTGTTGATGTAACGGCTGGCCACAGTGAGTTTCTCATCGCTGTGACGGGCCTGGTTGAGCAGCAAATACCCCGTGTATATATCAATGGCCGCATCGACTATTTGTCGCCCGTGCAGGTCCATGTATTCGGTGCCTGACTGTTCTTTCACATAGGCGATGGCCTCTTCAAACACCGGCACGATACCGGCAAGTTTCTCAGCCAGCCCAGCCAACGGACCTTCATACTCTCGAGCAGCGAAATTATTAAAACTCTTCTGGGCCGTCCCGCTCATTACGCCGCGCACGGCTGCCACCACCTGCAACTGCGAGGTACCCTCATAGATAGTGGTGATCCTGGCATCACGATAGTGCCGTTCCACGGGATAATCCCGCATGTATCCCGAGCCGCCCAATACCTGAATGGCATTGTAGCTCACTCGGTTGCACATCTCCGAGCAGATGTACTTGGCCATAGGCGTGAGCATGGCGTTGAGCCGTTTGAGACGCCGGGACTCCTGACGCATCTGCTTAACTAAAGCCTTGTCATCGGGCAATTGCCCGGCCTCGAATTTCTTGAGCAGACTGTTTTCCAGGTCCACATGGTAGGCGGCCTCATAAGCCATCGCCCGTGCAGCCTGAATATCTATATTGGATTCAGCCAGCAGGTCAGCCACAGCCGGCAGCTTTTCGATGGCTACCTCAAATTGCCTGCGCGTAGCTCCGTAAGCTCTTGCAACCTGGTAAGCCGCCTGGGCGATACCCAATGACTGGGCGGCAATGCCCACGCGCGCTCCGTTCATCAGGGCCATCACATAAGTTACCAGACCGCGCTGCCGTTCACCGATCAGACGGGCCGGCACATCGTCAAACTGCAACTCGCAGGTCGGCGAGCCGTGGATGCCCAGCTTGTCCTCCAGTCTGCGCAGTTTTACGCCGTCGGAGAAATTGCAGATGAACAAACTCAGACCCAGACCACCCGCCCGGTCCGGCTCCGAACGAGCCAACACCAACAGAACCTCTCCACAGCCGTTGGTGATAAAGCGTTTGACGCCATTAAGCCACCATTGGCCTTTTTCATCCTGTGTGGCCTTGAGCTTGACCGCCTGCAGGTCCGAGCCGGCGTCCGGTTCAGTCAGGACCATAGCTCCGGTAACTTCGCCCTCGCAGAACTTGGGCAGATACTCATCTTTGATTTCGTCCGAGGCAAAGGCATTGATGGTTTCGGCTATACCTTGCAGACCAAAGATATTCATCAGACCCGCGTCCCCGCGCGAGACGATCTCGGTAGCCATGGTGTAGATGATGCTGGGGAAATTCAATCCGCCGTATTTACGCGGCAGGGTAAAGCCCATCAGGTCGGCCTTGCCCAACACGTCCAGACACTCGTCCATACCGACGGGCCGGACGCAGCGGTTGTTCTCGATGCGATTGCCGGTGCGGTCGATATCCTCAGCTCGCGGGGCAATGAAATCCCCGGCCACCTCGCCGACCATTTCCAACACGCGACGATAATCCTCTACGGCCTCAGCGGCGTCGGCCGGTGCGTAGTCGAAGTGCTGAGCATCGGCATAGGAATCTTCCATAGCCTCAGCCGAACGGGCTAGGTCAAGATGCTCGAATAGAAAAACAATATCTTGATTGTCGGTGAAAAAGTTAGCCATTACAGGATTACTCTATCGTGGCAAGAAACAAAATGAAAAACCAGGCGAGTTAGGCTCGGGCCTTGACTGCCTTGGTCAACGCGGGCACTACCTCTTTGTAGTCGCCTACAATTCCGTAATGAGCAATGGAGAATATAGGAGCCTCGGCATCGGTGTTGATCGCTAATATCTTGGCCGCGTCCTGCATGCCTGCCCGGTGCTGAACGGCCCCGGAAATCCCCACAGCTATGTACAAGGCTGGCCGAACCGTTGTGCCGGTTTGACCAATCTGATGATCTTTGTTGATGAAATCGCTATCGACAGCCGCCCGGCTGGCACCAATCTCTCCGCCCAGGGCATTGGCCAAGTCTCGCAATAATTGGAAACCGTCGGGGCTGCCGATGCCGGCCCCGCCGGCCACGATAATCCGCGAGCCCTTCAGATTGATCCGCTTTTCGCGATGGCTCTTTTCCAGAACCTTGATCAGTGCGTCTTCGGGAGCCAGTTCGATATCGTCTTTTACCACGGTCCCCTTCCGAGAGGTATCCGGCGTGGGCAGAACCATCACGCCTTCGCGTACGGTGGCCATCTGCGGCCAGCGGTCGTAGTTGACAATGGTGGCTATTATATTTCCGCCGAAGGCCGGCCGAATCTGCAGCAATAGGTCCTTGTGTGTAACCTTGCTGCTGGGGTCGGTGTTATCGCCGATGTCCAGGTCTGTGCAGTCTGCCGTCAGGCCCGCCTTCATCGCTGAGGCCACCCGTGGCGCCAAGTCCCGCCCGCGGGGCGTGGCACCGTAGATTACGATCTGCGGCTTGTGTTTAGTGATCAACTGACACAGGGCCTTGGCGTAGGTGTTGGACTGGTAGGTTTCCAGCAGATCGTGCTGGGCCAGGTAAACCTTGTCAGCCCCATGATGGAACAGGGGAACCGTCAAAGAATCAACGTTTTGGCCCAACAAGACTGCACCCAGAGGTACCTTGAGCCTGTCCGCCAACTGCCGTCCCTTGGAGAGTAGTTCCAGAGACACTTCGTTCAACTTGCCGTCGTGCTGCTGGGCAAAGACCCAAACGTCGCCTTTACGATTGACTTCTATCATTAGTTTCTGCTTCCTTGAATCACAACCACAGCTCTTACCCGATGGTGTGGTCCTCTATCAATTCATGTACCATTTGGCTGATGGCTTGCGGTGTCGGTTCGATCTGCTTGTGCTCATTTCCGGTCAGGACCACCGATTGGATGCGATGGACCTTGGTCGGCGAACCGCTTCGGCCGCACCAGGTCAGGTCGGCCTCGATATCATCTAAATCCCATTGTTCGATGAGTAGTCCCTTAGCGCTGAGTTGCTCGCAACGTTGGGCCATATACTTTTCGATATCAGCGGTGGCACCTTTGCCGAACTTTTCGGTAGCCTCTTTGGACAGTTCAGCTTTGCCCCGAGCCCGCTTGTATTTGAGCATCCTGCGGGCAGCCGGCGGACGAGGTGTGTTGGCCGTATCCACCACGGTTATCAAGAGAGGTGTGGGAGCCTCGACGAGTTCGTAGCCGTCGCCGAGATTCCTCCGCAGTCGAAGCGTCGAGTCGGATACGTCCAGAATCTCTTCAACGTAGGTGACTTGCGGAAAATTCAGCTTTTCAGCCAATTGCGGACCAACCTGGGCCGTATCGCCATCGATGGCCTGGCGACCGCAGAACACCAGATGCACGTCTGACAGTTTGCGGACGGCACAGGAAAGGATGTAGCTGGTAGCCAACGTATCCGAGGCAGCCGCCCGACGGTCGGTGAGCAGGATACCACGATCCGCACCACGGCACAGACTGTTACGAAGAATCTCACAAGCTGACGGCGGACCCATGGTCATGACCGTAACTGTGCCGCCGCAACGGTCCCGAAGGGCCAGGGCCGACTCCAGGGCGTTCAGGTCTTCCGGATTGAAAATCGCCGGTAGCGCAGCCCGGTTGACCGTGCCGTCATCGAGCATAGCCTGACCCGTAATGTTCTTGGTATCAGGGACTTGCTTAGCCAGAACAACAGAGTTGAAAGCCACGAAAATGCTCCGATATGTGGGTTTCCAGGTAACGGATAAACAAGCAAATCCGCCAGGGCGGATTCACGAGGGGTGAGTTTAGCAGGCTCTGAAACAGCCGTCAAGACCAAATCCGGCTTCTATCCCGCAGCCTGGGAGAAGCTCCGCAGATGGCCCCGGTATGCCTCGTACGCTCGCATCTGAATCCGCAGCGATCTCGCTGGCGGAGTTGCTTTACTCTGCGCCTTCATCAGCCCGCGCGTGCGAATCCAAGTCTATAGCGAATTTGCCGCGGACCTTCTCCAGTAGTTGAGCTTTTTTGTCGATTCGCCAGACCAGCAGCGATATTGGCTGTCGCTTCTGGTCCTTGAAGGTAATCAGAATCTTTCCGAATCCCAGCAGTCGTTCCAGAAAATCGCCTGTATCCACACGGCTGTTGTAGTCCTCTCGGCCTATTTGTTCCCCTGTCTCCGTGGGACCTTCCTGCAGGTTCATATAGTTTGGCGTAATGGCCACGTAGAAGAAAAGGCCTTTCAGCCAGGACACGAAGATAGTCAGCAGTCCTATGATAGCCACCAGCAGGTATCCGGTGGCATTCACGGATAAGGCCAGGTGCCTGAAGGACTTCAGGAACCCGACCACCCAGCCCAGTAGATGCAGCCACAACAGCAAAAACCCCACGCTTACCAGGGTTATGAGCAGCAGTTTGACACTTATCTCAAACTCTT
Source organism: Actinomycetota bacterium (assembly GCA_011682385.1). Lineage (GTDB taxonomy): Bacteria > Planctomycetota > Phycisphaerae > JAACET01 > JAACET01 > JAACET01. The sequence goes on along the minus strand of JAACET010000052.1, from coordinate 8,855 downwards.
CTATCAGGAAATTGACGAAGAATACCACCAGCCATATTCCCCCGATTACTTCTGGTGACACTGCCTCAAAGACCCACCCAGCCTGTCTGAGCGACATAAGCAGGCAAGCCGCTACCGAAGCTGCAATCGTCGGCAAATACAGTATCTTCGGCGTCCAGTTGAACACGATCAGCCAATCATTAATGTCCGGGTCGTTCCTGAGTATCTTCTCCATTCTCAGCCTTGAGCGGACTGTTTTTCCCAGTACCAGCCAGGCCACCGCTCCAGCCAGAGCCACTCCGACGGCAATATACAAGGCTATCATTTTGTTGGACATCCAATTCATTGCTTACCCCTTTTTCTATAGAGAGCATTTCCCGCCCACTATCATACCCGAATCAGCAGTCGGATACAGTTTTTCTGTGCCACCCCTGCCGGCGGGATACTCCTGGGCTGGCGAAGTTCAGTCCGCTGGGGCCGCAAAGTCTGCCGATAACTGCAAATAGGGCCAATAATAAAGCCGCAAAAAGACGAAAATTGTTTTTGACCAAGCCTAATGAGTCGATATAATGCACGTTGCGTCCGGCTGTAAAAGGCCCGTTAGGCCCGCTCAGCGGGACGCTGTTGTTAAACGACAACTTATTTGTATTGGTTGAGTTAGGAAAGATTGGCATGAAGACATTTATAGGAGTTTCAACCGGTGTTGATGCATAGGCCACAACTCTGTGGCCTGTCGGTGGGTTGCGGGAGCGTCCCGACAGCCTATCGGCCAGGTGCGTCCTCCGTAGGATTTGCCCAATGTGGGGCAGGATCGGTCGGGGCCGAGCTAGGGATGGCCATCGCGATTTCTCGTGATCGGCCTGGGGCTTGGCCAGTTGTTGACTGTCTAGGGCTGGGCCCTTGAGTTGCTCAGCCATTAGATCGGCCGGTAGGAAAGTGGGACGCATGAGCCCACTTTTTTGTTGATTGCTTGTGGTAGATTTGGCATTGCGATTTTGGAAGTAAGAATATGAATCAAGAGTTAGTTCGGATCATTGACGGCATCGCCAGGGAGAAGAACATCGAGACCGAAGCGGTCTTTACCGATTTGGAAGCCGCCATGGTTTCTGCCGTGCGCAAGCAGTACGATCAGGCCGACGAGGTCCAGGTCAGCATTGACCGCCTCAGCGGTGCCATCCAGGCCTCCCGGAATGGTGAGTCGCTAAGCGTCAATGAGCTGGGACGGATTGCCGCCCAGACGGCCAAGCAGGTTATGATCCAGAGGTTGCGTGAGGACGAGCGCGGCAGCATCCTGGAGGAATATGAAGGCCGTAAGGGTACTATCGTTACCGGGACCGTGAGCCGTTTCGAGAGTGGTTCGATGGTCGTTAACCTGGGAAGAACCGAGGGTTTTCTGCCGCGGAGCGAGCAGATTCCCGGCGAAACTCACCACCCCGGCGAGCGCATCAGATCGCTGATCCTGGAGGTGCGTGAGGTACCGCATCAGGTGAAAATCATCTTATCCCGCACCCATCCGGATTTCATCCGCCGCCTTTTTGAGTTGGAAGTGCCGGAGGTATCGGAGCGAATTATCGAGTTGAAGGCTCTGGCTCGTGAGCCGGGCTACCGGACGAAGATTGCCGTTTCCAGCATTGATTTGAAGGTCGATCCCGTGGGCGCCTGCGTTGGCGTGCGCGGCTCGCGCATCAAGAACATCGTGGACGAGTTGGGCGGCGAAAAGATAGACATCGTTCGCTGGAACGAGTCGTCTCAGGTCTTGATTCGCAATGCTCTTAGGCCAGCCGAGGTGGTGGATATCGCCTTGTGTTTCGAGTTGGGCCGAGCAACCGTGGTGGTCAACGAGGATCAATTGTCGTTGGCCATCGGCAAGCGGGGCCAGAATGTCCGCTTGGCCGCCCGGCTGACCGGTTGGGACACCGAGATTCTGGCTCCCAAGGAGTACAACGCCAGCTTGGAGGCCCTGATCGCTGCGCTGCGTGAGTTGGAGTATATGGACGATACTAAGGTTGATCGTGTGATCGCCATGGGTATGATTAATCTCTTGGATATCGAAGAGGTCGGCCACGAACCGTTTGTTCAGGAGCTAGAGCTGACTGAAGAGCAGGCTATCGACATGGTGGCCAAGGCCGCCGAGGCTGCTAAGGTGTTCGCTGTTGAGCAGGAAAAGGTTAAGGCTGCCGAAGCCGCTGCCGCCAAGATCGCTGCCGAACAGGAAAAGGCCGAGCTCGCCGCCGCCAAAGAAGCATTAACCGGCGAATCAGCGGACTTCTCGGACCAAGAGCCGGAGGAAACGGTAGCCAGCGACGCCGAGCAGGATCAGCAGCAGGACGACCCTGAGGTAGCCCAGGCGAGTGAAGATAAGGAAGCAGATAGTACCACTGAAGCAGCACAGACCGAGTAGTCGCAGAGATGGAGCTTTAGGATAACCCGGCCGTGTATGGCAGAAGTGGGGATGATCGATAGGTTTGAAGGTCTCGGATGGCTTTCGGCCGGTAAGGATCTTCAGCAGGAGACGACATTTTGGCCAAGCGTGTTTATACATTAGCTAAGGAAATAGGGGTTAATAGCAAAGCCATTGTCGCTAAATGCCAAGCTGAGGGTCTGGCCGATACGGTCAAGAACCACATGAGTACTCTCTCTGCCGGGTTGGAAGCGACCATCCGGGAATGGTTTTCCGAAGCTCACGAGGCAGGCACGGCTGTGGAATTGGGCGAGAAGGTCGATGTCGCCGCAGCCAAACGCAGAGCCCAGAAGAAACGGAAGAAGCGCAAGAGCAAGGATGAACAAGTCCCGCCGGCCGAGGCCCAAATGGCAGCGGTTCTGGAAACTCCGGTGGAGCAGGCCCAGCCGCAGCAGCCTTCCGAACAGCCCGTTGTGACGGCCCAGCAAGAGTCGGCCACGGCCGAGGAGGCTTTGACCGAGCCTCAGGTCAAGCCCCCGGAAGATACTGTTCAAACAGAGCCGCCGCCTTTGCCGAAGATCACACCATCTCCGAAACACATCCCGGAGCCTGCGAAGCTTCAGGGTCCGACGGTGGTGAGGGTTGAAGAGCCGGAGCGAGTTTCTCCTATCCGGCCGTCCTCCAGGGGACCAAGGCCGGGGAAATCACGCGAGCCTATATTGCCGACGGCTGGAGCAGAGCCCAAATCGGACGGTCCCGTGCGGGCTAAAGGTCGCCGGGGCGGACCAGGGACGGGCACGACTGAGGATAAGACCAAGCGACTGCTGCGCCGCCGCAGACGCGGATTTGACGCCGGCGAAAAGATCAAAGAGTGGCGGGACAGGGACTTGATAGAGCGTTCGGAGCGTCTGGCCCATGCCAGCGGACAATTGCTCCGCGGTCGGCAGACTGAGATACGCGAAGGTGTCTCCCAGGGCACTTTACCCCGTAGCGGCAAGGTCAGTATTAAAGAACCAATTATGGTCAAAGACCTCTCTGCAGCTATGGGCGTGAAGGCCTCGGAGATTATCAGTAAGCTGATGAACCAGGGAGTGATGGCCTCACTGAACGATACCATCCAGACTGATGTGGCCGAGTTGCTGGCCTTGGATTATGGCGTAGAGTTGAATATAGAGCGTGAGGAGGGAATGCTGGAGCTCTTCGTCAAGAGCTATGAGGCCCTTGAACCGGTAGATATCCGACCGCGAGCGCCGGTAGTGACATTGCTGGGTCACGTGGACCACGGTAAGACTTCTCTACTGGACCGCATCCGCAGCAGTCACGTGGTGGACGGTGAGGCTGGCGGAATTACCCAGCACATCGGGGCCCACCGTGTGTCTCTGGGGAAGAACCGTGACGTGGTATTTTTGGATACGCCCGGTCACGAAGCTTTCACAGCTATGCGTGCTCGCGGCGCAAACATGACGGATATAGTAGTCCTGGTAGTCGCCGCCGACGACGGAGTAATGCCTCAGACTGAGGAGGCCATCAATCACGCTAAGGCTGCCGGCGTACCCGTTGTGGTTGCCCTTAACAAGATCGATCTGCCGGGAATAGATATGAATCGTATTCTGGGCCAATTGGCTGAGAAGGGTCTCTCACCGCACGAATGGGGTGGCGACACGGAAGTCGTCCAGACCAGTGCCACCACCGGCCAGGGCGTAGATGATTTACTGGAGCACCTCATTTACATTGCCGAGTTGGAGGATCTGAAGACCGATGCCGGTGTTCCTGCCAGCGGCACGGTGATTGAGTCCGAGCTTGATCCCGGCCGAGGTGTGGTCGCTAGATTGCTCGTTCAGCGTGGAACTCTGAAGGTCGGCGATATAATAGCTGCTGGGATTGCCTTTGGACGTGTCCGGGCAATTATGGATGAGAGCGGCCGACAGATAGATGCGGCTGTTCCTTCCACGCCGGTAGAGGTCATGGGGTTGAATGTCGTTCCCGTAGCCGGCGAGAGATTTTATGTTACCGAGGACATGGCTCAGGCTAAGGCCTTGGCTCAGGAGGGTGAGCGCCTATCTCGCCAGGTTTCTCTGGGCCGTAGGACGCAGATCACCTTGGACAACTTCATGGGCCAAATCGATGCCGGAAAGGTTCAGGAACTCTGTGTGATTTTACGGGCTGACGTGCAGGGATCGGTGGATGTATTATGTCAAAGCCTGAATGACTTGTCCGTATCGGAAATAAAGGTACGAATACTACAGGCTATGGTCGGTGGCATCACCGAGGGCGACGTTTTGTTGGCCCAGGCATCCGGGGCCGTCATCATTGGCTTCAATGTGGTGGCCAGCGAGCGGGCCAGGTCCTTGGCCGAGAATTCCGGTGTGGAAATCAGGTCGTACAGAGTTATTTACGAGGTCATGGATGAGCTCAGGGCGGCCCTGGAACGCAGACTTGCGCCGAAGATCGAGGAAAAGGTGGTTGGTCGCGCTCGGGTCAGGCAGATATTCAAGATATCTCGTCTGGGCACCGTGGCGGGCTGCCTGGTCAATGAGGGATTGATTAGACGAACCAACAAGGTCAGATTGATTCGTGATGATGTAGTTATCAACGAGGGCCTGAGTCTTGAATCTCTCAAGAGGGTCAAAGACGATAGCCGGGAAGTCAAATCGGGCCTGGAGTGCGGTATCAAGTTGGCTGGTTTCGACGATATCAAAGTCGATGATATTATCGAGGCCTATGAGCAGGTGGAGACTGCCCGGACGCTGAGCAGCGTAGCGGCAGAGGATGCTGGTGCAGAGAATTGAACGGCGGTGGTATTTTGATCTCGGGTATTTATGCAGGTCGGATTATTGCAATTACGGATCTTGGTGCCGGACGCGATGAGCCTGAAGGACAAGCGCCGAGCGGTGAAGTCGCTCAAGGATCGCATCGCCCATCGTTTTAATGTATCTGTAGCTGAGGTGGGTTTGTTGGATTCGCTACGGCAGAGTGAGCTTGGGGTGGCCTTGGTCGCTAATGATTCTACTTTTGCTGAAAGTTGTTTGAGTAAAGTCGTCAATCTGGTCAGAGCTACGGTAAAACTGGAGCTTCTGGACTATTATATAGAGGTCATCTGATAGAATGGCCCGCGTCCGTTGAGCGGATTCGAGGGCGAGGAAAGAGCGATGTCGCGGCGTAGAGAAAGATTTGCCAGCGCGGTGCGGACCGTGGTAGCCGGCCTTATCCAGACGGAGTTGAGCGATCCGCGGCTGCGGGGGTTGCTGACGGTGACTCGCGTTGAGGTCTCGCCGGACCTGAGGTTGGCCAAGGTATACTTCAGTGTTTTGGGTAATGAAGGTGAACAGAAGTCTACGCTGGATGCCCTGCGTCATGGAGCTGGCCACCTTCAGAGCTTGTTGAAGGAACATCTTGAGTTTCGCGTTTGCCCTATATTGGATTTTCGCATTGACGAGCACTTGAAAGACAGCCTGGCTACTATGGCTTTGATCGACAAAGTCAGTTTGGAGTTGGCTGAAAAAGACGCCCAGGCCAGGAAAAGTGCCAGCGAGTCGGATGAGGCCCCAGAGAATTTGACTGAAGCAGGCGAAGAATAAAGCAGAGCAGGAATATGACCACCGCTAGAGTATCGCATCCAAAAGGGGCCAAAGCGGTCCTGTCCAAACTGAAACGTATGTATGGTGCGCCGAAGCCGCCGGCCGAGGTGAATCCTGTCGAACAAATAGTGCTGGCGATTCTGGCCTACAATGAATCTTTGAGCACAGCCCAGAGCATTCTGGAGAAGCTTAAGAGTTATTATGTGGACTTCAATGAGATGCGAGTTACTCAGCCCGGCGAATTGGCCGGGCACATAGGTGCTATCTCCAAGCAGACCTTACCAAAGGCTAGAAGGATCCTGTTGGTTCTGAAATCCATTTTCGATCGGGAGAATACATTTGATCTGACTTTCCTGCAGGCCAAATCCAAGCGTGAGCTGGAGACCTATTTTGAGCAGATTCAGGGAACCGATAATTACCTTATAGCCAGCGTAATTTTGCACTGCTGTGGCAGGCAGTCTTTTCCTTTGGACGACAAGATGCTCAAAGCCTGCAAGGAGCTGGGCTTGGTCCAAGGCGAAGTGAGTCTGGAGGGAATGCAGACTTATCTTGAGCGCCAATTGAAGTCGGCGGATAGCTATGCTTTCTGTGATCTGCTGAAGAAGTATTCTTCCCAAGAGACTGCTCGGTCTAAGACGCCGATCAAAAAGAAGGCCTCAACTAAGAAGAAGAAAGCAAAGGCAGCTAAGTCCAAGAGCAAGTCAACCGCACGGCGTAAATCGACTACACCGCGAGGGCCTGCCAGAGCCAAAGCGAAAAAATGAACGTCCACTTATGTAGGGAAGACCATGTTTTCGGCTAAAGACAAATACTTGAAGTTCGGAATTCCTTCGGGGTCCTTGCAGCAGTCTACGCTGGAGTTGTTCGCCCGGGCTGGTTTCAACATTCGTGTTTCCAGCAGGAGCTATATGCCCAGTGTGGACGACCCGGCTATTGAAGCGGTTATGTTTCGGGCCCAGGAAATGAGCCGTTACGTTGAGGATGGTGTTGTCGATGCCGGCCTTACCGGTATTGACTGGGTCCTGGAGAACGAATCGGATGTGGTAGAGGTGGCGGAGTTGGTCTATTCCAAAGCCACCGCCCAGCCGGCGCGATGGGTGCTGGCCGTCCCCGCCGAATCGAAAATCACCAAACCCGAGGACCTGGACGGCGCGATTGTAGCTACCGAGCTTCTCAATTGCACTCGCAAGTATTTCGAGCAAAAGAAAATAAAGGTCAAGGTGGAATTTTCCTGGGGTACTACGGAGGTCAAGGCCCGGTTAGTTGACGCTATCGTGGATATCACTGAGACCGGCTCCAGCCTGACGGCTAATAACCTGCGGGTTGTGGATACTATCCTTACCAGTACCACTCGCTTGATTGCCAACAAACAGGCTATGAAGGACCCCTGGAAGAAGGCCAAGATCGAGAGCATTACCCTTTTGCTGCAAGGGGCCTTGGAAGGACGTGAGAAGGTGGGGTTAAAAATGAATATTCCGCGAGCCGCCTTGGATACTGTTCTGGCCCTGTTACCGGCGGAAAAGAGCCCTACAATTTCATCTCTGGCTGACGAGGCTTTTGTAGCCATCGAGGTCATTCTCACGGAGAGGGCCGAGCGCGAACTGATACCTCAACTAAAAAGGGCTGGGGCCTCCGGTATTATCACCTACCCCTTGAACAAGGTTATCCCTTAAAGCGGCCGCTATGGAAAAGGCTGTAGAAAAGCAGATATTTAAACTCCGTCGCGAGTTGGAACACCACAATTACCTCTACTTTGTAAAAAACGCCCCCGAGATTACCGACCAGCAATATGATCGGCTCATGAAAGAGTTGATCGATCTGGAACGGGCCCATCCTGAGCTGATTACATCCAACTCACCCAGCCAGCGTGTGGGCGGAGAGCCGTTGTCGAGCTTTAGCTCAGTCGCTCATGCTGTTCCCATGCTTTCCATTGACAACACCTACTCAGCCGATGAGCTTCGCCAGTTCCACGAGCGGGTCCGCAAAGCCCTGGAATCCGATTCCATCCGCTACGTGGTTGAGCCGAAGATCGATGGAGTTGCCGTCTCGCTCCATTACGAGCACGGCCAATTCGTTCGGGGGGCCACTCGTGGTGACGGCACCAGGGGTGACGATGTTACGGGCAATCTGCGGACCATCCGTTCGATCCCCTTGCAATTGCGCTCGGACTCCAAGACACAGCCGGAAGTCCTGGAAGCTCGCGGCGAGGTATTCTTGGATCGGCGGGAATTCGAACGGCTCAATCAGGAACGTTCCCAAGCCGATAAGCCTATATTTGCCAATCCCCGAAACGCAGCCGCAGGTTCGCTGAAACTGCTGAACTCCAAGCAGACCGCCGAACGCAGACTACGCTTTTTTGCCTACTCCCTGGGCGAAGTGGTCATGGACAATTCGCCGGACTCCCAACGGCAGGCCTTGGATCTGCTTAGCAAGCTTGGCTTTCCGGTTAGTGAGCATATAAGCGTAGCGGACGATATCGAACAGGTGATAAGGCTCTGCGATAAATGGCAAACTGAGCGGCAGAAGCTCGACTACGACATTGATGGCCTGGTCATCAAGGTGGATTCATTTGCTGCGCAGCAGACCCTTGGTGCCACCAGCAAGGCCCCAAGATGGTGCATCAGTTATAAATTCCCAGCCGAGCAGGCGGCCACTAAGTTGCTCAAGATCGAGGTACAGGTGGGCAAGAGCGGAATCCTTACGCCGGTAGCTCATCTGGAACCTGTGCGCCTGGCCGGGACCACAGTCAGTCGAGCCAGCCTGCACAACTTTGACGAGGTCGCTCGCAAAGACGTACGTGTCGGCGATACGGTAATTGTAGAAAAGGCCGGCGAGATCATCCCTCAGGTAGTTGAAGTAGTGCTAAAAAAACGACCGGCTGATACGAAGCCTTTCCA
>JAACET010000149.1 GCA_011682385.1 Actinomycetota bacterium | reverse complement strand
CGATCTCGGCGGAGGTTTCGTCCACAACTATATCCGAGGCGGCGAACTTCTCCTGGATCAGGAAATTACCTCGCTTCTTGTTAAGTAAACCGATTCTTACGGCACTCATCCGCTACGTATCCTTTCTTCTATCTGCGACATTCGCTCCCTGGGAAGCAACGGCTTGTCGTCCTCGTAAACGTCCACCCGTCCGTTGCGGGCCTTCGTGGACCACCTGACGGCCTCGGGAAAATCGTCTCTGCAATACATCAACTGCGGAACGGGCAGAAAACCCAAACGGAAGATATCATAAAGCCCCTGAGGTGTGTACGGAAAATCCACACACTCTTCGATAGTTGCCAGAACGTCCCTGGCGCCTTGGATCAGGAAAGACATTCTTTCGCTAACGTCACCGTCGCAGGTCATATCGTCCACCTGCCCTCGCCGACGAAGCAGTCTGTAGCGGTCCAGAGCGTATCTTGTTATGCGAACACTGTCGTTGATGATCTCCGGCGTCGCCAGATCGCTGCCCTCGGAATAACTCACGACGTGTATGATATCCGGGCTGCGGGGGTTATCCGGTTCAATATCGTCCATCAGTGCCGTGACGGCGGCCAGCTGCGCCTTGGCCTTGGCAAACCGATGCGACAGGTAGTCCAAGCCGGCCCTTGTCTGGAGGTACACGCGGAAGTTCGAATCCTCCAGTTCCCTGACCAGCGACAACGTGGCGCGGGCCTTGGCCAGGTCGTTGACGCCCCAAGTGCACTTGGGATCGTTGAGCATTATTTGCAGGATCAGGTCGCGGATCCCCAGACGCTTTGCGGCCCTTGCCGCCAGCACGGCCGAGACTACGTACGTAAGGTCATCGGCTCGGCGGAATGCAAAGTGGTGAGAGACGTTGGGTTCATAAGGTTTGCCCGCCGAGGCAATGAGACGGAGGGCCTCGAAGTGCTCATGGAGATTCTCAAGCACCGAGTTTGGACCGCGCCCGTCGATTCGTGAGAACCACCACAGCGATAGGGCGTGCCAGGCGATGTTCATCGTCTCCTCATGCATCGCGGCCAGGGCGGGTATTCCGCGAGTGCCCGCGTATGTCCTGACCAGCATAGGTCTGGCAACTTGCCATATCCGCTCGTATTCTTCGGGCGAGTTGATCGGCACCCCACCGCCATTAGGCCTGCCGGAAAAGTCTTCGCCGAATCTGGCCTGGGTGAGTTGAGAAGTGCCAATCGAAAGCACGTCCAACAACCTAACATCTGCAAGCTGCCGACACCAGGACTCAAAGAGCTTCACGGCCTCTCGCCGGTTCGGCTGGTATGGACCCGCGTGGGCACGCATCAATGGCGGCAAGCCGCGTTGTCGGCCGTGTTCTATCCTGTCGACAACCTTCTCCCGCTTGGTACCGAAGGCAGGGGATGTTTGTCTGTCCACGGGCGCCACCGAGGCCCAGTCGCCTGTTGCCACAACATCCCGGCCGAAGCTCTGGAGGGCGGCATCGTAGGGGTGCACGCCAACCATGTCGCTCGGGGCCAACGACGGGTCGATGCCCATGATCGCCAAGGTATCGGCGGGGGTTTCATCACCACGAAACACGCCCACGCCATCGGCGTAGATTCGTTTGACAGCGTCACAGGCGCTCGGCAGGGAAGCAAAATAGACAGCCTTAATCGCCCCGCCGCCTTTGGCGAGAAGCCCGTGGAATTCCAACTGGTACATCAGCTTCCCAAAGATATCGACCGCATCGGCGGCCCCGAGCCGATAGCTGAAACAGAAAATGCCTATCCGGTTGACTCTCAGCCACTTCCGAATCAGGGACGAGTTATCCGCATCGGCGGGGTCGCAGAGGGCCTCGCAGACAGCCTCACCAGCGACGACGGTCTTGAACCCGCAGGCCTGAAGGAGTTCGTCGACGCGAGAGATCCCCAGCATATGTGCGTCCAGCCGAGGCTTGGCCAAACCAATGACGTCCGACGTGATGGCCACCTTAGGCATGGACACACCTCGAGGCAATCGTTCGTCCGGAGATGATGCTTGCCAGCTCCTCCTTGACGCAATAGCGACTCAGCCCAAGTTTATCCAGCGTCCTGCCGGCTCTGCGAAAGTCCCTTCCAAGTATCCCGGACGCCTCGTCAATGAGGCGGTCGATGGCCGGAGTGGCCACGCCAACGGCACAGGCAACGTCCGAAATCGGCACCAGGCCCATGGGAACGTCTTCCCAGAGATAACGGTGGTCCAGCGTTGTCGGGGCCTTGACGCTGCGGTAGTTGGGATTGGAGCGGAGCATGGTATAGATGTCCGCCAGTTCCAAGTTATACCTAGAGCTGAGCCATTCCGTAACGGACAGCGGATGGACGCCCAGGGCTGCGGCTACGGCGACACGTTCACTGTCGACCTGCTCAAGATACCGCGATGTTTCCCTGGTAACCCCCTCAGTGTAGAAGTCGAACGGCAGCTTTCGCAGAATCCTGTCCTTGTTGAGCAGGGCAATGGTGGGATGAAACATCGCTCCGATGTTGCCGAGACTAGTCTCCAGGAAAGACCCAGCCGGGGCAAATTGCGGGAAAGCTTCGTCGAGACGATCCAAGAGGATGGATGTGTCGTCGGCACAAAGCCCCGAGACCAGCACTTGTTTCTTGACCGCCTTGATAATAACCGTTCCGGGAACCAGAACTCTTGAGACATAGATAAGTGTATTTGCCTCTGCGACGATTACGTCGGCGGTGCAACCGGATGCCCGAATGACGTGCCGGAACTCCAGTGCCCCAAAGGTCCTGCCAGGATTGAGAAGAACCACCTGAGAGTCCCGCAGGTAGCGGGCCATTTTCTGCGCCAGCGGCCGATGCCCCGTGGCGGTCGTGACAATCATGATAACGCTACGGCCGGCTATCGCCCGTCCCAGGTCGGTTCCGACATAGGAAAGTTGCCCAACGCCCTCGATCTTGCCCCGAAGCTCGATACACCCCCGGCCTTGGAACGATGCAATTCTGGCGCGAGACCTGTTGTAAAGGGCCACGTCATAGCCCGCCAGGGCCAGGTGTCCGGCCATGGCCGTCCCGCCGCATCCGGCTCCCATGACGGCAAATGTCGGTTTTTCTGTTTTGGCACCTATGGTCATAACGCCTACTTAAATCGTGAGTTAAATCAGGTTAGAAGCTGTTTATCGACGCCGTCCGAACGACGCTGCGAGCATTCTGGACAGCGACTACGAGGGGTGAGCTCGAGACAAACAAGAAGCATACCAAAAACCACCACGAAGATCAAGAAGCACGCTGCATAGAAATGGGATGGGTGAGCGACACAAAGATAGGATTGATTCAGCGCGTGGTCCCAAAAGTCATCCGAAGTCTAATTCCCTTGTGCGACCATAGCCTTGCCAAGGGGCATTCTGTTTACATCCCGGCCTTTCCCGCTACAATACCACCATGATCTGGAAACCCTGGACACTATTTACCGTGGCCGTTGCTGGATGGATGAGCCAGCAACAACAGGAAGTTATAGCTTATCTGCGCGAGGAAAACAAAATCCTGCGGGAAAAGCTTGGCCGAAAACGCATCCTTCTGAGTATCGAGCAGAAACGCCGTCTGGCTACCAAAGGTAAGATCATTGGTCATGCACTTCTCGCTCAGTTCGGAACCCTCTTTTCCCCAAATACAATTTTGAAGTGGCATCGCGTCTTGGTGGCTCGGAAATATGATGGGTCCGATAAACGGCGTCCCGGACCTCCTCCGACAAAGAGGAATATGATTCGTGACTTGGTTTTGCGTATGGCCGCAGAAAACGCGACGTGGGGATACGGCCGCATCTACGGCGAATTGCGAGGGCTAGGCTATGACGTGCACTGGCAGACCGTTCGCCGGGTGATGAAAGAGCACGGACTGCTGGACGATCCTGACCCAGAGGTAAAAACATCCTGGAAGGACTTCCTCCGCTCGCATTGGGAAAGCATCGCTGCCTGCGATTTCTTTACCGTGGAGGCTTGGACAAAAGCCGGCTTGACACGATTCCTGGTGTTTTTCGTAATCGAGGTATCTACCAGAAGAGTAAAACTTGCAGGTATCCATCACACGCCGACTGAGCCGTGGATGCTTCAGCAGGCCCGCAACTTGACTGACGCTGAGGACGGGTTCCTCAACGGCAAACGCATCCTGATTCACGATAGGGATCCTCTCTTCACGAAGAAATTTCAGAGTACGCTTGGGAGCGTGGGTGTACGATGTCTTAAGATGCCCAAGCAGTCGCCAAATTTAAATGCCTATTCCGAATCTTGGGTGAGAAATGCCAAAAGAGAAGTTTTCAACCGCATGATCTTCTTCGGAGAACGACACCTTCGGCACGTGGCC
>JAACET010000148.1 GCA_011682385.1 Actinomycetota bacterium | reverse complement strand
TGCGTACCCGTTTGCGAGCAATCTTGCAAAACGTGCTCGTAAAATGGGTTATGCCGTTGTTTGTACAAATACAGGAGAGTTAGTTTCTTAGGAGGGGGCCGAAGGCCGACGCGGTCATTTAGTCTTTTTTCTTTGTCTGAGATATCAAATCTTAAATCTCTTTTTTTGTGTTTTGCTTTCCCTTCGTACCCTTCGTGGTGAAATCTTTTCTTCTTTTTTGATATTTCTTCTGTGGTGAGTTCTTTCCGCTTCTTCAAATGCCCCCGGCCTACGTGCCGGGGGTAATCGCTAATCCTCCGGCATAATCTGCTCATGCACCTGTTCGTGCAGTTCGACGTGCCGTTCAACTGGCGTCTGTTTCGCACACCCCATTACCGCCACAACCCACCACCCTAGCCCAATGCACAACACCACCCGCCCCAGCCAGCCCTTGATTTGCGAATTCTTCATTATTCCGTCCTGTTCTGGCCGCACTTATTCCCGAACTGTTCCTATTGTATCCTTTCTTGGTTTCTCTTACAATCTCCCATAGGTCCGCCAAGGTGGGCCCGTTTTGAGTTCGCAGTTCAATCTTTGATATTTGCTTTTTGATTTTTCCTCATGTTTCTTCGTGAGAACACCAGATCTGTTAGAGTTGGTCCGCTGACCATTGGTCACGGCTCCCCGATCTCTGTACAGTCCATGACCAATGTTCCCACGCACGACGTCTCCGCTTGCTTAGCCCAGATTGAGCGTTTGGCCGCTGTCGGCGCCGACTTGGTTCGTGTTGCCGTCCCTACTGCCGCCGACACGGCTGCCTTGAAGGAGATTGTTCCAGCCAGTCCGGTTCCTTTGATTGCCGACGTGCACTTTCATTTCGACCGGGCCCTGGAGGCCATTGCTGCCGGCGTAGCCAAGGTCCGCCTGAACCCTGGCAACATCACTGATCGGCCAAAGGTCGAGCGAGTCATCCGTGCTTGCCGGGACCACGGCACAGCCATTCGCGTGGGGGTCAATTCCGGCTCGATCAGGTCACGCATCGGTTCAGCCAAAACTGCCGACGCCCACCGTAGCCTGCCTGACTTGATGGTCGAGAAGATTTCCGCTTATCTTGATATTTTCGCTGCCTGCGATTTCGACCAGATAGTACTTTCCGCCAAGTGTTCTGATGTTTCGGACACTATTGCTGTTTATCGGACCTTGGCCGAGCGTTTTGATTTTCCTTTACATTTGGGTTTTACTGCCGCCGGCCCGTTGGAGGTTGGTCTCATAAAGAATTCATTGGCCTTGGGCCCACTGCTTGGGCTGGGTCTTGGTGATACCTTGCGTATTTCTCTTACTGCCGATCCTGTGCAGGAGGTCTTGGCCGGCAAGGAGATCCTCTACAATTTGAATCTGCGTAAGCGTACCGAGCCGGAGTTGATTTCTTGCCCGACTTGTGGCCGATGTCACCTGGATTTACTGAACGTCGTCCGCGAGGCTCGACTCAGGCTCACTCACGTGCACACCCCCATTCGCATAGCCGTCATGGGTTGCGAGGTTAATGGTCCCGGCGAAGCCGCGGAGGCCGATTATGCCCTCTGCATGGGTCCCAAGAAGGCTCTGTTGTACTGCCACGGCCGGTTGCTGGGCAGTTACCCCTTTGAAAGCATGCTTGACGAGCTGCTTCAGCTCATTGACCAACCGCCCGCCTGATTTCAATTTTTAATCGACGTCTGCTTTGTTTGACGGTTCAGTTTGTCCACATTTGCAGTTTATTGGGCTGCTCAGTGTCCAGATTAGTCCGCCGGCCACTAGGCAGAATATCCCATCGCCCAGGTAGGCCATGCTTGGGATACCGATGTTCACGCCTACCAGGATGCAGGTCAGTCCCACGCACACGCTGGCCAGGGCCAGGCTACGGATCAGGGCCAGGTATTTATTAACATCGGTTGCTGCCAGCAGGAACAGGACTCCTGCCCAGGCCAGGGTTGCGAAGAAGGCTCGCGTCATATATACCAGCAGACTTCCTTCGGTTTCGCGGGCCACTTCTATGCCGAACGCGCCCCAGATGCAGACCAGTTTCTCCCAGGGCAGAAACAGTCCGATCACTGACGGTATCAGTGTGACCAGGCCTACGATAATCAGTACTACACGCAGTGCTTTCATGGCCAGAGTCCTTTCCTTAGCCGAGACATGGTTACCAGCTCGGGGTCGGCCCTCCCCGCGCCGGCGACGTGACTGCCATTAATCTTATATTGTTGAATTTCGAATTTCAAATCTGAAATTTCTTTTTCTTCTTTATTGTCGTTGTCATTCTGCACTTGATGTGGAATCCAGGTTTTGGTTCTATATCAAAAATCAAAGATCAAATATTACGGACCTTTGCACCTTGTTGTTATCTGTGTTCATCTGTGTAATCTGTGGCTAATTCTCTTATCCGTTTCTTCCTCTCTTGCTTTCTTGCTCTCTTCAACTTCGTGACCTTCGTGGTGAAGAATCTTTTCGTTTTCTTTTTCTGTTTTGTGCCTTCTTTAATCATCAATTGACCAGCCAGCCACTCGCTTGAGCATTCTCTGCTGAATAATGATAGAGGCCACCGTGGGCACAGCCAGCATAATCGGCAGTATATACACATGGCTTCGTATAGCCTCGGACAAAGGTCCGGCGATTGAGTCTTGAGTTGACGCCAGTGACAGTGCCCCCACCACGACCAGGGCTGATCCTTCCACGCTGGAATAGAGTATGGCCGCCACTTTGTAGATAATGAAGGCCAATAGTGCAAAGGTCACGAATCCCACCAGTACACCCGTCCACACCCAGGCGTCTGCTGCGCTTAGGCTGTAGGCCAAAGCCGCTCCCAGTATAGCCCCCGCCCCGCCGGCCAACAGTGACACGCCGTGACGGCTCTGCCATACGCACAGTCCTCCCAGAACAACCGCCAGTCCTACGGTGCTGGTCAGCTCATGGATACCCACTTTTGCTGCCAGGTAGTGTCCCAGGAATCCTCCGATAGCTGCGAAGTTGATTACAGCCAACACTTTGCTTATCCGCCAGCCGTAGATGGCAAAGATTATACCAGCCGCCAGTAGTGCGCAGGCCGTGTATGCCTGCCAGCCCGCCACAGCCTCCAGGATTTGATCTTCCAGCGGTGGCGTCGATTCACCGTTTACTTGTGCCTGCATTGCCAGGCTCATGGCCAGGGCAATGGTTTTTGTTGTTACGAGCATGTTTGTCCCCTTATGTTTTTATGTTTGTTATTCTGTTTCTTCTTCGGTTTCTGGTTCTGGGCGTTTACGGGTCATAGTCAGTTGTACCAGCATCCCCAGGGCCAGCATGACCAGGAAGACCACTACTGAGCTGATTGGTTTTAGTCCCAGTTGTTCTTCCGGTTTTTGTCCGCGTAGGGCTAGCCACAGCCAAACGCCGGACAGCACCATGGTTGTTCCCAGGCACGCCGTTGTTAAGATCAGCATGAAGGAGCTGGCGAAGAGCTGCAGCAGCAGCCCCGTGGCCATTCCTATCACTGCTGCCACCAACAGTCCCCCCCGGTATTTTTCCAGCAGTTGTTTTATTGTTTCCACGCTGGGTTTATTGCTGTCCAGTCCCACGCTGAAGGCTATTCTTTCGCCTTTGGTTTCAGCCGTATAGGTTAGATTTGAACTGTCTTCTTTTTGTACGCTCACCAGACAGTCCTGTACAGCGTTTCTCAGGTTTACCTGATCGTCGGTTTCCATGTAGATCACAGCGAATATTCCCAGAGCCAGCATAGTGCTGATGCACATTCCCACCAGCATGATACCGATTCGGAAGATGAACACACCCAGCAGCATTCCCAGCAGTCCGCCCGCCAGAGCTCCCGGCCAGAGCGGCAGTTCCAGTGCTGCTGCCAGATACATTCCCGGTGCCACGCCAGCCGTTCCCAGCAGTAGAGCGAACAGTAGTCTGCCCGCCCGTGCCCCCAGCAGCCACAGTGTCAGCCCCAGTACGATCAGGATTAGGACTATTGCCGTTTGCACCCGGTCGTCGTTGAAGAATTCGCGCACAGCCGCTACGGCATCAGCCGCCTTGTCTGTAACGCCCCCCAGTTGTGCCGTGTCGGCGAATTCGTTTGCCTGGGCCAGCCCCGGCTCAGGCAGCAGTCCGATCGCCAATCCGCACATTAGGATTGTTGTTACCACCATACTTGTCTTTGCGCTTCTTAACGCTTTATTTCGCATATGCTGAGGTCCTCTAACATATTTAGCCCCCGGTTTTACCAGAGGGGTTCTTTATTTACTTTCTTTCTATGTTCAACTTCGTGACCTTAGGACTCGTAAAAGAATAACTTCAGTCAATCAATCTCATGATGTGTCGGGTGCAATGGTATAGTTCCACGTAGGGCAAACTTTATGGCGACGAA
>JAACET010000147.1 GCA_011682385.1 Actinomycetota bacterium | reverse complement strand
GCCAATGCTCAAAATCGGGGTCGGACAAATCGATATCACGCCGGAAGTCGGCGGCTGGATGGATGGAATGCATCGATCGCACGAGTCAACGGGAATTCATGATAGGCTCCATGCGCGAGCAGTGGCCTTCGATGACGGCCAAACCAAAGCAATAATCGTCTCCTGCGAAATAATCTGCCTAAGCAATGAGATGGCGGACAACGTACGGGCTACGGCTGAGAAACAAACCGGCGTTCCGTCTAAGAACATCTTCCTGGCCTGCTCACACACGCATTCCGGGCCGGCGACAGTCGGATATTTTAATCCGGCAGATATGAAGTACCTGGAGACCCTGTCAAGGAAGCTACCGAAGGTAATCAAAGAAGCTGCGAAAAAATTGCAGCCGGCGAAAATCGGAATCGGACACGGCAAAGAAGAAACCGTGAGCCATTACCGGCGGCTAAAAACCAAAGACGGTAAAATCGTCATGAACTGGGAACAGTTCGAGCCAGAGAACATCGTCGCTCCGGCGGGAGAACCAGACCATGAAGTGGGGGTAATGAAAATAGTCGCGGCTGAAGATGAAGACAAAGTGCTGGCAACAGTCTTTCACTACACGACGCATCCAAATGTGATGAGCGGTGAAAACTTTATGATCTCCGGGGATTTTCCGGGACTGGCCTCGGTGATCGTGGAAAAGGAATCAGGCGGTTCGGCCCTATTTCTAAACGGAGCACAAGGTAGTAGCGATATCGACGGCCTAAAAGATCGGGACTGGGAAGGCGTGGATAGAACAGGTAAGGCACTGGCTGAGGCAGTGCTAAAAACCGCAGAAGATATCCGAGAATTTCAGGATGAAGTGAAAATCGTCACAGGTGTGCGACACATTGAAGTGCCCATGCGAAATGTAAGTGATAAAGAAGTGGGATGGGCGAAAAAGGTGCTGGCTGAATCCAAAGGCGAAGCAATAACCCTGGTGGACGGAGTCACAGATGAATTCAAGGCAGAACTGATAATGGAACTGCTGCCCAAACGCGGGCAACAAATGCCCCTCCAACTGGACGGGCTGGCTGTCGGCGATATGGCCTTCGTGTCCTTTCCGGGGGAGTTGTTCACGGAGATCGGACAGAGAATCAAAGAAGCTTCACCATTCAAGCAGACTTACATCATGGGACTGACCAACGGCAACAAAGGATATTTTCCGTCGACCAAGGCCATCGCAGAAGGAGGATACTCGGTAGATACGCGACGGGTGGATCCGCCGACAGAAGAAATAATCACCGAAGCGGCAGTGGATTTGCTAAAAGAGTTGTTTGGGATGATCCGGAAGAAGAATCAACTAGAGTCCGATAATTAGGGTTTGACGTCGGAAAAGAAACCCCCGGTGAAACCGGGGGCTAAATATAAGAAAAAGAAGGGGGCCGCTAGGGAACGGGGCAAGAACTGACGAACTCGACGACGGCGTCAAGGTCGGCTACGGCCACGGCGACAGATGTGTCGGCGGCTCCATAATAAACACGTAACTGATTACTGGCCTTGTCAACAACCGCACCAGTAGGGAAAACCACGCCAGGAACGTCGCCAGTCATCTCGTAAGGCATACACGGCGAAAAAACCCATTCGTCAGAACGACGTATGACATGACGAGGGTCCTCCAAATCCAACAAAGCTAAGCCCACTCGATAAACCTGGCCGGCTGGAGTCATACGCACACCGTGATATATAATGAGCCAGCCGGAGTCCGTGGCAATCGGCTGAGCACCCAAACCAACACGGTGGCAATCCCACCAGCCGTCACGAACCGGAATCAGAATCTCGTGATGGCCCCAGTGAATCAAATCAGGAGAAGAACTGATCCAAACGTGAGCTTGGCCGCGAATGATGGGCCGATGGATCATGGCATATCGGCCATTAAACAAGCGAGGAAATAAACAGGCGTCCTTGTCCTCAGGAGGAAATGGGGTGCCCATGCGAGTAAAAGTCTTGAAATCCTCGGTCATGATCAGACTGACCAAAGGACCACCGGCAGAAAACGAAACACAACTGATAGCATATTGGCCACCATCCTCCATGCGGACAATGCGAGCGTCCTCCAGGCCCCAAATCCCCTCCTTGGCCTTGGGCTCGGGCAAAAGCGTGGGCTCAGGATCGATCTTCCAATCGGTAATGCCGTCCGCGCTGCGGGCGGCGGTCAGATGCGAAAAGCCCCGGCGGTCCTCAACACGGACCAAAAGCAAAGTGTGACCATTAAGACGCACGGCAGCAGGATTAAATACGGCATTGGCAGGGTAAGGCCAATCCCGGGGGGTAAGTATGGGGTTTCCCTGATAGCGGCGAAATAACTGGTTCTGCTGCTTGAAGATACGGCTGTTAGTCACAGAAGAAACCTCCCGAAAAAGCAGGGCCAGCAAAAAAACTGTACGCAAAGCATCCAGATAGCACTATTGTCGTCAACAGGAGGGTAATTCTTGAGCAGAACGAACTGGGGATCGAAAAAAAAGCCTGAGGCCTCTGACGTGAGGCCCCAGGAAGCAACCCTCCTAATAAATGGGGTGGTTATTTCAATTGGCCGTTGATGCCAACGGTGACGATCCGCAATTCGAGGTCCGAACCGGCTTGCTGGAGAGCTTCCTTGGCCAAATGTACCAGGCCGTGGCAGCAGGGAACCTCCATGTGAGCGACAGTAAGGCTCTTGAGGTCGTTAGTCTTAATGATCCGGGTGAGCTTGGCTAAATAAGGGTCGGTGTTGTCAAGCTTGGGACAGCCAATTATCAGGGCCTTGCCAGCTAAAAGCTCACGATGGAAATCACCGTAAACAAAAGCAGTGCAATCTGCGGCCAAGAGCAAATCGGCGTTTTTGAAAACAGGCATATCGGGCGAAACCAGAGTCATCTGGATGGGCCAATGAGTCAATTGCGAAGGGACTTGGCCCGTCCCGGTGGAGGCGGCAGGTGGTTTGTCAAACTGCATAGCCCTTGAGCCGGGACAGCCGCCAGGGGGGGTGGCGTGCCGAACACTGGCCTCTTCCATGCGGGTCACAGCCTCGGCTCCTTTGGTCTGGAATAAATGATGCTTGGTAGCCTCGGGATCGAAAGCCTCAGCTTCCTGCTCTTCAATAAACATAGCGCCCTGGGGACATTGGCCGACGCAATCACCAAAGCCGTCACAAAACTGCTCCTTGACCAGCTTGGCCTTGCCGTCAACGATCTCGATGGCCCCTTCGGCACAGGCCACCACGCATTGGCCGCAACCATTGCACAAGTTCTCGTCTATGGTGATGATCTTTCTCTTCATATTGCACCTTTAGCCACAGATTGTAAAAATAATAACGGACCCCCGACACGTAGGTCGGGGGCATTATGAATAAAAAACACTATCTGGACATTTCAGATCCATCGTGAACGCTTTAGGCTAAAATGGCCTTGATATCCTCGGCTGGGGTGGAAATGGGCATTATATTAAACTTCTCCACCAAAACGCCCAGCACAGCCGGTGAAACACAAGCCGGCAGAGACGGGCCCAGGCGAATGTTCTTGATGCCCAGATGCAGCAGACTCAAAAGAATGACCACGGCCTTCTGCTCGTACCAACTCAGAATCATCGAAAGTGGCAAATCGTTTACTCCGCAATCAAAGGCCTTGGCCAGGGCCACGGCGATCTGCACGGCAGAGAAAGCGTCGTTGCATTGGCCGACGTCCAGCAAACGAGGGATGCCGCCAATATCGCCGAAATCCAGTTTATTGAACCGGTACTTGCCGCAAGCCAGGGTGAGAATAACGCAGTCGTCAGGGACCTGCTGGGCTAAATCAGTGTAATAATTTCGGCCAGATTTGGCACCATCACAACCGCCAATCAGGAAAAAGTGCTTTATCGAGCCAGCCTTGACGGCTTCAATGACCTTGTCGGCAACAGACATAACGGCATTGTGGCCGAAGCCCACTGTAATGGTCTGAGCGGGGCTGTCCTCGGCAAAGCCATCGGAATCCAAAGCGGCCTGGATGAGGGCTGAAAAATCACGGTCGGAAATGTGAGTGACGCCGGGCCAGGCAACCAGGCCGGAAGTGAAGATGCGGGCATTATAACTATCCTGCGGTTTTTGGATGCAGTTGGTGGTCATCAGAATCGATCCGGGAAAAGCGGCAAACTCCTTACGCTGGTCCTGCCAGGCCCCACCGTAGTTGCCGACCAAATGCTTGTACTTCTTCAAACCAGGATAACCATGAGCAGGAAGCATTTCACCATGCGTGTAAACATTAATGCCCTTGCCGTCAGTCTGCTGGAGAAGCTCTTGGAGGTCCTTAAGATCGTGACCGGAAACCAAAATGGCCTTGCCCTTGACAGGCGTGGTACGCACAGCGGTCGGCGCGGGCGCGGGATGGCCGTAAGCAGAGGTGTTCGCAGTATCCAGAAGACCCATGACCGTCAGGTTCACTTGGCCGCAACGGAGACTAAGCGAGACCAGCTCGTCAAGCGCAGGGGCGGGCTTGCCGAGATAATCGAGGGCTTCATGGACAAAGGCGTAAACGCTGGGGTCCTCTTGGCCGAGAATCTGAGCGTGATCGGCATAAGCAGACAAACCCTTGAGGCCGTAGGTCAAAAGCTCCTGGAGGCCAGCAACATCCGGGCCGAGCAAATCAAGGCGATTCTTAATGGTAACCTCCCGGCCTTGCCGAACGAGCCCAGCTAAATCATCGGCGGGCTGCCAACTGGCAGGACCATCCAATTGTTCCGCGGGTTGGCCGGCCTTCTCGCAGGCAGACTGATAAAGCGCGCGGGCCAAGTCCAGAACCTGGGCGGCTCGAAGCAACAAAGTATGCAAACGCTCCGGGGAAAAGTTGACGTTAGTCACCGTAGAAAACAGAGCCTCAATAACAAACAAATCAATCCGGCCATCCCTGAAACCGAGTTCCGCGGAACGGTGAGCGTACATGCCGATTCCCTTACTCGCGTAAACAAGCAGGTCCTGGAGGGCGGCGACTTCAGGTGATTTGCCGCAAACACCCTGGATGGTACAGCCGGTACCCTTGGCAGTTTGTTCACATTGAAAACAGAACATGTCCATAATACAACTCCCTTAATTCTAGGTTTATAACATTTCGGACAATTTCGTATCTT
>JAACET010000051.1 GCA_011682385.1 Actinomycetota bacterium | reverse complement strand
CCCGAAGGTCCTCCCAAAATCACAGGTCCACCCATAGTGGAAGCAAAAGAGCCAGCCTTCTTGGCCGGATGCTCAAAAGAAGCGTCGGCTTAACACAAACCGGCCACCGCGATCGATCTGCACGCAAAAAGCCGCCGCGGTCACTGGCCGCTGTCGTACCTAAAGATTCGTCGAAAAGCTAACCTGAGGATTCGGCCCCATGAAATTGAATGTTGTCTCATCTGCAACTGATAGCCAAATCAAATCCGGGACATCGACTGTACACATGGTCAGTCCCGAAGCCGGACAGGGCCGAGCCTCCGCTAACCTCAGCGCCACTCGGATTAGCCAGCTGCAGGACCTCAAGACTCGTATCCACCGCAAGATGGTCGATCGTCTGGACCTGTCCAACATTGATGGCTTAGACAAGGACACTCTACGAAAGCAAATCCGCGACGTGGTGGTTGAACTGTGTGATGAGGAAAATGCTTTACTGAACCACCAGGAGCGTGAGCGGTTGATCGCCGAGGTCATGGACGAAACCTTCGGACTCGGACCACTCGAGGTTCTCCTGGCCGACCCCACCATTAGCGATATTCTGGTCAACGGACCGCACCAGATTTACATAGAGCGGCGTGGCCGGCTTGAACGAACCAATGTCAACTTCAAAGATAACACCCACCTGCTTCATATCATCGACAAGATCGTCTCCAAGGTGGGCCGGCGCTGTGATGAAGTCTCACCCATGGTTGACGCCAGACTGCAGGACGGTTCTCGTGTCAATGCCATTATTCCGCCGCTGGCCCTGGATGGCCCGGCCCTCTCGATCCGGCGTTTTGGTTCCGACCCAGTCCGCATAGCGGACTTGCTGGAGTACAAATCGATCAGTCAGGAGATGGTCGATTTCCTCTCCTCTTGCGTGATAGCGAAGCTGAACATCATGATCGTCGGCGGAACTGGCTCCGGCAAGACCACGTTGCTGAACAACCTGTCCAGCTTCATACCGAGCACTGAGCGGATTGTCACCATCGAAGACGCCGCCGAGTTGATACTGCAACAGCCGCATGTGGTCCGCTTGGAAACCCGCCCCCCCAACATCGAAGGTAAGGGCCAAATCGCACAGCGGGACTTGTTGCGAAACTGCCTGCGTATGCGGCCCGACCGTATCATCGTCGGCGAGGTTCGCGGATCTGAAGCCCTGGACATGCTCCAAGCCATGAACACCGGCCACGAAGGTTCCATGACCACCATCCACGCCAACAGCACCCGGGATGCCCTGAGCCGACTGGAAACCATGGTCAGCATGGCCGGCTTTGATCTACCTGTCTCCACGGTACGCCAGCAATTCGCCGCCGCGGTGAATGTTATCGTGCAAGCTTCCCGGCTCCAGGGCGGCAGACGCCGGGTGATGAGTATTTCCGAGGTTCTGGGCATGGAAGGGGATATGGTCACTATGCAGGAAATCTTCTGCTACAAGCAGAAAGGCGTCAACGCCGACGGTAACGCCTACGGCGACTTCTGGGCCGCGGGCATTAGGCCTACATTCCTGGAGCACCTTGAGTCTGCCGGCGTAGGCCTATCCGCGGAGATGTTCGAACCTCAAGCTCTGTTGTCGGACGAGTAATGAATATGGCTAGCCTGCAAGAACAAATCAATATGCTAACTTTCTTTGCCCTGCCCTTAGCAGCGGGGGCTATGCTGGCCTACGGGCTCTATCAACTTTGGTACGATCTGCGAAAGCCAGAACAGAAACGCATTCAACAGCGCCTCCGCGAGCGGTCCTTCGCTCCAGCGAAATCTGCCCAGGCTGGCGCCGCCAACATACTGCGCAAGCAACTTGGCCAAGAAAACAAGTGGATGGACCGGCTGTTGGCCAAGTACGCCCCCGTACAGAAGATGCAGAAAACCCTCGACCAGGCCGGTGTGAATTGGACGGCTTCTCGTTTCTTACTTAACACTGCCAGCGTGGGTCTGCTGGCAGCCATACTAGCCATAGTAGCCGAAGTGTCTTTTATCATCGCCCTGGGTCTGGGCCTGATGATTGTACTGCTGCCGGTGATGGTTATATCCTTTAAGAGTAAAGTCCGCAGGAAGAAATTCAACTATCAATTGCCCGACGTTTTCGACCTGCTGTGTCAGGCCTTGCGGGCAGGTCACTCGCTGGCCTCCGGTATTCAATTGGTCGGCCAGCAACTACCCGATCCTGCCGGGACGGAGTTCTACCGCTGCTTCCAAGAGCAGAATCTGGGGTTGAAACTTGAAGACGCCCTGACCAATATGGCCGAAAGAGTGGATCTGCTGGACGTGCGCTTCTTCGTAACCGCGATTATAGTCCAGCGACAGACCGGCGGCGACTTAGCGGAAATCCTGGAGAAAATATCCAAGGTAATTCGAGATCGCATAAAAATCCTGGGCCAGGTCAAGGCTCTAACTGCCGAAGGTCGCCTGTCAGGATGGGTACTAAGCGCACTGCCCGTGCTGGTCTTCTTTGTGGCCAAGGCCCTCAATCCGGAGTACATAGACATCCTGCTACATGAAGAACAGGGCCAAACTATGCTCGGTGCTGCTATCGTTATGCAGATCCTGGGCATGCTGATGATCAAGAAGATCGTCAATATAAAGATTTAACCCCAGGCTGCCGCCTGTTGAGCAGCCTACGGATATAAGTATGGACTTGACACTAATCATAATAATGGCCGGGATCAGCGCGGCTATGATCTTCTACTCCTTGATACCCCGGGGAGAGGACAAGCGCCGCAAGACCCTCAGACGTTTGCAGAACCAATCCGGTCGTTCGGCAAAACAATCCATCAAGCTCGGCCAGCCAAAAAGCAAGCCAGCCAAGGGATTGTTAATGCGAGCAGCTCCTGCTCTGTCCAAAGCGGCCATGCCTAAAACCGAGGAGGCCCGCAGTAATCTCCGCGTTAAGCTATCCAACGCAGGTTTGCGCGGTCGGCAGACACCATCCGTCTTCTTGGCCAGCAAAACCGTACTGGGTATTATCTGCGCCATCGCCGCCCTGGCTGCAGCGGTAGCTATGCGCGCACAGCCTCGCAACATCCTGGGGGCATTCGTTTTCGGCGGAGCCGTCGGTCTGATGCTGCCCAACCTCTGGTTGGCCTTGGCCATCAAAAGCCGCAAGGAAAAGGTCGCTCACGGCATGCCCGATTCTCTGGACCTGATGGTAGTCACCATTGAGGCCGGGCTGGGCATGGACGCCGCTCTTAAGCGAGTCAGTGAGGAAATGAAGGCGGTTCACCCTGAGTTGGCAGAAGAGCTCGTCTTGACCACTATGGAGACCCAAATGGGCCTGGCTCGTTCCGAGGCCTTGACGAACCTGGCCACACGAACCGACATACCGGAGATGAAATCTCTGACGGCCATTCTCATCCAGGCCGAGCGATTTGGAACCAGTATTGCCCAGGCCGTCCGCACCCACGCTGACAGCATGCGCGTCAAACGCAGTCAGCAGGCCGAGGAGCGGGCCGCCAAGACAGCCGTGAAACTTATCATACCGCTGATCCTGTTTATCTTCCCCGCTCTGTTTGTTGTATTGGCAGGACCAGCGATGATGAAACTGCTCGAAACTCTAACTGCCGTTTCTGGTGGATTATAAAGATGACTTTAATGCTGTAGGAGCACATTATGAACTGTACCAAGTACATACTGACCACGTTCTTTATTGTTAGCGCCACTTATATCGTAGGTTGTACTTACACCTACGATAAGTCGGACCCTGAGCCGCCAATGGCCCGTCGGGCTAAAGACTCCTATGGTGCCGCCTACTTCGACTCCCAGGCCGACAACGCCATCTTGACCAGTATGACTGTGGCCGACGTCCATTTCGTACCATACCGGGCCGAACTGAACAGCCTGGGACGTTCCCATGTAACGGCCATCGCCAGCTATTTGGAACGGTACGGCGGAGACGTGACCCTCGAATCACAACAGGTCGATGCAGTCGTCACCCAACAGCGTGTGGACAACGTCAGAGATTTCCTCGTAGCCCAGGGCTTGGATCCTGAGCAACTGACAATAACCACCGGCCTTGCTAAAGGCCGTGGGCAAGACGCAGCTGAAGCGGTCCTGTTCTACTACAAGAATCTCATGCCGGAGGAAAGCAGTTCCGCCGGCCAAGCCCTTGATCCGTCCGCCGCAGCCGGATCCGCTGCAGCCGGAGCAACGGAACAGCAATAGCTCAGCCAGGAAAAGCAAAGCTATCTAGGAGGTTAGTCCCATGAAAAAGTTATTCGTTATCAAAGCACTCTTGATGGCCACAGCCCTCGCTTTTTCCGGCTGTAGCCAAGAGAAATCCAAATCCGTTACCCAGATGGGCACGAACCGCTGGATTCGCGTCGATGATGCAACTACAGCAGAAGCCAGACCTGAGGATCCGCCAACCATCAACCCTGAAACATTTCTGGCCACCGGTAGGCTCATCGAGTCCCAGGGAAATCTGGTCCAGGCCGCCAAAGCCTATTATCAAGCCTGCCAGGCCAAGCCCGATTATGTAGCTGCCTGGAACCGCCTGGGAATCATTTACGATAAGCTTGGCCAATATGACCAAGCCCAACACGCTTTCGAGCAAGCAACCCAACACGCCCCTCAGACAGCGTTCCTGTATAATAACCTTGGCTTCAGTTGTCTATTGGCTGGAAAATATGAGGAAGCTGAAAAACATTTCCGCAAAGCCCTGCAACTGAATGGACAATTTCAGCGGGCCAGAGTGAATCTAGCCATCGCTTTGGGTAAGCAGGGCCAATTCGACCAGGCCCTGACTGAATTCAAAAAAGCCCTACCTGAAGCTCAGGCTTACTACAATCTGGCCTACATTTATCGACTAAACCATAACTGGCAACAGGCTGGAGATTACTACAAACGGGCTCTGGAGCTAAACCCCGACCTGTCTGAGGCCCAGACTGCTCTGGCTGTAGTCAACCAGCAGAGCCACAATCCCAGCGATATTGCCGGTGATATCGAGAATCTGGAAACCGACCAAACTACCATCGTTGTCGAAGACAACCAGACTGACCAATAAACCAGGAGTCTCTCGATAATGTCCGGCGAAGTTATAGCCTACATCGAATCGGTCGACGACCAGGAAGTCTTAGCCCTGATGGTCCCAGAGTTGGTCAAGGCTGCCGCAGAGGATTACCGGTTTCGACCCGGACAGGTTGGCTCGTACGTCGTTATCCCGCAAGATGGTTGTAAGCTTCTGGCCCTGGTGACTGCGCAGCGGACACGCCAACCCGAACGAGGACCAACTGATTCGGTTGAGCCGAACCTGACCACCATCACCATGTTGATGATTGGTACTGTCCGCGATGGCAGATTTCACCGTGGCATCAGCCACTATCCTGTGGTCGGTGAGCCTATCAAATTAGCCGATGATGCGGACTTGGCCTCGATCTTCACAAAATCCGACCACCAGTCTGAACAAACCCAAGACTCTTCGGATCGCTGCACAGACTTGCCTCTGGGCAGGTTCGCGCCCAATGAGAACCACGAGGTAAAGCTGGACGGAAAGGCTTTCTTCGCCAAACACGCAGCCATACTTGGAAGCAGTGGGTCGGGCAAAAGCTGCACCGTAGCCCAACTCATACAGCAGGCCATTGCTCTGCCGGAAACACAGGTGATCCTCTTTGATCTGCACGGCGAGTATTTCAAGGCCTTCAGTGACGATGACGGTCGGCCTTTGTCCAACGTGGCCTACTTAAGCGGTCAAGACCTAGTTCTGCCTTACTGGCTTCTGAAGTACAAAGAGCTGGAGGAGTTGTTCCTGGATCGTTCCAATCCCGCTGATGTGCCCAGCCAGACGACCTTTCTGAAGCAGGCCCTGCGCCGCCTGCGCCACGAAGCCGCCGAAAGCCTGGACCTAGCCAACATCTACACCGTAGACAGCCCCATTTATTTCTCGCTGGAGCAGTTGCGCTGCTACGCCAATAATCTGAATACTGCCCGTTTCGTGCTCAACACTAACCGGCTGGCTTTTAGACACACAGCCCTACGGCACTTGCCGCCCATAGAGCAGGAAAAGCTCCTCTTCACCTCCAAGGTCAGCTTCAACCGGGGCAACCCGGAGGGCGAGGTCCCCCACCCCTTGTTCCACAGCCGACTTGGCGGATTGATTAATCTGCTCGAGCAGAAGATGAGCGACCGTCGTTACGACTTCATGCTCAAGCCTATCGAACAGGCCCGGAAGTCACTGTGTTTTCAAAGCCTGTTTGCTCAAGGTGACGACCCCGGCAGTTATTCCTGCTGTTTGGAGCCCTTATTAGCCCTGCTCACGGGACACTGCGAGCCGCGAAAAAATCTGGTCATAATAGACCTCAGCCACATCCCTTTCGAAACGGTGGATATTACTGTCGCTTTGCTTACCAGGCTCTTGTATGAGTTCAACTTCTGGGCCACACGTGCCGAGCGCAACCCACTCTTGTTGGTTTACGAGGAAGCTCACAGCTATATCTCCGCTGACGACAAGAAATCATTCGCCCGCCGAGCCGTCGAGCGCGTCGCCAAAGAGGGACGCAAATACAGCGTCGGGGCCCTGGTTGTCTCTCAGCGCCCGGTGGAACTTTCCGAGACGGTTCTGTCCCAGTGCAACAGTTTCATTGTTATGCGAATATCCAACCCGGACGACCAAGCCTATGTATCCAAGGTTGTCTCTGAGCAGTTTGCCGGCTTGGTCGGCACACTCGCTCAGCTTCGACCCGGAGAAGCTTACGTGATCGGCGAGGCTGTTCCCATGCCCATGAGAACGCGCATCTATCTTCCTGAGCGGACGCCGGACAGTGCCAATGCAGACTTCCTCGGATACCACCCGCACTGGGCAGGAACAAAGGACATCGCCTCTGTTGTCCACGCTTGGTGGCGGCAGGAACGCCCCACCTTGCCCACACCCAGCCCAACCGACGTACCTGAGCCTGTGGCCCCCTAGCTGCGGGTTCTGCCCTCCACTGAGCCGACAGCTTTTTTTTGACTGGTCGGTCCCCTCGTGTTATAATATAATCTCACTTGCTTTTGGATGTGCGCAACTACCTGCTGTTGTGTCACCTTGGTCTTCGCCGTTCAGTTGATTAACCCGTAGCCAATTTGGGCTACTCTCGTCGGCAAAACAGCCGACGTGTTGGGCAATTGCCCTCCAAAGCGTCCGTGATTATGAGAAGGAGTCCGGTCTGTGGCTAGTGTTACTCTTCGCCTATGGCAGCAGATACTGGCACAGGTCAGGCAACGCGATGGTGACATTGTAAAACCTTGGTTCAATTCCCTTGAGGCAGCACAATTGGAGAATGGCGTGCTGGAAATCCGAGCGCGCTCGGCCTCACACGTTCGTTATCTCCGTCAGCAGGCGACCGAGGCCTTTACCCGATCTGCTCAGGAGGTAACCGGTCACTTGGTTGGAGTCCGCTTCGTCGCCGCGGGTTCCGACTCAGCCGAGCCTGCACCGAATGAATTCGCACAAGAAAGTTCCGGGCATCCGAGCCTTAAAGAAGACTATGTCTTCGATAGCTTCGTGGTCGGCCCATGTAATCGTCTTGCTCATGCCGCTTGTGTTGCGGTTAGTGAGTCGCCTGGACACGCCTACAATCCCCTATTCCTTCACGGCAGCGTCGGCCTGGGCAAAACGCATCTGTTACAGGCGGTCGGGCACGAGGTCCTCAGGCAGCAACCCGCCGCCAAGGTCCTCTTTCTAACCTGCGAGACCTTCATTCGGCACTTCATTCAGGGCGTCGAAAACGGAGACCTGCACAACTTCCGCTACCGTTATCGCCATGTAGACGTAATAATGATCGATGACATCCACTTCTTGGCTGATCGCGAATCCAGCCAGGAAGAGTTCTTCCACACGTTCAACACTCTCTATCAAGCCCACAAACAGATTATTCTTACTGCCGACAGCGCTCCCAGCCAGATCCCCTCTCTTGAGCAGCGACTGACCAGCCGGTTCAACTGGGGCCTTGTCGCTCGAATTGATCGCCCTGCGTATGAAACGCGAGTGGCTATTGTCCACAAGAAGGCTCATCTTAGGGGACTGAAAGTTCCCGACGACGTTGTCTGTTTTATTGCCACAAAAGTAGATTCCAACACTCGCGAGCTGGAGGGCGCTTTAACGAAGGTGGCCGGCTGGGCTGCTATAAACGGTGGCACTATTACCCTGGAAATCGCCAAGCAGGCCTTGGCAGACCCCGACACAGCTCAGACCCGCGAGGTATCCATCCAACAAATTTTTGACGCTATTACCGCTCGCTTTAATGTGCGTCTGGCCGACTTACAGGGCAAGAAGCGCACGAAATCGATCGCTTACCCTAGGCAGGTCTGCATGCACCTTGCTCGTCACTTGACGCGTCATTCCCTGGAGGAGATCGGCGGATATTTCGGCGGTCGCGATCACACTACCGTTCTGCACGCCGTTCGGACCATTGAACGACAGCGCCGACAAGACGCTCGTCTGCAGGCTGTGCTCGAAGAGGTCTGCCGAAGCTTCGGAGCCGTCGGCTTGGATCAGAGTAAGTATGTCACGGAGGTATCCAGAGAACCTGTTAGCTGAGCCTGCCTATCCCCGCGAATACTAACAGGCCGGCAGAGGCACACAATAAACAGGATAAGCAAACCAGCCCTTAAGCGACGGGGCACTAACAGCTTTTCCACAGACGCGAATATCCTGATGGCCATTGCAATATATTGGTCAATAAAGAGTTACGGAGAACTGTAGTCTGTATTGACAATTCCGACAACATATATTACGGCTACTATTCTATATAAAGTTCTAGTAGAATAATAAAGTCTAGGCACACGCTTATGTAGAGCCCCGAATTTCAGGAGTAAATGATTATGAAGGTTGTCTGCCAAAGAGATGCGTTGTTAGAGGCTCTCCAAGTAGTCAATACCGCTGTGGTGACCCGCACCCCCAAACCTGCTCTGCAATGTGTTTTAGTGGAAGCGGAAGGAAAGAATCTGACCTTGGTTGCTACGGATCTACAGGTTGGTATTCGCTATGGGTTGGAGCACGTCGAAGTACAATCGCCGGGTAAGGGCCTAATACCAGCGGATCGCTTTTTGGCCATTGTGCGGGAGTGCCCGGATAAGACTTTGACTCTGGCGGTTGATGGTGATACCTGTCGGATTGATACCTCCGATAGTCATTTTACGCTGAATACTTCCGATGTGGAAAGTTTTCCAACCGTACCAGAGTCGGATGGACCTGATGGGTTCAAGATCACAGCGGGCACCCTGCGAAGCACGATACACCGTACATTGTTTGCCGCTGCCCGCGAGAGTAGTCGTTATGCTATTAATGGCGTCTTGTGGGCTCCGGAGGGCAAGACCCTATTGATGGTTGCTACTGATGGTCGCCGGCTGGCTCAGGTGCGAGCGCCTTTGCTGGCGGGCGCTTCCGAAATCACCGCGATAGTACCGGTCAAAACGATGACTTTGCTGGACCGCTGTCTAGCGGAAACCGACCAGGAGGTGGCCATATGTTTTCAGGAGAACCGCATCGTCGCAAAATTGCCGCGGGTCACGCTCAGCAGCACCTTGGTTGAAGGGACATTCCCAAAGTACCAGGAGGTTGTTCCGCACGATACGACCATGAAGGTTCAGTTGAAAACCGAAGCTCTGCTCAGCGCCTTGCGTCGAGCCGCCCTGCTGACCACGGAGAATTCGCAGGGAGTATGCCTGCAATTCAGCAAACAACGCCTGGTGCTGACCGGCCGAGCTGCCGAGACCGGTGAAGGAACGGTCGCGCTTGCTATCGAGTACCCGTACGATGACCTCGCAATGGGCTTTAATCCCCATTATCTTCTTGAAGCTCTGCGAGTCGTAGGCACTGAAGATATTTCGCTGGAGCTGAAGGCTGCGAACACGCCGGCCCTGGTCCGCAGCGGTGAGGATTTTCTATATGTAGTCATGCCGGTGAGTCTGAGCTAGAGGCTTTGTGCTGAGCCTGATTCATCGTCAAGCAGAAGCGTTCGAAGAATAAGCACCTTGGCAACACCAACCCGGAAGTATTCATGAGGCCCAAGGCTGTCAGTACGGATCAGCTACGGCAAATTTGGCAGAACCGTCAGTGCCGCCGGGACCCGGTGGCGGTAGGTTCGTCGGTGCGAGCTTTGCTTAAAGCTGAACGGTTGGACGGGCCAAGCCCACTGATGGATCTGCGCAGGGTCTGGGCCAGCGCGGTGGGACCGGAACTGAGCCGGCACAGTCGCCCGGAGGCCTTGCGCCGCGGTACCCTGCGGGTAGTAGTGGATTCCGCGGCCCACTTGGCAGAACTGCAGTCGTTGGTCCGAGCCGGCTTGGCTAAGCAGGTTGCTGTAGATTTCGATCAACGGCCGATTAAGATAATACGTTTGCGGCTGGGTTGTCCTAACGGGTCCGGCAGGCAAGCTAAAGGAACAGATTAGTACGGAGGAAATATGGCTAAGGCCGAGACACCGGGGAATCAGAAACCGGACCAGTACGATGCTAGTAAGATAACCGTCCTGGAGGGGCTCGAGGCGGTGCGCAAGCGACCGGCCATGTACATCGGCGATACAGGCGCACGCGGGTTACATCACCTGGTGTATGAGGTTGTGGACAATTCAATTGACGAGGCTATGGCGGGCAACTGTGAAAACATTGTCGTTACCATCCACGCTGACGGCTCAGCCTCTGTGGTGGATGACGGCCGGGGGTTTCCGCTGGATATTCACAAGGGCACCGGCAAGCCCGCCGTTGAGGTGTGTATGACTGTATTGCATGCCGGGGCAAAATTCGATAGCCGCACTTACCGCGTCTCTGGCGGATTGCACGGCGTGGGCGTCAGCGTAGTCAACGGCTTGTCGGAATGGCTGGAAGTGCAGGTTTGCCGTGACGGTGGCGTGTTCACAATGGCTTTTGAGCGGGGATGCACCACCCAGGAACTCAAGCGCATCGGCTCAAGCAAAAAGACCTCAACCAGAGTACAATTCAAACCTGACCACCAGATATTCCCGGAGACAAGCTTCCGTTTTGAAACGCTTTCAGTGCGACTGCGTGAGCTGGCTTACCTGAATGCAGGTTTGCGGATCAAGTTGGTTGACGAGCGCGAGGACCGGAGCGAGGAATATCGCTTTCCCGACGGAATCATGGCCTTTGTTCGGCACATAAACGAGGGCAAAGAGGTTCTGACCCGCAAGCCAATCTATATACATCGCGAAGATGCTCAGAGCGGCCTGATCTGCGAGATCGCTTTACAGTACAACGACGGCTACGCCGAGAATGTCTATAGTTTCGCCAATAATATCCACACCATCGAGGGCGGCACGCACATGTCGGGGTTCCGCACCGGCTTGACCCGCACGCTCAATGCCTATGCTCGCAACAGTAAGCTTCTAAAGAACGGCTCAACCCCTTCAGGGGAAGACCTGCGCGAGGGCCTTAGCGCGGTAATTACCGTGCGCGTTCCCGAACCGCAGTTTGAAGGCCAGACTAAGACCCGTTTGGGAAATAGTGAAGTGGGCAGTTTTGTCGAAACCACCGTGAACGATGTGTTCAGTACATATCTGGAGGAGCACCCCGGTGACGCCAAGAAGATTATCCAGAAGGGCATGCAGGCCTGCCAGGCACGCGAGGCGGCTCGCAAGGCACGCGATCTGACCCGGAGAAAGGGCGCGCTGAGCTCGGGTAATCTGCCCGGCAAATTATGGGATTGTCGTAGCCGAGACACCGAAACTACCGAATTGTTCCTGGTAGAGGGCGATTCCGCCGGCGGGTCAGCCAAGGATTGTCGGGATTCCCAGCATCAGGCTATTCTGCCTTTGCGGGGTAAAATACTGAATGTCGAGAAAGCCCGCGTTGACAAAATGCTCTCCCATACGGAGATCACCACGATCATCAGCGCTTTGGGCGCCGGAATCGGCGCGGATGATTTCGATTTGGCCCGCTGTCGCTACGGCAAAATTATTATCATGACCGACGCCGATGTCGATGGTGCTCATATTCGCACCTTATTATTAACCTTCTTTTTCCGACAAATGCCGGAACTTATAAAGAACGGACTGCTCTACGTGGCTCAACCGCCGCTCTACCAGATTACCAAGCGCAAGCACCAGCAATATATTCTTAATGAGCAGGCCATGCGTGACATCCAGACCTCGCTGGGCTTGGAGGGTGTAAGTTTGGCAATTGAGCCTAACGGTGAGAGCCAGGCCCGAAAACTCAGCGGCAAGAAACTCACCGAGCTGGTAGAGCTGGTCGACGAACTCAATGACTTGGGCTGGATTCTGCAAAGACGCGGCTGGAGTTTGCAGGATTTTCTGGCCGCCTACCAAAAGCCCGACGGCGCTCTGCCGACACACAGGGTTGTATTGGACGACCAGGAACATCTCTTCTATAGCCAACAAGAGCTGGCTGAGTTTCTACGGCAAAAGGATGAGGCTTTGGGCGGCCTGGAGGTCGGTCAAGCTCAGGAAGAGGCCGGGCCAGCCGACCAGGCCGCTCACCGTGCTCAGATTGTGGAACTGCACGAGTGCAAAGGTATCAAACGCTGTCTGAAGAAACTCGAAGCGCGAGGCATACAGCAAAGAGATTGTTTCGGCGTGTGTGAGCAGCGACCGGATGGCTCGGTACCTGTCGGTCATTTCCGCTTGGAGTACGATCAGGGCGAGACCATCCAGATAGACAATATCTCTCAGTTGGCCCATACGATTCGAGAGGCCGCAGTGAAAGGGTTGGAGCTTAAACGCTTCAAGGGGCTGGGAGAGATGAACGCTGGTGAACTCTGGGAAACGACCATGGACCCGGCCCGGCGAAGCCTATTACGCGTTCAGACCGACGATGCCGCCGAAGCGGACCGCATCTTCTCTATTCTTATGGGTGCGAATGTGGAGCGTCGTCGGGAGTTCATCGAAACTCACGCCCTGGAGGTCCGCAACCTGGATGTTTGATTGTCTTGGTAATCAAATTGGACTCACGGGGGCTAGGTTCAACTAATGGCACAGTGGGACGTGGCCAAAACTCAAGGCGTATGTGTCGGCTGTAATCAGACCTTGCAACCTAAGCAGGATTATTACGCTGCGTTGGTCGAAGAAACCAATGACAGCAAGGAAGTTTCACAGCCCCAGGCCGACGGCTTTGCCCGTTATGACTACTGCCCAGACTGTTGGGAGCGTCTGGGGCCGGAGGTTTTCTGCTTTTGGAAAACTTCTCTTCCCGAACCGCAGGAAAAAAAGCGACTCTTGGTGGACGACGCAGTTTTGTTGGATATATTTGAACGCTTAGCTGGGGCCGACGAGCCGGCGAAGATCAATTTTCGTTTCGTCTTAGCTCTGATACTGATGCGCAAGCGCATTCTAAAGTACCGGCAGACCGATTGCCGCGACGGCCAGGAGTTCTGGATTATGGGCCAGGTTCGCGAGCAAACTACACATGAGATCATCAATCCTCGCCTGGATGACGCTCATATACAGGAAGTCTCCGAACAATTAAGCACTATCCTTCGGAGCGAGTTATGAACCTTGCCGATAGATTCCTTCGGGAGCTGAGGAAATTTTTTTTAGTGGTCGTGGTGGCAGCCTGTGTTGTCGGCGGCTGCAATGGGCGCAAGC
>JAACET010000146.1 GCA_011682385.1 Actinomycetota bacterium | reverse complement strand
GAATTGGAGGCAATCTCCAAAACCCATCTGTCTTATCTTTTCTTCGAGGGTCATTCTACGGAGCAAATCTTTTACTCTCGCCTCGGTGGGTTTTTGGGAATCAAGATAGATTGCGGCTCTTAGTTGCGTTTTCACCTTTTATTGTCTCCGTGATGTTTAGAACGTGCGGTTGAAATTTCCTATTCAGGGGTAAACAATCCAATTTTGAGCACTTCGATGTAAGGATCGATTTAGGGCTCAGTGTAAAGAAAGCTTATCAACTGCTTCGAAGAAAGCCACGATATACTCCCAGGGACCTCTCAGATTCCAACATGTGAGTATATACCTGAGCTGGTGATCCGCCCTAGCCTGGAGCTATATGTCCATTTCCGTCATTTCTACGACGCGGTTCTCGCGACGGGCCCTCTCGGCGGCGAAGACCATCAGATGCGTGTCCAAAGATTCCCGCGGCCCAGAGAGAATCCGGCGGGGATTGTTCTCAGCCAGTGCAGAGGTAAAGGCGTCCATCAATCCGTAGTCGCCCTTGCCGTGGCCGGTGAGGATAATGCCGTCGGAGGCTACGTTCGTTTCGCTCACGCTCGTCTGCTCGGTGAGGTAATCAAACACTTCGATCTTAGAACCGTCGCCGCGAAGCTCACCCTTGGTGCCAAAGATTCGCGTTTGCCGATCGCGGCCCTGCGTAAAGGCCGTAGCGGTGAAGCTGGCCGTCTGTCCACCGGCGAACTCAAGGTTGACCACTTGATGATCGGCCACATTATTGTCGCAGGCCCAAACACACCTGCCGTATGGGCCAATCCTCAGGGCCTCGGTAACACCCCCCAAGTCCGAGGTGAGAACATCAACCGGCCAGCGTAAATCGCCCCTGTTGACCCGATCCAAGTAGATCTTCTTGGCCGAGTAGGGACAACTGGTCTCAATTCGACAATCGAGGCATCGGTCGGCTGCATTGGCGGGACGTTTCTCCGGCCGGAAGCAGTAAAGACCACCGAACGAGGACACCTTGCGACACGGTGCATCGATGACGTAGCGCAACCAGTCCAGGTCATGGCAGCTCTTGGCCAGCAGCATCGGCGCGGACTGCGACTCCTTTCGCCAGTTGCCACGAACGTAGCTATGTGCGAAATGGTAGGAACCTATCGGCTCCAAACGCTCGATGCTGACCACCTCGCCGATCGTGCCGGAGTCGACTATCTCCTTCAGTTTCCGTGTGTAGGGCGTGTACCGCAGCACATGGCAAACACTGAACAGGACACCTGCTTTCTCCCGATTTGCCGACACTCGGCGGCCGTTGGGGCCATCGGCTTTTCCAGCAGGACGTGGTAGCCCTTTTCGGCAAAAGCTACGGCAGGGGCGGTGTGTGCCGTGTCCTGCGTGGCAATGACAACCGCATCAGCCAGCTTGGAATGCTCGGCCAACTCGCGCCAGTCGTCAAAAACGCTCGCGGATGGAATGTTATGCCGCTCGGCGAAACTGGACCGCCAGAATTCTCTCGGTTCAGCTACGGCCAGCACTTGAGCCCTCTCAGGATGCTGGAGTGCGAACTCTGCATGAGTTCTGCCGCGGGAACCGACGCCAATTACAGCCAACGTTACTGGGGCCAATTGCAAACTCCTTTGTCCGATCGTGGACCAGCGATCCAGCGGTCCGTTATTGGGCAGGAAAACTGAACGGATAGGCAATGATATCCGTATGTCGATAATCAGCAGCTGTTCGTAACAGCTCAAGCAGTCGTGATCCAGTTTATTTTCTGGTCTGTCGGATGCTTTTGATCAGGGCAACCGCGTTATCCCAGAAAATTTTATGGATGTCCTCTTCTGACAAACTCACCAACCCGGCTGCCCGCGACATGGCCCGCAACTGCTCGTAGATGACGAACGTGGGCTGCCCGGCAAACATTCCCTGACCCCATTGAAAGCCCGGTTGCCCAATTGACAGCCAGAACAATCCGCACTCGATATAGCGCCCCCGAAAACCTGCAGCAACTAAATTGTCGCTGCCGAACATTAGTCGGGACAGGTCGTAGTTTTTAAAAACCTCCATAAATACCAGCGGATCACAGACGGCTGATGTTTCGACATAGACGTTAGGTAAAGCGTTGAGCCGATCGACGACTTTTTCAAACAGGCCGGGCCTGAAGCAGCGGGCACAATGGGCCAAAACCCATTTGGAATTCGGATATCGTTTCGATAACACCTCAAGGTCACGAATGTTGCCCGGATCGGAGATAGCTTTAGACTTCGAAAGGTGCAGCATAATCATCAAGCCCAGCTCGTTCATCACTTTAATGTGTTTTTCCGGAAGGAAACTGCGAATCGGGGCTTCGGCTTTGTTCTTGGCGGTTGCGCCGGTCATGTAAACTTTTAGTCCGACGGCCTGTGTCTGTAATACTTGCTCCCGTACGAATTCAGCTGGCATCCCAGGATCAACAAAAAAGAGCCTGGCGTCACTTTTTTCCGGGAACTTTCGCACTTGTTGCGAGATGTATTGGTTGACCTGGTCAGAAGTTTGACCATTCCGAGGCGGCATGGCAAAAAACAGGTTATTGCAGGAACGTTTCGGAAAAATCAACTTTTGAAACTGTTTCAACAATCCCAACGAAACTTTTGGAACGGCCCCCGTAACCCCAAGGTTGACATGGGTGTGCACATCGAAGATTCGTTTCGGTAGGAACCAATCGATGTCCTCTCGAAAGATTACACGATCAGTAGGAGTAAGGGACAGTCCCCCAGGACCCCAGTACTTTGCTTTACTAAGATATTTTTTGGCCATGTGAGGTCTCTGAATAACCTCACATTTTAGGGTTCTGGCGTATCTTTGCTGTGATGTGCTTCGAAAAAAGGGTTCGATGCACCATCAAAGACGTTTTTCCATCCTGCAAAGACACTGTTTCTGACTTTTGCAGGCTTTTCTACCCGCTCATCACGGGTATCTGCCGTCAGGAAACTATACCCGCCAAGCTAAAGCTCCTTTTCCAATTGTACGCTATCACATGTAAGCCAAAATCCAGAGCATTTCACCTTATGCCACGATAACGCGTCCGACCATAGCCGGTATTCTTCATCCACGCAAACGGATGTTCAACCACCGCTCGAATGCCCGCTACCAAACGATTGTGCCACTTCTGCGCTGGCGTCAATACCTTCTGCCCACGAACCCTTCTTTCAATAATACCGCAGAATACGCCACGCTCCTGGAGTTTGGCTTTGCGGGCCTTATCCATATAGGCACTATCGGCCCAGACGCTGTGCCTTTCATGGGCGACCATATCATCGATATGTTTGCTGTCATGAACGGAGGCGGTATCGAAACGGTAATCCTTTATTATGCCGTTGCGATCGGTAGCAATATGTCCCTTGTAGCCGTGATATATCCGGCCATGCTTTTTTGTATATCCTGCCGTTTTATCTTTCGTGCTGGAAAGGCCATCTTTGGCTGTTCTGCCGCGAGGGGCTTCGATTATGGTCGCATCGACACAGGTGCCTTCTCTAAGGATAATGCTGCGACTTTCGAGTATGGCTATGGTTTTTTCAAATAAAATGGCGATATGGCCGTGGGCATTAAGACGCTTGCGGAACTGCACAAACGTGGTTTCGTCCGGGACGTTATCATTCATCTTCAAACCCACAAACCGCCGAAATGATATGCGGTCATAGAGCATTTCTTCAAGCATGGGGTCGGACAGATTGAACCACTTCTGCAACATCATGCACTTTATCATCATTACCAGCGGATAATTCGACGCTCCGCCTCTGTCGGTGTTGTTCCGGTACATATCCTTTAATGGCTCAGCAAGCTCGTTCCAGGGGATCATCTTATCGCATTTGTGGAAAAACTCTGCTGTGCGAGGACCGCCGAGATCTGAAGTTAAACTATCGAGAAATGTGGGCTGATGGCTTGTACGTTCCACAATTTTTACCTCCATGCAATAATTGTTTCCGTAATAAACATCATTATACAACGCTCACAAGGTTTTTGAATTAATCTTTGTGATCTCGCCAGTTTTTCAGAGGCCCCATGTATTTATATCCGAGATTTCCCAAGTAAATATCCCCGTGCTCCCGCACGGGGCATTATGGCGGCAAAAGACAAGATGGATTCCCGCCTGCGCGGGAATGACAACGACAATAAACACCTGAAAACCACAAACTTTTCCTTTGGACTACTATGAGATTACAACAAAACGCCAGGACTGTCAAAAATTATTGAGCCGACTCGCCAGGTTAAACCCAGATACGGCCGCGTAAAGTGTGTTGGGAAAAGCTCCTCTCTCGCTGCAACTACCTTCAGGTCGTTCTAATAGTAATCCTCTATCTTTGCTGTCTCAAGCAGGAACTTCCAAGTACATATCCCAGAGCACTTCTGGTATCTATGGGCCGTCCTGGGGAACCAAACCCTGCGAAGTAACTCTAAGAAACTGGGCCCGCAAACGGGACGGCGAGACTCGGCTGCCGCCCATGTAAATATTCAAGAGAACATCGGGGGCTACCTCGACTACAGAACACATTGCTGTACCAGCGTAGTCTAGCCGCGTACCCACCGTCCAACTCGCACCATCGTCGTAACTGAGGTTCGCACATAAATAAGGATATCGATGAAAACATACCAATACATCACTTGCTGTCCGGACTATGCACGGGCAATATCCCGGAAACGGGCCAAATGAACAAGGCTCCCAACTTCTTCCATCATCTTTTGACTCAATCTGCCACATATAGGGCGAGGCTACCGGCCTGACAAAACCAATCAACCGGCCGTCTCCCGTCAATGCCGCGTGAGCCTCAGTCAGGTCGTGACAACCGTCTATGCTGCCGGGCTCAGTGCCTGGCCAGTTGGGAGCGTCAAGGTTTATCGGTATCGACCAGCTCTGCCCCTCGTCCGTACTTCGCAAAGCGAATGCTTGCCAGCCACTAAGGCCCCATGTCTGTAAGGAATAGTTCGGACCGACGCCATAGGCTTTGCTGCCATACAAAAATACTACCAAAGATCCATCTCGGGCCCGCACTGGCTGCCCGTAGGGCCATAGCAACTCAGGATCGCTTGGCCACGGCCCTGTGCTCATGCTCACCAGGGGTTTGGCGTCGCGCCAGGTTCTACCATTGTCGTGGGATTCATAAGTGACCACGCGGCCGCTGGCCTGACAAGCGCGAATCATGTCATTTGGGCGGGCTTTATCATACTTCATGTCCCGCACAGAAAAGAAGACAATTCGCCCATCCCGAGCCTGAAACAGGTTGTTGGCGCCTGAACTACAGCCGGAGTCCTCGCCAAACACCACCTCAGGTCTAGACCAACTCGCACCAAGATCGGCCGAGCGGCAAGACAGCATCGGGACCTGGCCAGCGCCTCCAACCTCCCCGCGCGCGTAAAGCAATAGCAACTCGTCGTTATCCAGACGTATGACCTGGGGTTTCTTCTCTGCCCCCTGCTTTCGTGGTGTCTCGTCGGTCAGATCCGGGTCATCGACAGGATGAAACCAGGGCTGGCAGAGGGAAACGCCTGGCTGAAGCGG
Organism: Actinomycetota bacterium; assembly: GCA_011682385.1. Taxonomy (GTDB): domain Bacteria; phylum Planctomycetota; class Phycisphaerae; order JAACET01; family JAACET01; genus JAACET01. The sequence continues at coordinate 202 of JAACET010000146.1, read as the reverse complement.
TTCGGCTTCCACAGCCGTTCCCTCGATCTTGAGGTCCGCAATCCGTACCGGACCGGCAAAGGCCAGCAGCCCTACATATCCGCTCTTATAGGTATCATCAGAGACTGCAAGTGACGGCCGATCTTCGATCCAGGCCCGAATGCATGAGCCCCGCCGCTCCAGTCGGGCCTTGTACCAACGGCCGTATTCAGCAGGAACACCC
>JAACET010000145.1 GCA_011682385.1 Actinomycetota bacterium | reverse complement strand
GTAACGATATCGTCTGCCGTGGCGTTTGGTAAAGGTGATACCCGTAGCCTGGTGGCAATGGCCGCAGCGGACTAACCCCGACAGCAGAGCTGGAGTCTTTCTGCGGGTCTTTGCGGTTCGGCTCTGACAATTCCTGCTCAGGATACTCTGTGCCCTCTCCCAGGTCTTTTTATCTACTATGGCCTCGTGCTCGCCTGGATAGTATTTACCCTTATGGGTAATCTCGCCGATGTAGCTGCGGTTGGTCAGTACCCGGTAGACGTAGACCTTATTCCACCTTTTGCCGCCCCGGGTGATTCCTTTCTTGGTGGTCCAGGTCTTGGTGTAATAGCCTTGTTTATTAAGCTCGTCGGCCACGCGCATGCTTGAGCCGAGTTGGATAAAGCGTTTGAAAATATGTCGAACCAGCTTGGCCTCTTCAGCGTTGACTATAAGACGGTGAGTTTCACGGTCGATATCGAATCCCAAAAATGGCTGACCACCAATATATTTACCCTTCATGGCAGTGGCCAGTTTTTTGTCACGGATACGCTCGCCGATGATCTCCCGCTCGAACTGAGCAAAGCTCAACAGGACGTTTAGTATAAGCCGCCCCATGGAAGTGCTGGTGTCAAAACTTTGTGTTACTGAAACGAAAGATACCTGGTGCTGCTCAAACAAGCTGATCATCCGGGCAAAGTCCATCAATGAGCGGCTCAGCCGGTCTACCTTGTAAACTACCACGCAGTCCACCAGGCCGCGCTCGATGTCGGCCAGTAATTTTTGAAGAGCAGGCCGATCTGTGTTGGCACCTGTAAAACCACCGTCCTCGTATTTCTGTGGCAGGCATGTCCAGCCTTCGTGTCTTTGGCTCACGATGTAGGCTTGGCAGGACTCGCGCTGGGCGTCCAGAGAATTGAACTCCTGCTCCAGACCTTCTTCGTGGCTCTTGCGACAATAGATCGCACAGCGGATGGTTTTCTTTACTGTTTCTACGGTAGCAATCATGCACTCACCCTATGTTGTTGAATACCAAAGAATCTCGGACCGCTGTGATGGGCTCCGGTAATGGCCTTGGCAATGGCCGAAAGGGACCGATACCTTTGCCCGTCATATTCGAAACCACCGGAAACTGCGGTAACCAAGTACCGCTTGCCATTCCATTCCCTTATCAGCCGAGTGCCGGCGGCAATATGGTTCTTACGTCGGCGTCTTTGTTTGCGATTCTTTCCAACCGAATCTTCACCGGCCAGTTGCTCAAGTTTTTCTTTGGCCTTTTCGGACAGTCCGCCCAGGGCCAATTCCTGAACTCGATAGGCCAACCTTCTGATGAGATGTTGACGCTTATACTTGGGCGGTTCGGTGCCGTACAGGCTTCGCCAGCGGTCCTTCAAATCAGCCATAGGCATCTTGGCCAGTTCCGCAAGCTCTTGTACAATAGTGGCTTCCATACGTTTCTCCTGGGTTAGTTTTCAGCCACATCAGGGCCTACTTTGGCAGGAACATCAAGGCAATTGTGGGCTAAAATCTCCGGCTTTTTGCAGGAATTTCCGCTCTTTCCCATTACCCTAACCAGGCCCCTGGCCAAGAGTTGTGCGATTTCGTCCAGCCGCTGCGTTTCGGTCATCCGCTGGGGGTCTAATCCCTCGGCCATAATCTTTAGCTCCGTGCAGGCGATATTGCCCTATTGTTTACCTGCGCAGAGCCGGTGCGAACTGTCAGAGTTTTTTTCAGAAAAACAGCCAAAGCTGTACCAACGGCTTTGGCTGTTTGCGTTGGGAGCAATTGACGTTATATTTACTGTCTTACCGATAGGAGTTGATGCCGTTGGAATCTTCAGAAATTAACGAAACAGTCCACAAACAGGCCGACCATATATACCAGGCCCGGGAGCTGGTTGGGGAGTTGGAGTTTCTGGGCGAGATTGTCGAGACGGCTGCCAGGGAAGAACCGGTCCTGCTCTCGTGCGAGGATTGGCTGTTTACCATTCCGTACATTGTCCTTTGGCTTACCGAGGGTCTGTTTTGTATGGTGTCTTTGAGGGGCTGGCCGGACGATGACGACGAGGACGATATCTGCCGATGGTTTGGCAACCCGCCCAGGGCGAAACTAATGGCCCAGGCTGAGCGGGCCGGATGGGATTGCCACGGCTATGGATTCGATCCGGATCTGATACGTTCCTTATTCCGAGAGTTCGATACGCTGGACACGGAATCGTATCTGGCCAGACGCTGGGATTTTTTGCAGGACTTCCAGCAGATTTACTGCGGTAATAAACCGGCCCTGGCCGAGGGACATTTTTATCCTATCAACTCCTGCGAATTCTGGGTGATCCAAGAACCCGACCGTTCCGAGTGGGATTTTGTTTTGTATCAGGATCCAAAACATCTCCAAGAACTGGTGGAGGTATTAATTGACCAGGCAATTACCCCGATGGTGGGAAAGATCAACGGCCATCTTCACCTTGCCGGCGCGTCGACGCGGATCGCCGACCCTAACGCTCTGGGGGATATCAAACTGCTGAATCGGATTCTCAGCTCCGTCTCGCATGAGCTGGACGTTCTCTGGAATACATTTGACAGGACTACTCAAGACCCGATCAGTTTCGAGCGCCTGCGTAATCCGGTTCGTCCGGACACAGCCGTGGCCCATTTATTCCGGGACCTGGAAGGAGCGGATCTAACCGACCCCGGCGAGGCCATCAGAAGACAGCGGCGAAAACGGCCTGTCATAGCCCAGGAGGAATCACCTCTCGAACAGACCCCGCCGGCCGTTCGTAAACCTAAAATAGCCAAGGCGCTCATCGACGGTCTGGAGACCTTTCTGGCTGATCATCCCGGTAATGAATTCACCGCCAAAGAGCTTAACGTGGGCCTGCAGGAGGCCGGCCTGACCGCGAAGACTTATCCCGCTTCGGACATATCCAACGCCAAGAGATACCTCATCAACGTCAAGCATGTCCCTTTGGTTGGCAGAAGATACTGCTACAAACCCGATAAAAAGACCAAACGAGGGAAGAAGCCCTAACATTCCCTAACAAAAAATTTTCGATTGCTATAACCCTCTGCTCCAGAGGGTTTTTTCATTTCCCTAACTTCTGCATCGTCCATCCCAACTTGCCCAAGTTGTGCGCCCTAAGTTCGTTGGCAAAATGTAGATAGTAGAGCTCTTTGCCACAGAGGACGATTTCGCAGAAAGCCCCAGATATGCTCCGAGCCAATTACAAACGCACGGCAATTGCCCCGGCATCCAGACGACTTATCGAGCAGATGCAGCGGATCAGGTTCGGCCAGATTGAAGACCTCATGGTCCGTAACGGCCAACCTGTTTTCGGTCCGGACACGCGAATCGTCCGCAAGCACAAGATCGGAGGCCAAAACGGTCCTTGCCGGAGTGTTTCACCCGAGTCCCTGGCAAGAAATGCCAAGGTCATCGAGCTGTTCGATTGTCTTTCCAGCTTGGGCAACGGCCTGGTGCGAACCCTTATCGTCCAGGACGGTCTGCCCCATTGCCTGGATATCGTCAGTGCGTCTGAAGCTTAGGAGCTAGTTTTAGAAACGGACAATTAAGTTTAAATTTTTAATTTGAATCCTTGTAACTGAACTGGCCCGGCGTGGAGGTTCGTTGCGGTGTCGCCCTACGGCGATTTCACCTGGCAACCTCCACCCGGGCCGGCTTCATGTTGACACCGCTACGAACTCCTCCCCGGCCAGGGGAGGAAGAAATTGCAGCTATTAGAGCACGACGGTCGGCTGTGCGGCTACGCCAGAAAGCAGATCGGATATCACACCCGACGGCTGATTGGAAGATATGGATTTACCCGAACCGATGAAGAAGACATAGTTCAAGAGCTGAGCATATTCCTGCTGGAGCAAATAACGAATTTCGATCCTACCCGCTCCAAGCCTCAGACTTTTATCCAGAGAATAATCAAACACCGAATTGTGGACCTGATCCGCTACCAAACGGCGGGACAACGTCACTACCGACGAAATCAGTACTCTCTGGATGAGCAGATCACCAACGCAGACGGTAAAAAGATACCGCGATCCCAAACCATGGACCTTCAAAAGTCCCCGGGTTGGACAGGTCGAGCTCTAGCCCCGACTCCAGAGCAGCATGATCTGTTTATCGACCTGCACGAGGCCCTAAAGAGTCTGCCGCCGGAGCTGCGCCAACTCTGGGAACGTCTGAAGGTCCAATCTGTGAGTGAGATATCCCGGCAGGACAAAGTGTCCCAGGCCAGAATCTATCAGGGACGCGACAAGATCAAACGGATCCTCACGCAAAAGGGCCTGGCGAAATATTTTGAAAAAAAACTCCGACAGTTGACGCGCTCCCTGCGCAAGTAATCACCAGGTGCACCGGAACCCTCGAAAAAAGAAAGGTGATTCTATGGAAAAGAACAAGGCTAAACGGATTCTGATCGGACTGTTTAAGCGGCGTGGCAGAGACATAAGCTTCATGGATATGGACCAGGAACTGGCCCGTAACGGCATCGAGCCCAAGGGTCAGTTTTGCC
>JAACET010000144.1 GCA_011682385.1 Actinomycetota bacterium | reverse complement strand
ATGCTTACACCAATCTGTCCGCACTCGCTGAACCACCGGCCTTTGGTGATAGATTCCAAATACGAGATCACCATAACGGCTAAACGAGTCAACGAAGGAACTACGATCATACTGGACGGTCAGGTGTCTCGCGAATTCACCGTAGGTCAAGAACTGAAAGTCCGACGAGGTGAATACAACCTGCAAGTAATAACCAGCCCGGCCAGGGACTATTGGGGTACGCTGAGCAAGAAACTTCACTGGGCCAAGGGGCTGGAATATAGCTAAGCTGCCTGCAACAAGATTTTTTGCAGACAGCTAGAACAGTAGAACAGTTGAAAGTAGATAGTAGAAGATGGATTCCCGCTTTCGCGGGAATGACATGATAAAAACGGCGAAGCTGATGTCATCAAAGCCCAAAAAAGTAGACCCGCGATTCCAAGTCGAAGAAGGTCTGAATGTATTCAACGGAAGCGAACTGCTGGTCAAAGGAGCGCTGGAAACGCCGGGAGGAGTACACCTTTTGACGGGGTATCCCGGCTCTCCCGTCAGCGAGTTCTTCGACGTGCTGACCAGCCTTAAAGGAATGCTGGAAGAACATGGGGTGAGAGCCCAGATATCCAACAACGAGGCCCTGAGCATCGCGGCAGTCAACGGAGCTGTCATGCTGGGACTGCGAGCAATGACAGTCTTCAAAAGCGTAGGGCTACACGTGGCCTCGGACGGCTTGGCCCTGGGGAATCTGGGCGGGGTGATGGAAGGCTCCGGGGCAGTGGTAGTTGTGGGCGACGACCCCTGGTGCGATTCCACACAAGTGCCGGCAGACTCACGATTCCTCTTCGAACACCATCGTGTGCCCATAATAGAACCGAGCACGCCTCAAGAAGTCAAAGACCTGGTGCCGTTGGCATTCGATATATCCAGCAGGGCCAGCCTCTATGCCGGCTATATCATAACCACTACCCTGGCCGACGGCGGAGGGACCGTGGAACTAAATAAAAATCATTGGCCAAAGGTCAATCAGCTCAATCCGCTAAATGTGGATTCAGAGGCTATCCCTCTGGAAGAACGTGTACTGCTGCCGCCGCGCACCTGGCGACAGGAAATGACCTTCGACGAGCGTTTCAAAAAAGCTGCTAAACGGGCTCGCGAATTAGGGGTCAATCGAATCGAAGGCCCCAACGGTAAACACTTGCCGGTGGGCTTTGTGACGGCGGGAACGGCATATCAGTATCTGAGCCAAGCTCTACATGACCTGGGCCTGTGGGGCAAGCTGCCAATCCTCAAGCTGGGCATGAGCTATCCGGTGGACGGCGAGTTGGTGCAGAAAATAGCTAAACGAGTAGATAACCTGGTGGTGGTGGAAGAACGCCGAAGTTTCATAGAACGACAAATAATCGAACTGCTGAGCAATGGGTCCGAACAAATAAACTGCCGAGTGTGGGGCAAAAACTTCCCCGAAGGCCAAGAGGGATTTCCCACAGTAAGAGGACTGCACCCCTCCATCGTGGCTCATAAACTGGTGGGCGTGTTGGGGAAACTTCTGGAAAACAAGCTCGATTACGACCACGAACGATTTGCCCGGCAACTAAAGGTATCGGCAGAAACATCGCGGCCGGTGGCACGTGTACCGCTGCGCCCGCCAACCTTCTGCCCGGGATGTCCGCATCGGGACAGCTCGTCGGTACTGCTGGAACTGATGGAAGATCTCAAAGATGCCAAGTACATGCAACGCCGGCACGGGCTGGACCCCGTCAAGTTGATTTGCCATGGCGATACCGGATGCTACACATTGCTGATGTTTCCTCCAAACGAGCAGTTGATGCACAACTACTCCGGTATGGGGTTGGGCGGCGGCACAGGGGCCGGCATCGATCCGTTCGTTACCAACAAACAGTTGGTCTTTATGGGAGACTCGACCTTCTACCACTCCGGACAAGCGGCAATCTCCAACTCGCTTTTCGGACAACAGGATATTACCTACATTATTCTGGATAACCATACGACCGGAATGACCGGCCATCAGACCCATGCCGGCGTGGGGCGCGATCTGCTGAATAATCCGGCACCGGCCCAGGATATCGAGACCATCCTTCGGGCTTCTTTGGAGCCGGAAGGATGTCTGGTAGTGCGGGCTGATCCGCACAATCGCAAGGACTATCGGCAACTGCTGGAAGAGACGATCCTCCGCGACGGCGTAAAGGTGATTATAGCTGATCGGGAATGCGCCATCGTGTCTAATCGGCGGATAAAGCGTCAGCGGAGAACCGAAGAAGCCAAACGCGGATACGTGCGCAAGCGTCTTTATACCAATATTACCGAGGAAGTCTGCGAGTACTGCCTGCGCTGCACGAGCTTGACAGCTTGTCCGGGGTTCTCGACGGTTGAAACGGATTACGGACCAAAAACGCAGACCGATTTGTCCTGGTGCGTGGGAGAAGGGACCTGTGAACAAATCGGTTCCTGCCCCGCTATCGAACAAATCACCGTTATTCGCAAGAGGCCCTTCCGTACACGCTCGGCAGAGTTGCACCTGGAAAAATTCCCGGCCCCGGAGCCGCTCGAAAATAAACACATCTGGCGAGTACACATCGGCGGTGTGGGCGGAATGGGTATCGGCGTGGCCACAAGCATACTGGTAAGAGCAGGGTTTCAACAGGGATACCGTGTTCTGTTCGCAGATAAAAAAGGAATGGCTATCCGAAACGGCGGGGTCTACTCGCAGATCGTCTTCGCACCAGCGGGAACGCCGGTGTCACAGATAATCCCCTACGGACAAGCCGATCTACTGCTGGGCATTGACATACTCGAAGCGGGCAGGGCAATACAACCGGAACTGCCCTTCCGGGTGTGCAGCCCCGAACGGACCGTAGCAGTCCTGAATACCGACCTGGCGCCCACGACCGGAATGCTGCTGGGCAAAGAAGATTTCCAGGCTGACAAACTGCTCAAAGATATAGCTGATCGCAGCCGGCCGGGCGGATTTCTGGCCATCAATGTGACAAAGCTCTGTGAACGCCTGTTGGCCACCAAACTGCATATGAATATGGCCCTGCTCGGTGCGGCCTTCCAAAAGGGGTACATACCCGTCAGCGAAGAAAACATGCGCTGGGCGATACAACATACGATCCGGAGAGACTTTCGTAAGAACTTGCGTGCATTCAACTTAGGTAGAAAACTGATCGCACGCCCCCAAGTGTTCTCTCAACCCAGAGAAATCCAGACTCTGGCCAAGGCAGTCCGGGAACGAGCAGTCATTCTCGAGAGGACCCGTTGGGGAGGAAAAGGGCTGTCCAGAGCATACAAGTTGAGATGCTTCAAAGCGTTACGAAATTGCAGAGGCCTGAGCAAAAGGGCTATGAGAGACTGGGCAATTAGAATATACGACCTGATCCAGTACCAAGGACTGGGCTACACAGATGAGTACATCAGAAAAGTTCAAGGCATCTATGGACGCGATAAGGCCGAACAAGGATATGCGGCTACCGAAGCGGTTATCCGGAATCTGGCTAAACTGATGATGATAAAGGATGTATTCTACGTTAGTTATCTGCTGAGCCGATACGAGAAACTAAAAAGAGACCGCCAGAGATACCAAGTCAACGCTGCAGGAGGCGATAAGATACGCTACAAACGGGTGTTCCATCCGCGAGTACTCGGGCATCGCCTGGATATTTGGCTGCCCCATGTTGCCAATCGGGTGATGGCCAGCCTAAAATATATGAGGGTAATGACCCGGCAGAGCCGACAAAAGGAAAGGGTCTTCCTGAACTGGTACCTCGAACTTCTGGAACGCTTCGGCCGAAACAGTCGGCTGAGCTATAACCAAGAGGTCGATATCCTGCAAACACCAGAAATCGTGCGCGGATACGCCGAACTGCGGGACGAAAAAATGGCTCAAGCAGTGCAGAAAGTCGAATATATCACCAAAACGTCCCAGGGAAAGGCTAGCGCCTAACAAAAGGTGGTGTATCATGAAACCAATCACACATATCCACAGGAACACGTCGGTATTTCTGGCTGTAGCCGTCGCATCGATTATGGCCTGGGCTACAGAAGGTCTTCAGGGCCAGGTGCAGGCGGGCCGTGGATCGGGGCTCGATGCCAATCGCTTGGTGGGATCGGGTGGAAGAAACCCGTCCGGCGGGGGATATTCCACGCTGGGCAATCAGATTATCAGCGGTAACGTAGGAGCGGGCAAAAGCTTTAAAGGTGTTGGCGGAGTCGGGGACTTTCGCAGCTTTCAGGGCTCGCTGGGAACGCGAGCACTGTCCTCATTCTCGCGGGATAGCTACGGACTAAGCGGCAATGCGGGACGTCTGGGTGTGGCTCAGCCTTTCTATCTGCCCAGCGGTACGGTCCTGGGTGTGCGCGGTATAACCAGCGGACGTAGCCAACCGGGCAGCAACATGCCCAGAGGTGTGAACCTGAGCCCACCACCACGAAGAGGCCCAGCGGTCAGCAATCAACCAACCGGGGCTGCGTCAAGATTCGCGGCGATGGCACCGGCAGACCTGAGGACCGATCTGCGGACAAGTGCACAAGGCCAACTGCCCCCGCCCCCTATAGTAGAAACGGCAAGTAATCTGTTCGGCATACAAAGACTGAGTCCCGAATCGGGC
>JAACET010000143.1 GCA_011682385.1 Actinomycetota bacterium | reverse complement strand
AGAAAGCAGAGAAAGAAACGGAAAGAAAGAACTCACCACGAAGGACACGAAGTTGAAGAGAGCAAGAAAGCAGAGAAAGAAACGGAAAGAAAGATTTTTTTTGACGCTGATTTCGCTGATTTCGCTGAAAAAAGCGAAGAGTTCACCACGAAGGACATGAAGGGCACTAAGTAAAAAAAGAAAGAGAATTAGCTATAGATACCCGCTTTCGCGGGCACAAGCTTCACAGATGAACACAGATAACAAAAAGGTGCAAAGGTCCGCAATCTTTGATCTTTGATATAGAGACAAAACCTGGATTCCGCATCAAGTGCGGAATTACAGATCAAGACCCCCGGCACGTGGGCCGAGGGCATTCGAAGAAAACAGAATGGAAAACAAGCGGTGGTAGTTGCGTTCGAGTAGTAAAGGTGTTAGGATTTTGAATTACAACACAGTTCCAGTCGGCAATTCAGCGGTGGGAGGCGGGACTTGGGCGAAGCAACTGAAAAAACTAATCGCAAAAAATTCCTCTGGGCAGCTAAGATCGTCCTGGCTGTCGGGCTGTGCTGGCTGGTACTACACAAGACACATCTAAAAGATAAACTCGAAATTCGTGAACGCTCCGGCGAAACAAAAGTACTCTGGGGGAGATTAATCAAACGAACGCAAAAAGGGGATTGGCTCTGGCAAAACCCCAACGGTACCGAAATAATAATAGACGACAAACAAGTAATTCGAAAAACCAACGGGGCGGGAAATCAAGAAGCGAGCTTCGAGCAAGGCTTGGTCGGTCTGGCAGCGACGGCCTATGGTAACGGATGGGCTTGGCTGGGAGTGGGACTGTTCCCGTCCATGATATTTCTGGCGGCCTGGAGGTGGCAAAGGCTATTACGGGCTGGACGAGTGAAAATATCCTACCGAAAAGTACTAATGCTCACCGTAATGGGAAACTTCTTCAACAACGCCCTGCCGAGCATGATCGGCGGAGACGTGGTCAAAGTATACTACGTAATGAAGAGCCATCCCAAACGCAAATCACATGTGGCTATAGCATGGGTGGCCGATCGAGTCAGCGGAATCGCAGGATTGGCTATAATCTGCCTAATAGCCATCGCGGTGGGTTGGCAGGATCCGCTGGTGCAAGAAATCCGTGGGCCAGTCTTCATGGTGGCGGGGTTGTTGGCCCTGGGGCTGACCGTGCTGTTTGTGCCGGGGTTGGCTGGAAAAATGCACCTGGGTAAACTCCTGGCAAAGCTGCCCTTCCAAAGCTTCGTAGATCAACTCCGCAAAGCAACTCGGCTATACTCAGCTCAGCCAGGCGTATGGGTGCTGGCCGTAGGACTGAGCGTGTGTGTCCACATGATCCTGCTGAGCTGTATATATCTGGGAGGCAGAGCACTGGCACCCGGGCCGAGCTATCATAGCTACCTGGTGCTGCTGCCGCCGGTCTTGATGATCTCCTCGCTGCCCATAACACCAGGAGCAGTGGGCTGGATGGAAACATCATACCAAACACTATTCGCACGGGCGGGAGTCTCCGGAACGGCAGCTCTGAGCCTGAGCCTTTTCCACCGCTTCGCCCGGCTGCTATGGTCTTTGCCGGGGCTGGCGTTCTACATCAAAGGGCCACAGTTCAAGGTGAACGAGACGGCGGTCAAGCAAGTCGATCAGATACTCGACGGACAAACAGAAGGCGATGAATAAAACCCTCAGAGCCTGGGCAAAACCCATTCGCTACCTGGGACACGCTGTAAGCGAAATCGTCCTGCCCCGCTGCTGTGGCGGCTGCAGCAATACGCTGAGCGTAAATGAACGCGAACTGTGCGCCTTGTGCTGGCGGGGACTACAGGAAGCCATCGGAAACCGAACCTACTGCCAACGCTGCGGAGCTAACCTCGGAGAATTCGCCGAAACCAAAAACGGATGTAACTATTGCCGTGATTTCAGACTACACTACGACCGGCTGAGCCGTGTGGGAATATACCAAGGGCCGTTGGCAGAGATGATCCGGAAACTAAAATTTCAGAGGCGGGCACATACAGCCAAATTTCTAGGTGAGCTGCTCTACCAAGCAGTCCAAGGGGCCCAGTTGCTCGATCAATTCGATCTGGTAACCTGGGTGCCGTTGCACTGGTGGCGAAAGTTCAACCGCAGCTACAACCAAGCAGAACTATTGGCCCGGCGGGTAGGAAGTCTGAGCAGAAAACCTTGCCAAGGGCTGCTGAGAAAAACCCGCTGGACGGCTCCGCAGACACATCTGAGCAGAAAGGGACGATTAAAAAATGTTCGTGGGTCATTCGGCCTGCGCAGGGGGATCAGAGTCAACGGTAAACACGTTCTCTTGGTAGATGACGTATTGACCACAGGGGCAACAGCCAGCGAAGCGGCCGGCACGCTGCGGGAGAGCGGGGCAGAAGTATGCGTGGGAGTGTTGGGGGTGACTAAAAATCGTTAATCCTTTAAAATACTAACGTTAAAGCAATTCACGTCAAGACGAGCGGCGGAAGACATTTCGCCCCAGGAAGCAGTCAGGGGCGTTAGAGAACCCCCAGACGAGAGCCTGGGGGCATTCAAAGAAACTCCCGGTAAGCCGGGGGGCTAAAAAAAAGTTCGCTATCCCCTTGACATTGCTTGGCTATTTGGCAAAATAGCAAACAAGGTCTTGGAAAGAGATGGCTATGAAAAAGAAGGTCAAGGCCCGCTACGATGTGCGGGCTAAGGTCGTAAAAGCGATGGCCCACACCACGCGGCTGTTCATTGTGGATGAATTGGCCAAGGGGCCAAGGTGCGTCTGCGAACTGACCGAAATGGTGGGCGATGATATATCCACGGTCTCCAGGCATCTGTCGGTACTCAAAAACGCAGGACTCGTCTTTGACGAGAAACAGGGCACATCGGTTTTCTACTCCCTGCACTGCCGTTGCATTCTCGATTTCTTCTCCTGCCTGGAGTCGGTCATCAAAATAAATGCCAAGGAACAGGCGGAACTGGCAAAGTAAACAGAAAACGCCATTAAAGTGGCGTGGAAATCATAAAGATAACCCCCGGTAAAACCGGGGGCTAAATATAAGAAAGACCTGGATTCCGCATCAAGTGCGGAATGACAGATTAAGAACCCCTCAGGATAAACCTGGGGGGCTAAACGGCAGATATAACATAATCAACAGGACCTTTATGCCAAATCAAGCAAAGAAGCAGTGGCCGTCTGCATTAGAATCCAAGGATGAAAAATTGCGCGTGCTCTTCCTTTGTACCGGCAACTCCTGCCGTAGCCAGATGGCTGAGGGATGGACCAGGCAGTTAAAAAGTAATGTAATTGAGCCTTACTCGGCCGGCATCCAGACCCATGGCCTGAACCCCAACGCAGTAAAGGTGATGGCCGAAGCAGGTGTGGACATAAGTCGGCAGCGGTGCAAAAACGTGGCCGAGCTTCTAAACGTTTCCTTCGATTATGTGGTGACGGTCTGCGGACACGCCAACGAGACCTGTCCCATATTTCCGGGTGAGACAAAGGTTATCCACGTCGCTTTCGACGATCCGCCAAAACTGGCCCAGGAGGCCGGGACAGAAGAGGAAGCACTGAACCATTATCGTCGTGTCCGGGATGAAATCCGGGCCTTTGTTGAAACATTACCCAAGGCACTTATGGAGGTGGCTGAGATGAAGAACCAGAAAAAAAAGGGACTGTTGTCGGCGATTCGGGAATCCATGATGAAAACCGGTGGCTGCTGTGGACCGGGAGAAACCTGCGGTGGTTCCGCAAAAAAAGATGATAAAGAGAGGGATAGGGACAACAACGCCAAGGGACCTGATAAAACCGAAGAGAAGTAAGGTTCGGCGGGACGCTACAGAAGTCTACACTCGTGGATTGCCCCTGGATTATACTAGGAGGGTTTTATGTCAATTGGCGAAAACCAAAAGAGAAGTCCTACCCAATACCGCGAAATAGCTGTGTTGGCTATTGTTCCGGTTATTGTTGGGATTCTCATCCTGGTAAGCTGGGCACTGGCACATTGGAATATCGGCCCGTATTTGCTGAGTGCGGGATTGGCACTAGTCGCTACGCTGTTCGGAGGCTTCCAACGGTTCATCGCGGGGTTTAAAGACCTCTACAGCCGAAGAATAACAGTCAATGTCTTTGTTACCGTGGCTCTGATCGCCACTACTGCTGTGGGTGAATTCCGAGCAGCAGCGATCATCGTCTTCATCATGGCTATAGCCGGCGCTCTGGAGACCTACACCCTGGACAAGACCCGCAGGAGCATCAGGAACCTGCTGGACCTTACTCCCAGCATGGCGACGGTCCGGCGGGGAGAAAGTGAAGTTACTATTCCTGTAGGTGACGTTCAGCTTGGCGATCTGGTGGTTGTCAGACCGGGGGAACGTATTTCCGTAGATGGGGTTGTCCTGGCTGGAGCAAGCAGCGTCAACCAGGCTCCCATCACTGGAGAGTCGATGCCGGTTGAAAAGTTCAAGGGGAGTGAGCTCTTCAGCGGAACATTGAATGAGACGGGCCGTCTGGAGATTCGGACTACCAAGACCGGCAAGGACACCACTTTGGCCAGAATAGTTCACCTGGTAGAAGAAGCACAAGAAACAAAGGCCCCCATCCAGAATGCCGCCGACCGCTTCACCACCTGGTTCCTTCCTGCTGTAGTGCTGTTGGCAGTCA
>JAACET010000050.1 GCA_011682385.1 Actinomycetota bacterium | reverse complement strand
TTCGCGGTGCTGGGAGGATTTATCAAAGTGGATGACTCGTCGGCAGGATCGGCATAGACCTCGGCCTGGGAGCACAAGTATGAAGAAATTAGTGATACTGGGAGCCGGCGGATTGGCCAGAGAATTGGCCGATGCCGTGGTGGATATCAATAAGAACACTCAGGCTTTCGAGGTGCTGGGCTATCTCGATGACGAGGATGAGCTAATAGGGCAAAAACGACTGCAATTGCCTATTCTGGGCACCTTAGACTGGCTGGCTGAGCATAAGTCCGACGATTTGTTCACGATACCCGCTGTGGGCAACGGTTATTCGCGGGAAAAACTCTCCTGTACCGTCCAACAATACAGCGCACCCTTGGCTACCATCATCCACCCCAGAGCCATCGTCGGATCCGGCTGCTCGATAGAAGCCGGGACGTTTATAGCGGCCGGCTGTGTAATAACGGTCAGCGTGTCCCTGGGCAAATGTGTCTTGGTGAACATGAACTGCACGATCGCCCACGACGTAAGAGTGGGTAACTATGTAAGTATTCATCCAGGGGCCAGGATATCGGGCGAAGTGTCGATTGGCGATTATGCCCTGATAGGCACACAAGCAGCTATCTTGAATAAATGTACCATAGGCAAAGGCGCAGTGGTAGCCATGGGCGCGGTGGTAGCTCACGATGTGCCCGACTACACCCTAGTGGCGGGTAATCCGGCCAGGGCAGTAAGGAAACTGGAGAAACAATGAGCAGAGCCAGACTACACCATTTGGCTGTGGTAGTGGCGGATATCGACCGCAGTACAAAAGTCTATTGCGGACTGCTCGGCGTTCATCCGACTACAGAGGTTCTTCATGACCCGAAACAGAAGGTACATGTTCAGTTTCTGTCGGGGCCGGCTTTGGGGGACATACAGTTGGAGCTGTTGGCTCCAGACGGTGAAGATTCTCCCGTAGCCTTGGCTTTGAAAAAGGGCGGCGGGCCCAACCACCTGTGCTTCGAGGTGCGGGATATAAACGAAGCCCTGCAAACGGCTCGCCAACAGGGCTGCCGAGTGATCTGCGAACCTGTTGAAGCAGCCGCGATGGACAAGCGGCAGATCGCATTTGTCTTTACACCGGATGAGCAGATTGTTGAGTTTGTGGCCGCGCCGACAGATGAGAATGAATAGACCAAAAAACGGCAGAATGACAAGTTGCCGTCCGATTGTGCCGATTACTTATCAGTTGAGGAACAATGACCGGGAAATAGCTATGCCGGAACGTTTAGAGAAAGTTATCGGCTCAATACTGGGCGTACCCGTTGAAACGCTCTCAGATGATAGTAGCTCCGACAACACCCCGGGATGGGATTCGTTGAGACAGCTAAGCATTCTCCTGGCTCTGGAGAATGCCTACGGAATAAGTATCAGTACAAATGAGGCTATGAATGTGAACAGTATTGCGAATATCAAAGCTGTTCTGAAGCGACATGGCGTGGAGTTTTAGTCAGATCTGAGGAAAAAATATGTGCGGAATTGTAGCCTATACCGGCCATAAAGCATGTACCAGAATCTTGCTGGAAGGCCTTAAGCGTCTGGAATACCGCGGATACGATTCAGCCGGAATGGCTATGGTTCAGGAGGGGGTCCTGGCGGTTCGGCGAGCAGCCGGCAGGATATCGGCCCTGGAACAATTGATCGGCGAAGACCCCCTTGAAGGTGTCACCGGCATCGCCCATACGCGCTGGGCTACTCACGGGGCCCCTACGAAAAAAAACGCTCACCCCCATCTGGATGATACAGGAAGAATTGGTTTAGTACATAATGGTATTATCGAAAACTACACCGCACTAAAAACCTGGCTGCAGAGCCAAGGCAAAAGTTTCCGCTCGGAGACGGACTCGGAAGTCTTGGTCAATCTGATTAGTCACTTCTACCAGGGGAATCTGGTCGATGCGGTGCAAAAAGCCTTGGGTGAAGTCAAAGGGACTTACGGCATAGCGGTTGTCAGTGCCGACCATCCGAACACCATAGTTGCAGCAAGAAAAGGAAGCCCCCTATTACTGGGCGTAGGTGAGAATGAATACGTCGTGGCCAGCGATGCCTCGGCTATCGTCGAACACACAACCAGCGCAGTCTATCTGGACGACGGCGAAATGGTAGAGATAACTCCAGAGGGCTTCCGCACCCTGACTCTAGACAACAACCTGGTGAGCAAAGAACTGGAAAACATCGAGTTCAGCCTGCAGCAAATCGAACTGGATGGCTACGAACATTTCATGCTCAAAGAGATTTTCGAACAGCCCGTCTCGGTTCAAAATACCCTGCGGGGACGAGTTGATCTGGAGGCGGGGCAAGCTATTCTCGGAGGTCTCCAAAACGTTGCCGGACAGCTTTCGAAAGCCAAAAGGATCATTATCACTGCCTGCGGAACGGCTTGGCACGCCGGCCTGGTAGGCGAATTCCTATTAGAGCACTTGGCCCGGATTCCCACCGAGGTCGAGTATGCCAGCGAATTCCGTTATCGCAATCCCATTATCGAGCCAGGAACAGTGGTCATCGCTATCAGCCAATCCGGGGAAACGGCTGATACCCTGGCAGCCCTGCGCGAGGCCAAACAACGTGGGGCCCTGGCCCTGGGAATAGTCAATGTTGTGGGGTCAACCATTGCCCGCGAAACCAACGCGGGTGTGTATCTGCACTGCGGGCCGGAAATCGGAGTGGCCTCAACCAAGGCCTTCAGCAGCCAATTGGTCATGCTGGCTCTGCTGGCTATTGAACTTGGCCGTCAGCGGTCGCTGGATCAGCAGCAGGCTCGGGAGCTGTTGGGACATCTGTCGGGAATACCCGGAAAGATCGAAAAAGTCCTGGCCCAATCCGACCAAATACGCCAAGTGGCCCAATTATATCTACAGCGCGAGCATTGGTTGTTCCTCGGACGCGGCTACAACTATCCTGTAGCTCTGGAAGGGGCCTTGAAGCTAAAAGAGATTTCCTATTCTCACGCTGAAGGTCTGCCGGCAGCCGAGATGAAACACGGCCCAATAGCCTTGATCAATGAAGGCATGCCCACAGTTTTCATTGCCACGAGCGGTTCACAGTACGAAAAGGTGCTCTCCAATATAGAAGAGGTTCGAGCCCGGGGAGGGAAAATCCTGGCCGTGGCTACGGAGAATAATGCGCAGATCCATAAGCACGTCGATCACGTCTTCACTATACCGGAAATCCCCGAGCCCCTGAGCCCGTTGCTAACCGTTGTTCCTCTGCAACTACTGGCTTATCACACGGCTGTGGGTCGCGACTGCGCGGTGGACAAACCGCGAAATCTGGCCAAGAGCGTGACCGTGGAATAAAAGCACATCGAGTCAGCCTATCTTATGATACTCTACGTCAAGTACAGGAGTCAGGATATTTACACAGAGACCTGCCAGAGGCGTTTTTATCGGTCTAAGAGTTGGATTTAACGCTACACACGGGTTGGACCAGTGCAAGAAGCATTAGCATCTGGCCGATAATGAAATGAAAGAATGCAGTTGCCCCCAAATGGGCAGCTATGATCCGGCTGGAACAATGACGGCCATGGATGAATTTGTATCCAGACGACCATTGCCTACAGGAGAGCATCTGCCTATGACCACCACGACTGACACCATAAACACAGACGCCATGCAGACGGTACGCATATTCACTGTGGTCCCGGAACTACCTGAGCGTCTGGAAGGTCTGCGGACCCTGGCATACAACCTATGGTGGACCTGGCACACTGAGGCCATCGAGTTGTTTCAACGGCTAGACCCCAAGTTATGGGAACTATGCCAACACAATCCTGTGCTAATGCTTGGTCGATTGGAGCAGCAAACCCTCAACAGCCTGGCAGAGGACGAGGCCTTCGTAACGCACCTAGATACGGTCATGGGAAAACTACAAGAACATTTGACGGCAGGCAATTGGCTCAGCCGGCAAGGCAAGGAGCCCGTTGCGGAAGGATTGCAGATTGCCTACTTCTCAGCCGAATTCGGTTTGACCGAGGTACTGCCGCTCTACTCCGGAGGGTTGGGACTATTGTCGGGTGATCACCTGAAGGCAGCCAGCGATATGGGCTTGCCCATGGTGGCGGTGGGACTGCTTTACCGTGAAGGCTACTTCCACCAGTATCTCAGTGCCGACGGCTGGCAGCATGAGAAGTATCCTGAAAATGACTTCTATAACCTGCCCATTCTGCCGGTACGTGACGAAGCGGGCAAACAACTACGTATCTCCGTGCGCTGCGGTCAGCGTGATGTGCTGGCCAACGTCTGGCAAGTGAACGTCGGCAACATAGTATTGTATATGCTGGACACCAATGTTTCTGAAAATACGCCGGCAGACCGCAGCATAACCAGCCGACTCTACGGCGGCGATCGGGAGCTGCGCATCCGGCAAGAAATCATCCTGGGTATCGGCGGCGTGAGAATGCTGGAAGCCCTGGGAATCAAGGCCACCGTATTCCATATGAACGAGGGACACTCGGCCTTCCTGGCCTTAGAACGTATCCGTAGACTCATGGAGACTGAGAAGGTCAACTTTACCCAGGCCTCTCAGGCGGCGGCTGCCGGGAATGTCTTTACTACCCATACGCCGGTACCGGCGGGAAACGACATGTTTTCGCCGGACCTGATGAGCAGGTACTTCGCCGATTATGCGGGATTGCTCAACTTAAACTGGGAACAGTTTCTCGGACTTGGGCGACAAGAGCCTCAGAACAACAAGGAAGATTTCTGCATGACCGTGCTGGCCCTGCGGCTGGCCAACTACGTTAACGGAGTCAGTGCATTGCACGGCAAAGTCTCCCGCAAAATGTGGGGAAATGTATTTCCCTCGTTGCCGGAAGATGAGGTACCAATCATCTCCATCACCAACGGCGTGCACAGTAAAGGATGGCTGAGTTCTGAAATGAACTCCTTGTTCAACCGCTATCTTGGGCCGCATTGGGCTCAGGAGACATCAGATAGTCGTGTTTGGAAGCGGGTCGAAGACATTTCCAGTGGTGAGCTGTGGCGGACACATGAGCGCCGGCGGGAACGGCTGGTGGCCTTCGTTCGGCAGGAATTGCGCCGGCAACTGGAACGTCGCGGGGCAGGCGCTAGCGAATTAGCACAGGCTACGGAGGTACTTGATCCTGAAGTGCTGACCATAGGACTGGCCCGGCGGTTTGCCAGTTACAAACGGTGCACGCTACTGCTGCGGGATGTAGAACGTCTTCGCCGTATCTTGCTGAACAAAGAACGACCTGTACAAATCATAATAGCCGGCAAAGCACATCCCTGCGACAACGCGGGTAAAGAACTCATCCGGGATATCATCCGTCTGGCCCAACAAGACGATTTTCGCCATCACGTAGTGTTTCTCGAAGATTACGACATCAACATCGCCCGCTATATGGTTCAGGGAGTCGACGTCTGGCTCAACACACCGCGCAGACCTATGGAAGCCAGCGGCACCAGCGGAATGAAGGCTGCTGTTAACGGAGCTCTGAACTTCAGTGTTCTGGACGGCTGGTGGTGCGAGGCGTATAGCCCGGAAATCGGCTGGGCCATAGGTCATGGAGAAGAGTACTTCGACCACGACTATCAGGACCAAGTGGAGTCCGAGGCGATCTACAACATCCTGGAACGCGAGATAATACCGTTGTTCTACGACCGTGGGCCGGCCGGGTTACCCAACGGCTGGATGGACAAGATGAAAAAAGCCATGAGTGTCATACCCGCGAGGTTCAACACCGCTCGTATGATCCAGGAATATACCCAACTGTGCTATCTGCCCGCACATCAGCGATGGATTGCTCTGAGCGGGGACCATTTGGCCCGGTCCAGCGCACTGTTGGCCTGGCGAGAACGGATAGAGAGCCAATGGCCCAATGTGGCTGTGCGGGCGGTTCACGCCCAAACAGATCAGCC
The DNA here is from genome assembly GCA_011682385.1 of Actinomycetota bacterium. Taxonomy (GTDB): domain Bacteria; phylum Planctomycetota; class Phycisphaerae; order JAACET01; family JAACET01; genus JAACET01. The sequence goes on along the minus strand of JAACET010000050.1, from coordinate 8,240 downwards.
GCTGCTGCTCCACGAACAAATGCCGGTACGCGTCGAGGTCGACCTCGGCCAGATTGATCCGGTAGATGTAAAGGTCCAACTCTACTGCAGCCCACTGGATACTCGCGGCAGACTCGGGGCCGGCGATACCACCGAACTGAGTTACGAAGCTCGCTTAGAGGACAATGCCCACGCTTTCACCGGGGCCATCCGCTGCCCGAGCACCGGCAGATACGGCTTTGCGGTCCGTATCTTGCCCAATCACCCCGATCTGACCCTGCGGCAAATGCAAGGGTTAATACTCTGGGCCTAAGATGCGGGAAATGATAATCCGGACCCGACGAGCACCTGAGTCCTGATTCTGAGCCTGTGATTGTTCAGTCCTGGGGGGAGAAAAAGGCTAGCGAGAGTTGAGCAGGGCAGCCAATAGGATGTGGCGAAGTTTGTCGCTGCTCATGGAATCCAAGAACTCCTCCGTGAAATCCATCGGAAAACGGGTCTTCAGCGACAATAGCTTGCGCTTTAGCTGCGATCGGCTCATCCCAGCGAGATTCGTGGTCAACTTTTCGGTAGATGGCGACTTTGCCCTCTTGCATTTTTGAATAGTAGTCATGTGATTCTGTCCACCTAAAGCCCCCTGGCTAGCCTGTGTATATCGGCCATATCGGTTGTAACCGATATAAACTTGTGTTAGTAATTGACTTTCACAGCCTCTCCGGCGGCAAGAAACAGCTTGGCTGTGTGCATAATGGATTGGCCGACCTGAGAATATGGCAAGGTCCGTATATATTGAGCATTCCTGAAAGCGACAAGGTATGTTGACTGCCGATTTCGATTATGAACTGCCCGGCGAACTCATAGCCCAAGGTCCGCTGGGGCAGCGGGATCAGTCCCGACTGCTAATTTTAGACCGCAGCAGTGGAGCAATCAGCCATTCGACCTTCAGCAGACTTCCAGAATACCTGGCGGTCGGCGACTGCCTGGTGCTGAATGATTCTCGTGTGATCCCGGCCAAATTCAGAGCCTTTCGCCTTAGCGGAGGTAAAATAGAAGGGCTCTTCCTGGCTGAATCAGATGGTGTCTGGCAGGTTATGCTCCGGCCATCGGCACGGTTGCAGGAAAACGAGGCACTCGAACTGGCAGGTTATCCCGGTAGCCTACGTCTGCTGAAATCATTGGGACGGGGGATCTGGAAAGTCCGGCCCGAACCACCGGCAAGCAGCCTGGAAATCCTGGAAAGCATCGGCCGAGCCCCGCTGCCCCCCTATATCAAGCGCCAAACAAACACCGACGAGCCAACCGACAAGCAGTGGTACCAGACAATCTTTGCCAGTGAACCCGGCTCGGTGGCAGCCCCAACGGCTGGTTTGCATTTCACTAAAAGGACGTTCAGGAGACTGAAAGACAAAGGGATTCAGCATACTTACATCACACTTCACGTAGGTCTGGGCACTTTCGCACCTCTGGTCACCGAGCATATCGAAGGGCACCAGATGCACCAGGAATGGTTCAGTATCTCGGAGAATACTGCTAAACAGCTCAGAGCTACGCGTGCTTCCGGGGGTAAAATCGTGGCTGTCGGAAGCACTTCTGTGCGAGTGCTGGAGGCTGTTTCGTGCAACCAGGAACTAACGGTTCAACGGGGCTGGACCGATATCTTTATAAGGCCGGGTTATGAATTCAGGGCCACCGATATGATGCTGACGAACTTCCATTTGCCAAGATCGACCCTGCTGGTGCTGGTATGTGCGTTTGCCTCGCGGGAGCTGATCTTCGAGGCCTATCAGCAAGCTATTGCCAGGGGATACCGCTTCTACAGCTACGGCGATGCAATGTTGATAGTCTGATCCGGTCCGGATGTTCGACGGCTCTGACTGGAAGCAGAGGTAAAATCAGTGGTTCTCGGCCCGTGGCTGTGGTAACATGAGTATCGAGCCAAGCGTAGGCTCGGAGGGTATGATGAGCAAAACCAACCAGGACAAAAGAATAGCCGACCTGGAGTTGATGCTGCAAATCACGCGCTCATTGGGTGCGGCTACGGACCTGCAGAAACTCCTGGAGGTGATCGTCGATTCCGGTAATCGGATGCTGAATTCCGAGCGGGGCAGCGTTTTTCTCTATGACCCTGAGACTAAAGAGCTGTTCTCCGTGGTAGCTACGGGGGCTTCGGAGATTCGTTTTTCCATAGAATCCGGAATAGCCGGGGCTGCCGCCCGCTCAATGCAAGTAATCAATATACCGGACGCTTATACTGACGAACGTTTTAATAAAGAGATCGACAAACAGACCGGATTCCGCACCCGGAACATATTGACTTGCCCGCTGGTGGGATACGAAGGTGAACTGATGGGCGTACTGCAACTGCTAAACAAGAAGCGGGGGCCCTTTACGGACTACGATCAGGAGTTGGCTGAGACCCTCGGCTGTCAAGCTGGTGTGGCCCTGCAGAGGGCGCGACTGATCGAACACTACATCGAAAAACAGCGCATGGCTCGTGATCTGGAGATCGCCAAGGAGATTCAGCAAAATCTTCTGCCGCACGATGATCCAAGCATAGACGGGTACGAAGTTGTGAGTTATTTCCAACCTTGCGATGAAACAGGCGGCGATTGCTACGATTTTCTGTCTCTGCCGGAGGACCGTTGGATGTTCATGCTCGGCGACTCTACCGGCCATGGCGTAGGGCCAGCCCTGGTAAGCGCTGAAACCAGGGCCTTGTTGCGATCCACAGCGAGCCTGACAGGGAACATGTCTGAGATTATCAAACTGGTCAACAGACTCTTGGCCCAAGACCTGCCGGGCAATCGTTTCACCACAGCTTTTGTGGGTATATTGGACGCGGCAGGGCACAATCTGGTTTACGCCAGCGCCGGCCAAGGACCAATACTGTTTTACGACAGTCAGAAAAATCAAGTAGATCTGTTGGAAGTGACCGGAATACCGTTGGGGATCATGGCTGATTTCGAATACGACGTAGCCCAACCCCGACCGCTACGATCCGGAGATATCATAGCGCTGTTGACGGACGGCTTCTATGAATGGGCTGATCCGGCCGGCGAATTATTCGGGGCTGATCGGGCCTCGCAAATACTGCTGGAACATGCGAGCCTGCCTGCTGGACAGGTTTTGGAAGCAGTCCACAGCGAGGTAAGAAAATTTGCCCAGGGCACTCGACAAACAGACGACCTGACCGCAATCATTATCAAGCGCAAATAGGTCCAGTCCAATAAGTCCGGGGAAAATCACAGGTGGGAAAAAAGCTGCGCATAGGCATCCTCGCTCCCATATCCTGGTCCATGCCGCCAGAAGGCTACGGACCCTGGGAACAAGTAGCGTACAATCTTTCGGAAGAATTGGTTCGGCGGGGACACGAAGTGACCGTGTTCGCGGCTGGGGGTTCAAAAGTATCGGGTAAACTCGTAGTAACCTGTCCGCATCCCCTGGACATGTGGCCCGAGCCGGAAAAGTCCAGGCCGCGGGCCCTGAATCCACAGACGGGCTTTCTGGAAGGGCCACCGGACGGAGTACTTTACGAGGAAATGCACATTGCCGAGTGCCTGAAGATGGCTGCGACAGGAGCCTTCGACATTGTACACAATCATCTGCACGCCCATGCCCTGCAGTTTGCCGATCTGGTGGATACGCCGATGCTCACAACTTTGCACGGTGTGGCCTGGAACAAGGCCAATCATCCAGCCCTGTTGGCCCGCAAGCACTATCCATTCGTCTCACTATCGGAGAAAGAACGTGACTTTTTGCCGGAATTAAACTATGTCGCGACAGTGCCTAACGGAATCGTGGTAGATGACTTTCCCTTGGTGGCGGAGAAAGACGACTATCTTCTATTCGCCGGCAGGCTTGCTCCGGAGAAGGGCCCGGCAGAGGCTGTGGAACTGGCCAGACGCACAAAGCGACGACTAATACTGGCGGGTATGATCGAACCACAATATCGCGATTACTATGAGGAAAAAATCGCTCCCTTCGTCGACGGCAAACGAATCTGCTACAAAGGGCTGATGACACAAAGGGAATTGGCCCCGTTGTATCAAAAAGCGGCGGCCGTCCTGTTCCTGCTGAAATGGGACGAGCCGTTCGGGTTAGTGGCTGCTGAGGCCCAAGCGGCCGGCACGGCTATTATCGCCTTTCCCAGAGGGTCCATGCCGGAGATTGTCCAAAACGGAAAAACGGGATTCCTGGTCGAGGACATGGACCAGGCTTGCCAAGCAGTTGAGAAACTAGACCACATAGACCCTCCAGCCTGTCGGAAAAATGCCGAGGAACGTTTCAGCGCAGCTATTATGACCGATAAGTATGAGGCTGTTTACTACAGCCTGAGTTCCCATTCATCCGAATAATCACTATTGAATTTGACCAACAGCCTACATACACTTATCTGCAAGGGGTTTGGGTGTCTATCATTTGCAGGAGAGTAACACTAATGAAAGACTGCCGGCGATTAATTTCGATGGGCCTGGTCCTGCTGGTATTTGCAGGGCCGGGATGCGTGAGGAATCCAGTTACCGGCAAGAAACAGCTTCGAGCAATTTCGCCGGGGCAGGAGATAGCCATAGGCCAAAACTCCGCCCCGGAATTCGAAAGTCAAATGGGGGGCAAGGTAGATAACTCAAAATTACAGCAATACGTAGCGAGTGTCGGTCGAAAACTCGCTGAGGTATCGGATCGTTCCATGCCCTACGAATATGCCCTGCTGAACTCGGATATCCCCAATGCCTTCGCTTTGCCGGGTGGGAAAATATATTTAACGGCCGGTCTGATGTCGCAAATGAGAAACGAGCGGCAATTGGCTGCTGTACTGGCTCACGAGACGATACATGTAGCAGCCGGACATAGCGTACAAGGACTGCAGCAACAGATGGGGGCGGCAATATTTGTCGAGCTTCTTGGAGCCTTGGTAGGTGGTGAAGGAGCCCAGACAGCAGAAGCTGCTGCCAAGTTCGCCGGCAATATGGTACTTCTCAAATACAGCAGGGGGATGGAAAGCGAAGCTGACGCTTACGGCGTAGCATATATGGTGCGGGCAGGATACAACCCCTGGGGAATGGTTGAACTGCTGGAAGTGCTGCAAAGTCTTTCGAATTCCAATCCCGGATTGTTCGGAGATTTCTTTGCCACGCATCCGCTGACCAGCAAACGGATCAAAGAGGTGCGAGAAATCGTCAAAGAAGACTACAGCAAGTTCTCACCAGCGACGCCCGATCCGCACGAACAAGACTTTATGCGGATGCGCAGCTTACTGATCAACACCCTCAAAGATTGAACAATAGATCGGCCGGGGACGTCGTAGAAGATAGCCCTGTACACAGCCAGTTGTGTGAGCGGATGACTTCCGGCTGCTTAAGAGCTGTTGGCAGCCAACTTCTGGACCTTGGCTGTCAAAACATCGAAATCAATGGGCTTTTCCAGAAAGTCTTGCACCGGCATCCAGGTCTCATCGATATCGTCCGGGCCAAAGCCCATCGGAAACTTGGTGTTAATGGCCGAGAGAATCAGAATGGGCAGCCGTGTCAAGTCCGAGTGCTTACGGATATCCTGAGCCAGATGGAAACCGGCTGCAGCGTCTTCGGGAAACATGACGTCCAGAACCAGCACGTCATGCGGCTCTCGCTCCAGGCGCTCAATAACGCCCTCAGTGTCGTACAAAGCTGTGGTGTTGTGGCCTTTGTGCTTTAAGACACGACAAATCGAATCCATAAAATCACGATCGTCGTCAACAATCATAACTTTAGCCATAGCCATCTCCTATAGAAAAACCCCGCTGCAATCAAGCAACCTTTAAACCCCACATCCGTCTGAGGGTCGACGGACCCCGCCGATCCTGCAGTAGCGGCTGCCGAAGCGAATATTAAGCATACAAGCGACAGCGTCCTTGTCAAAACTATTACCGGGCATTATTCGACTCCAGGTGTAGCACATTTAATAGTCATCCGAGATCAACGATCTTTGGCCTCAAGAAAAGACTGCAGAATAACGGCCGCCGCTACCATATCAGTGCGAGCGCGACGCTTCTTGCCGCTCAGACCGGCTTTCAACAGCTTGGCCTCAGCGACTTCGGAGGTGAGCCGTTCGTCGAACAAATGGACCGGTTTGGCAGTGACTTCGCCAAGGGCCTGGGCAAACTTCTGGCAGAGCTGGGCCTGGGGGCCAAGAGAGCCATCCATATTGTAAGGCAGCCCGACAACGTACTCGGCTACACCGTACTCGGCGGTAACCTGAAACACAGCCTGTGCGTCGGCGAACAAGTGTCCACGGGCTCTGGACTTGATCTGAGCTAAGGGACTGGCGGCAATCTCGAGCTCATCGCAAATGGCCAGGCCGATTCTTTTGGTCCCATAATCAACGGCCAGGTAACGCATAATCGCCTCTAAAATAATATCTGTAACGGTAAGTATCCAGAGGTCATTAGACCTCAAAAAGGGCGCATACGTCCACAAAAATACTCCGAGGGACGGCAAAAGATATCCAGATGAGCGGAAGCGGGCAAACTTCTTGCCTTTTACGTCCGATTAGGTATTATGACGCCAGCGGGGCCATTAGCCCCGCGTATTTCAGAGTTGGATGATAATTATCGCAGCGGAGTATCCCGCAGGAGGCTGTCGACATGCTGGGCAAAGACATACGTATGGAGCGCATTGTTGATCGAAATTCGGGCCGGACGGTCATCGTCCCTATGGACCATGGGGTAACTCTGGGACCTATACCCGGCCTGGCTGATATGCGCCCGACCGTGAGCAAGATAGTAAACGGCGGGGCCAACGCTATCCTGATGCACAAAGGTATGGTCGGGGCGGGCCATCGAAAGGCTGGACGCGACGTTGGCCTGATCGTACATCTGTCGGCCAGTACGGTGCTGAGCCCATACCCGAACGCCAAACGCTTGGTATGCAGTGTGGAAGAGGCTATCAAGCTGGGTGCAGACGCGGTAAGCATCCATGTGAATCTGGCCGACGAAGCCGAGGGCGATATGCTCGAACAGTTCGGCTTCGTCTCTGAGCAATGCGTGAACTGGGGACTGCCCTTGGTGGCCATGGTCTATACACGTGGGAAAAAGGTCAAAAGCGAATACGCTGTCGAATCTGTCAAACACGCGGCCCGTGTGGGAGCGGAACTGGGAGCTGATATCGTCAAGGTTAACTACACCGGCTCGACGGAGAGCTTCCGGGAAGTGGTCAACGGATGTACAGTGCCGGTAGTCATAGCCGGCGGTGAAAAGGTGGAAACAGATGACGAGCTGTTCACTATGGTCGATGGGGCACTCAAGGCCGGCGCGGCTGGGGCCAGCATCGGACGTAACGCCTTTCAACACGCCGACCCGCAACGAGTGGTCGAGACTATCGCCAAGATGGTCCATGAAAGCGCAACCGTAGCCCAGGCGAAACAGTTCTTGGCCGACGGGGTCCAATCGTGAAGAAACTGTGGGTAAGGGTCGACCCCTACGACAAACAGTTGGCTATCGCAGCCCTGGAAAGCGGAGCCCAGGCGGTGGTTCTGCCGGTGGGCTGCTCGGAAAAGGTAAAGCAACTCGGGCGGATCACCACCATAGCCGCCGATGGCGACCTCAAACCAGACCAGGATGTTTGTTTCCTGGAGATTAGCTCCAAGGCGGACGAAATCTCCGCCGCGAAACTCCCAGCGGATAAGCCCCTCGTCCTGACCATGGCCGACTGGACCGTCATCCCTCTGGAAAACATCATCGCCCAGCGGGACAACCTGATCGCCCAGATCAACGACGCCAGCCAGGCCCGGGCCGTGCTCGGCGCACTCGAAAAAGGCGTTGACGGCATCCTGCTGGACACCCGGGACATTAATCAAATCAAAAAGGCCGCTGAGTTTGTCCAGGGCTGCAGTCCCAAGGTGGAATTGGCCGAAGCTAGCGTTACCGGCATCGAATCGCTGGGGATGGGCGATAGGGTCTGCATAGATACCTGCTCAAATATGGACGTCGGCGAAGGCATGCTCATCGGGAACACAGCTACGGGATTTCTGCTGGTGCATTCCGAGAGCGTAGAAAACCCCTACGTGGCAGCTCGGCCATTCAGAGTGAATGCTGGGGCGGTGCACGCCTATGTGCTGTTGGCCGGGGGTAAGACGGCCTATCTTTCGGATTTGCGGGCTGGCCAAGAGGTGCTGCTGGTCGATCATACTGGCGCTACGCGCAGCGCCTACATCGGACGGGTGAAAGTGGAACGACGTCCGCTGATGCTCATCCGGGCCGAGTTGGATGGTAAGGATACCTCGCTGGT
>JAACET010000049.1 GCA_011682385.1 Actinomycetota bacterium | reverse complement strand
GCTCATTCCCGCGATATATTCGCCCGAGGGGCCCTGAAGGCAGCGGCATGGCTGGCAGGAAAAAAGCCCGGACTCTACGACATGCTGGATGTGCTCAACTTAAAAGGCAAAGCTTAGGTCTAGAATCAGCAATCAGGAGTATTGGTGACTATGAGTGAAGCTGAGATAGTGAAACAAGAATACGAAAAACGCATCGAGATGAAGTATGGCTGCAATCCCAATCAAAAACCAGCGGCCATATACTTTACACCGAAGGAGAAATTGCCCTTTGAGGTGCTCAACGGCAATCCCGGTTATATCAATTACTGTGATGCCCTGAACGCCTGGCAACTGGTGAAGGAACTGCGGGCAGGGCTGAACATGCCGGCTGCAGCCAGCTTCAAACACGTCTCGCCGGCCGGTGCGGCTGTGGGCATCAAACTATCCGAGCTCGACCGGAAGGTTTACGATTGCGAGGACGTAGAACTGTCCCCTTTGGCCAGCGCCTACGTGCGAGCCCGGGGGGCAGATCCGATGAGCAGCTTCGGCGACTTCATCGCCCTGAGCGATAAAGTCGATCTGTGCACGGCCCAGATAATCGCGGGAGTTATTTCGGATGGCGTCATTGCCCCGGATTACGAGCCGGAGGCGCTGAAATTGCTCTCGGCGAAGAAAAAAGGTAACTATCCGGTGATCAAGATGGACCCCAGCTATAGCGCAGGCGAAATGGAATATCGCGATATATTCGGGATAACTCTGGCTCAACGCCGTAACGACGCGGCTATCGACAAGTCCATCCTGTCCCACATCGTGACCAAGAACAAACAGGTGCCGGAATCGGCTGTGGTGGATATGATCGTTACCACAGTAGCTGTCAAATACACTCAATCAAACTCCGTAGGGTACGGCCTGGATGGCCAAGTCATCGGCCTGGGGGCCGGTCAACAGTCGCGGGTTGATTGCGTCAAGTTGGCTGGCCGAAAAGTCCAAACCTGGTATCTCCGCCGACACCCCAAGGTATTAGAATTACCGTTCAAGCCGGAAATCAAACGGCAGGAGCGGGTCAATGCTCGCGTACGTTATATCGAAGGGGATATGACGGAGGCTGAACGGGCTGCATTCAACGAAAACTTCACTGCACCGCTAGCCGAGCTGAGCCCTCAGGAGAAAACAGAGTGGTTGGCCGGCCTGAATGGGGTGTCAATTTCCTCGGATGCCTTTTTCCCCTTCCGCGATAGCATCGACCAGGCCTCCAAGCGTGGGGTCAAATACATCGTCCAGACGGGCGGCTCACTCCGCGAGGATGAGGTCATAGCTGCCGCCGACGAGTACGGCATGGTCATGGCCCTATCCGGAATACGACTATTCCACCATTAGAGGGCAGTTGGAGCTTCTAATCCCCATATCGTTGTCGCAGCAGAGGAGCCAATCGCAGCATAGCCTGGGTGCGTTCGATAAGGTCCAGCCAATCCTGTAAATCCTGCTTTAGCACGTCCTGTTCGGGCACGATCAATCCGGTACTACAGGCGGGGCCCAACTCTTTGGCGAGCTTTGAACGGTAGATGGCCAAGTGGCGATCGCCGAAACGAGCCAGTTCAAAAAAGTCCTCAGAGAGAAAAACAACTACCGGCACCTTCGAGGCCCCATTGAGCCGTAACTCCTCAGCTAATTCAGGGTTCTCTTTATTGTCAATGAATCGCAGATCAATCAGATCATTGGTCTCGGCGATACGTTGAACGATGGGCCCTTGCCGAACACAGTCTCCACACCATATCCCCGACATAAACAGGACGTTCAGCCTGCGAACGAAGCTGCTAGTCAGTTCCTGCTGTTCCCTGATCAGATGCACGGCCTGGTAGTGGCCGTTCCATCGCTGCCGGTGAACTTGCTCGCCTGTGGCTAAATAATCCTGGTATTTCAAGGCTTTGGCAAAGTAGCCCTTGAAAAACTTACTTCTTTTGTCGTGATAGTCTGCCAGAGTCGCCATTACTGTACTCCTAAGCTTCTTCAGAATCGGCTGAACCTCGCAAAACTTGGCGATCAAATAGCTGCAGGTAATGATCATATCGAAACCGTCTATCGCGTTGCCTACCCGTGATCTCCCGGAGAATACCACGTTTCTCAAGATACCAGATAAGATCGTTGGCCGTCCCATAGGAACAGCCCACGCATTTTTCTGCCATCCGAACGGAAATAACGGGTTGTTCGAACAAATAGTCCAATAGCTTCAGGGCATTTGCACTACCCGAAAGAGACTGGTGGTGCTGATCTCTCAACTTAATAATCTCGCGGGATATGTCGGTTGCAGCCAAGCTAACTTCATAAACACCACGAAGAAAGAACTTCAGCCAACCTTCCCAATCCCCCTCGTTACGGATGGCCATTAGGCGGTCGTAATACTGGGTTCGATGAGCTTTGAGGTAATAGCTTAAATACAGCAAGGGCCTATGGAGAATATCTCTCTCACAAAGCAGGAATGTGATAAGCAGTCGGCCAATACGTCCGTTCCCGTCAAGGAACGGATGAATCGTCTCAAACTGAGCATGGGCCAAACCGCAGTGAATCAGATGAGGCATGGAGGAACGATCATGAAGGAATTTCTCCAGTCCCCCTAAAGCTTTGTTCATTTCGTACGGCGGTGGAGGTACGAAGTCGGCGTCGTTAAGATTACACCCTAAAGGTCCTATGTAATTCTGGCTATGGCGAAACTGGCCGGGTTTATGCTCACCACCACGGACACCTTGCAGTAACTCGCCATGAATCTCCCGTATCAGCCGTAGCGATAGCGGCAGTTTCTTCAAGCGACTCAAGCCAAAATTCATAGCCTTGACATAGTTGACGATTTCTTCCACATCTTTTGGCCGATCATTGATTTTGCGCTCTACCTCAAATTCTAACACGTCCTCCAATGTACTCTGGGTCCCTTCAATCTGTGAGCTAAGCACGGCCTCCTGGCGAACGTACATAGCCACGAACATATCGGGGTTGGGCAAAATCGAGGCTACGCCATCAAGTCGGCCGAGAGCGCGGTCGGAATCCGACAGCAGGCAGGTCAAATCTTTGTCCATACGGATCGGCGGATTGGGCGGCAACGGAGCTGGGATGAAAGCCCTATAACCACCCGACTGATTTATGTATCTTCCTGATCTCATAACACCTAATGGAAATAATGTTCTTATTCAGGCAGACTTAAATAAAGAGACTATCATAGTATTCTTATTTTAGTATATGCCTCTTTTCTAAAATAACAATGGAATTTACCGCCTGTTATTTCATCGGACTTAAATAAGCGGTCAACTGGCCACCTACTACATATGGGGCACGTATGTCGCAGGCCGCATATATAGTATAAGGTGTATGGACAGACATAAAAACGATTCCAGTGCCCTACAGGAGCTTCTACATTGCTAGGCTAACAAACAAAAGAGGTTAGGGCCGAACAGTTGACAGAGAAGGCTAAATAGCGACAATCAGCCCATAGCTGTAAATCGACAACTTCTCGCCATGGCCTTCTTAGGAGACGCAGTGGCTATAGAACCAACCAGCAAAGCAATCCGCCAAGGATTTATAGATTTCTTCACAGCCCGTGGCCACAAGTTCGTGCCCAGCGCCCCTGTCGTGCCTGCTGATGATCCCACTTTGATGTTCATAAACGCGGGGATGAATCAGTTCAAGGATATCTTCCTGGGCACGCGCAAGCCAGATTACCAGCGGGCAGCCAACAGCCAAAAGTGTATCCGCGTCTCCGGCAAACACAACGACCTGGAGGAGGTCGGCAAGGACGGTTACCATCACACCTTCTTCGAGATGCTGGGCAACTGGTCCTTTGGGGATTACTTCAAAAAAGAAGCTATCCAGTGGGCCTGGGAGCTTCTGGTAGACCAATGGGGGCTGGACGCGGATCGGTTGTGGGTAGCGGTTTTCAGCGGTGACAAGCAGGACGGACTGGGCAGGGACGATGAAACTGCTGACATTTGGCATAGCGTAATCGGGCTACCACGCGAGCGAATCCTGGAGTTCGGCAAAAAAGACAATTTCTGGGAAATGGGCGAGGCCGGCCCCTGCGGACCTTGCAGCGAGATTCACATCGATCTGGGAGAAGGTTCCTGCCCCAAGACACACGCCGGCCCCTGTGGGGTTAATGTAGAAAACGAACAGGGCAAATGCGCTCGATTTCTTGAGCTTTGGAACCTGGTGTTTATTCAGTTCAACCGCGATCGAGACGGCAAATTACATGACCTTCCTGCCAAACACGTAGACACAGGTCTGGGCTTAGAACGCGTCGTCAGAGCATTGGGCGGCAAAAAGTCCAACTATGACACGGATCTATTTACCGACATCTTTACCGCCACTGAAAAACTCACCGGCAGACATTACGACAGCCAAGCGAACGGGCCAAAGGAAGTGGCCTTTCGCGTGATCGCTGATCATGTCCGGGCATTAGTCTTTGCCATAGCCGATGGGGTTATGCCCAGCAATGAGGGCCGAGGTTACGTGCTCCGCCGAATTCTCCGCCGGGCAGCCAGGTACGGCCGTAAACTCGATATGCACGAACCGTTCATCTGTCAACTAGTCGAGCCGGTGGTAGATACCATGGGGCAAGCCTTTCCGGAACTTGCTACTAAGGCTGAGTTCGTTGCCCAAGTGATTCGCTCGGAAGAAGAAAGCTTTGGCCGAACGCTCGATCGGGGAATCGAGATTTTTCAAGAAGCGGCTGGCCGGGCTAAAAGCAACAATCAGCCTATCAGCGGCCAAGAAGCATTCAAACTCCACGACACTTACGGCTTTCCGGTGGACCTGACTAACTTGATGGCAGCCGAACAAGGCTTGAAAGTAGATGTGGCTGGGTTTGAGAGTTTAATGGAGAAAGCTCGCGAAAAGGCCCGGGCAGCCGGCAAAACTACTACTGTGGTGGCTGTGGAGGCAAATTTACCCAAGACCATTGATGCACCTAAATACGAGGGACTTTCGACCACAGCCAAAATCCTCGGTTGGGTCGCACAGGGCAAATTTCTCGAACAAGGCGAGCTGCCCAGCAGAACGGAGGTCGGCCTGGTACTGGATAGAACCTGCTTCTATGTCGAACAGGGCGGCCAAATCGGTGATACGGGGACCATCGAAACGGAAACGGGCAAGTTCAAGGTAAGCGATGTTCAGCTTGCCGGCGGCGGAATAATACATGTGGGGCAGCTCGAAAGCGGCTGTATATCCGTAGGTCAACAGGCCAAACTACAGGTCAGCAAAGAACGGTGGGACACGGCTCGCAATCATACTGCGACTCATATGCTACACTGGGCTTTACAGGAGATGCTGGGCGAACAGGTCAGGCAGCGGGGCTCAAGGGTGGCATCGGAAAACCTGCGCTTCGATTTCGACCATGTCAAGGCCTTAACAAAAGAGCAACTCCGGGACGTCGAGCGAATGGTCAACGAGAAGATTCGGCAGGACTTGGCTGTCAGCACTAAAGAAATGTCTTTGGAACAGGCGAAAAAGCTCCAAAATCTGCGGGCCTTCTTCGGTGACAAATACGGAGATGTTGTTAGAGTGGTAGAAATTGAGGGAGGCTTCTCCCGAGAGCTTTGCGGCGGAACGCACCTGGAACGCACCGGCCAAATAGGTTTGTTCAAAATCCTGAACGAAGAATCCGTAGCCAAGGGTATTCGTCGGATCACGGCTGTTACGGGTGAAAAGGCTTACCAGCACATGGCAAACCTTGAGAACACCATCGCCGGGTTGTGCGAACTGCTCAAGATAAGTCCCGATAAGCTTGGCGAACGGGTGGCAGCTCTGCAGAACCAGATCAAAGATTTACAGAATCGCCTGGCCAGCGGGGCTACGCAATCGTCCAAGAGCTTTCGAGCCGAACTTGCTGCTAAGGCCCAGCGAATAGGTTCCACAGCCATAGTCGTGGCCGAGGCGCCCCCACAGCAAGGGCCGGAATGGATGAGATCCACTGCGGATTGGCTGCGGAAAGAGTTTAGCTCCATAGCTCTAATACTGGGAGCCAAAGTCTCCGGCAAAGTGCTTCTGACCGCAGCCCTGAGCAAAGACCTGATTGAGCAGGGACTATCAGCCTCGGAGTGGATCGAGTCGGCAGCCAAAATCGTCGGCGGCAAGGGCGGCGGTAAACCGGCTTTAGCCCAAGGTGGCGGCCCGTCGGCGGAAAATCTGTCTTTAGCTTTACAACAGGCTCAAAAGGATATCAAAGCCCGCCTGGGCGAAATCAGAGACAAATCTCCCTAGCATAAAAATTGTGTGTTTTAGGTTTTTCGAGGATGTTCGGCTGCGAATGATCAGCAAAGACTTTAGTCTTTGGACGCGGTCGGCCGATATCAAGAGTGTACAGAAATGAGGAACAGTATGAGTACCAAGATCAAGAACGTCAAAGCAATGGAAATACTCGATAGCCGTGGTAATCCGACCGTGGAGGTCACGGTGGGTCTGGATGACGGGGCGATCGGCCAAGCAGCTGTACCATCCGGGGCCAGCACAGGCGCCCATGAGGCTGTTGAATTACGCGACGGCGATAAGAACCGCTACTGCGGCAAAGGTGTGCTCAAGGCGGTGGCTAACGTCAACGAAGAAATCTCCAAGGCTGTCCGGGACCTGGATGCCTGCGACCAGAAGCTGATCGACCGAACTATGATCGACCTGGATGGCACAGAAAACAAGTCCAAGCTGGGAGCCAACGCTATTCTGGGCGTTTCCATGGCTGCGGCCAGGGCTGCGGCAGCATCTGTCGGCGTGAGCCTGTATCGCCATCTCGGTGGAGCTGAGGCACATATATTGCCGGTGCCCATGATGAATATCCTCAACGGCGGACGCCACGCTGATTTCAATATCGATTTGCAGGAGTTCATGATTCAGCCATTGGGGGCAGAGAGCTTCCGCGAGGCCCTGCGGGCTGGGGCTGAGGTATATCATGCCCTCAAAAAAGTACTCAAGAAAAAGGGTTACAACACAGGCGTCGGCGATGAAGGTGGCTTCGCACCAGCCTTGAAAAGGAATGCTGAAGCTATAGAGGTTATCATCGAGGCCATTGTGGCTGCAGGATATGAGCCCGGAAAGGATATCTATATCTGTCTGGACCCGGCCAGCAGCGAGATCTACGAGAACGGCAAATATCTGCTGCGCAGCGAAAACCGTCAGCTTTCATCCGAGGAAATGGCTGACTACTATGCCGAGCTGGTCGAGGCGTACCCAATCACCAGTATAGAGGATGGGATGGCTGAGGACGACTGGGACGGCTGGGTGGCACTGCGCAAGAAAATAGGCGATAAGGTGCAGTTGGTGGGCGACGATCTGTTCGTTACCAACACCCGTCGGTTGAAAAAAGGACTGGAATTAGATGCGGCCAACTCCATTCTGATAAAGGTTAATCAGATCGGCACACTCACTGAGACCTTTGAAGCAATCGAACTGGCCACCAGCAACGGATGGACGGCAGTGGTTTCCCACCGCAGCGGCGAAACCGAGGATACAACCATTGCGGATTTGGTGGTAGCTGCCGGCACCGGACAGATAAAAACCGGTGCACCATGCCGATCCGAGCGAGTATGCAAATACAATCAGTTGCTCCGTATCGAACAGGAACTGGGTCAAAAGGCCGTATACGGCTCTAAGCTTGTAAAACATTAGGCGTCTAGAATCTATGCCTGTAAATTCCGACAACCGCAGAGCACGATCCGCAGCAAAAACTCAGACGGACTCGTCCACCTGGATCTTCTGGATGCTGCTGCTGACGGGGCTGACCGTTCTGGGGGCGTGTATTGTCACGCCCACCTGGATCAAGTGTCAGATGCTCGAGCAGCAACAATCGGAACTAACCAGGCAGTTGGAGCAACTGCGCATCAGTAACCTCCACCAAACCGAGGCCATCGAGGCAGCTCAACAGGATGTGGCCTTCAACGAGAGGCTGCTTATCGAGGAATTGAATTATCACAGGCCGGGCGAGCAGGCGCTGCCGGGAACTATCGGACCGAGGCCTTCGGCTGTCGCCTCAGACAACAACCATACGGCCCGCAAGAATCCAGCCTGGCTTCAAGCCTTTGCCCAGCCGGATACCAGGAATATATTGCTGGTCATGTCCACAGGACTGATACTTTTTGCATTCGCCTACTATCAGCCGACCAGGCGATCTGCCCCGCCGTCTGACATTCCGGTTCGCCCGGCACCGGTCAGGTTCGTCAGCTCAACAAGCAACTGCTACAGCAGGTAAACCCCCACTATATATCCAAGGTAAACAATCAGCATAGCCAAGCCAAGCCAACGCCGTAAATAATCCCGGCTGGTCCAGATGTTCAGGTGGAATAGACCCAAGATTACCAACATTACGGGTAGATGCAGCCAGAAGAAACGATAGGGGACGACTAGCGGACTAACCGTAGCTGAGGCACCTATAACGAAAAAGATATTGAGGATGTTGGCACCGATGACGTTGCCGACAAGCAGTTCTTTGTGGCCTTTTATCACACTCATTACGCCCGTGGCCAGTTCCGGAATGGAAGTACCCAACGCCAGGAGGGTCACCGCTACGACGTCATTGGGGACACCGAGTTTCAGGGCCAATTCCGTCACCACCACCAGCAAACCCTTGGCAGCGGCAAGAACCAGCACGAAACCTATGACAGTCAGTAGCACCGGCTTGGCAATGTTGCGAGTCGTATGCTGCCCGTTGTTGGCGTCCCGACTGTTATCAACTGCACTCTGACGGGCCCAGCGTACAGACATAATAGTGTAGCCCAATAGACCTACTAACAAAACTATACCGAAACCACGATAGAATAACCGCTCTTTCTGATCTCCCGGCAGGCTGCCCGACAGAAGGAATAGTAGCACTAAAAGGCTCGCCCCGCCTATCTGGAACCAGGCGTTTCGATTGAGGGTAAAGCGACTTACGGGCAAGCGGACCAATGCGCAACAAAGGCCAAACACCAATCCCGCATTACAGATTATGGATCCCACCGCGTTACCAGCCGCGACACCACCAAGACCGTCAGCGCTGGCCATCACAGAAGCAGAGACTTCCGGCAAAGTAGTCCCCAGGGATACTACGGTAATGCCAATAATAATCTTGGGCACGCCCAGGCCGGAAGCCAGGCCGGCGGCGCCGTCGACGAGCAAACCCGCACCCTTGGTGAGCACCACAAAACAGCCCCCCAAGCAAACGAAAAGAAAAAAAATGGCGTAGCCGTTCGACAAGCTCTCATACCAACTGTTGAAAGCTTCACCTGACTGAAGCAGTAAGTCCGGCATTCGTCGGTCCCTCTGAGGCGATTTCTTCAAGAAGTCATGTCAATCTAGCTGCGAATATACCTAAAGACAAGGTCCATCTTAACCCGCAATATAAACAATATTTCTACCAAAAATAAGCGAGAAACTCTGTAGTGAGCTAAACTCAATATATGTACATAGTCCGGTAACCTAGGGACAAGGAACACTATATGTAGTTATTCGGACCTCAAGCAGTTGGGGTCAGCGATGGCGGACAGGGCAACATAGGGAAGATAGGGTGTTTTTTTGGTGTTGTCCCGGGAGAAAAAATTTAACTTCTTTGTCACTAAATTCACTCTCATAGCAGTAAGTTGTTTATCCTAAAGGTGCTGCGCAATTGCTTGGTTAAAGACTTGATTCTCAAGAAACGATGGCCTCCCGGTCGATAAGATCATCAGGCAAGCAAGGAGGCGCCGGGCCTGGCAGTACTGAAAACGCCGAGTGCAAGGATGCTTGCTATCCGAACACTACACAACATCTTGGGGATAGGTAGTCGGTGGGACTGCCGCCCAGATGGAACTTAATGAAGGTATTTGATAATGGTCGATATCGGTCCAATACAAGCGGCAAGCGGAATGACTCCAGTAACCGGCCCACGGCTTGAGGCCGTCAAGCCCGGAAACTCAATCCCTAACGGTCTCCCCGTTGACCGGGTTGAAATCTCACCCATCGCACGCTTGATGAGCGAAGTCTCTGCTCTGCCGGACATCCGAGCTGAGAAAGTCGCTCAAGTCAGAGCTGAAATCCAGGCTGGCACATATATCACGCCGGAAAAACTGGATATCGCTGTAGAAAGATTGCTGGAGGATATCCAAGCTTAGCTGAGGCACTCGTACGTCAAAGGTATAGTGGTTTTTTCCAAGGTGATGCCGAGCAACCCTGCTGTTTAGTATAACAGGGACTCGGCGTCTTTTTTTTACCGGATGCATTCAGCCACAGAGTGAGTATAATAAAGACAGTTGATTCCGTCCCGACAAGTATCAAAGAACCGGAACATGCCCCCAAAAAACAACCTCACAAGGATATTTCAATCACGGCGACGCCACTACCGGGGGCGAGTCGTAGGCAGACGGGATATTTCCAGAGAGTTCGCCTGGATTGATCTGGAGGCTGAGCAGTTCACAGGCGCTAAGCCGGGACAGTTCGTCATAGTCCAATGTGCCGATAATACCGATCAACTAGCCGGACACGCCTGGCAGGACACGACACAATGGCCGAGGGCCAAGGGCGTCGAATTGCAGGACCGCGTGGCCCTATTACGCCGACCTTTCAGCATTGCCGATATGCCCCATGGGCGCGACGGATCTCGATTTTCACTACACTTTCGGGCTGTGGGTCCAGGGACTCGCTGGCTGGCTGAAAATGCTCGCCTCGGCGCAGAGCTGCAGATAATCGGCCCACTAGGTAACGGGTTCAAGATCAAGGATGTTCACCAGGCAATACTGGTGGCAGGTGGAATAGGTGCAGCGGCTATGTCGTTCCTGGCTAAAGAACTTAGAAATCAGGGCAGCGAAGTTGTTTTGCTATTGGGGGCCAAGAACCGAGAGCTGCTGCCGTTTAGTCTTATTGACGGTGCAGTTATAGACAGCGAAGGTGAACCTAGTCTGTGCTGTGAGTTCTTTTCGGAACTTGGCGTAAGGGTGAGCATATCTACCGACGATGGTTCGGTGGGCAAATCAGGCTTACTTAGTGAGACCCTGGCGGATTACCTGTCCCGCCACAGAGAACTATCCCAAAGCGGCACCGTGGTGTATACTTGCGGGCCAGAGGCCATGATGGCCAAGATCGTGCAGGTAGCGGCCCAACAGCAACTGCCGTGCCAGGTCTGCATGGAACGACATATGGCCTGTGGACTTGGTGCATGTCAGGCCTGCGTTTGTCGGCAGAAACAGAATCAAGATGAGAGCGACTGGGTCTACAAGCTGGTCTGCAGCAATGGCCCCGTCTTCGATGGACAGAGCATCTTATGGTAGAAAAAGAAAAGATCGATCTGAGGGTGCGTCTGGGTTCGCTGGAACTGGCCACGCCGATTGTCACGGCTTCCGGGACCAGCGGATACGGCTTAGAATATGCTGATCTGGCTGACTTCTCCGCTATTGGGGCCTTTTTCACCAAGTCTATCACGCTTGAGCCACGCAAAGGCAATCCTCCGCCACGAGTGGTGGAAACAAGGGCGGGTTTACTCAACGCCATCGGCCTGGCCAACGTCGGATTAGAGGTCTTCCTAAAAGAGAAAGTGCCGCAGTTTAAGCGAATACCTTCACCCGTGATCGTCAACGTGGCCGGCCGAACCATAGACGAATACACTCAGGTGGCGGCCAAGCTGGATGAGGTGGAACAGATCAACGGCCTGGAGCTTAATATCTCGTGTCCGAACGTCAAAGAAGGCGGGCAAACCATCGGCACTGATGCCAAGCAGGTAAGCAAAATAGTCTCGGCCCTCAGGCAAGTCGTCAAAAGATGCCTGCTGGTGGTCAAGCTTTCTCCTAATGTGACGGACATTCTCGAACCGGCCAAGGCTGCGGTCGAGGCCGGCGCGGACTGTCTGAGCCTGGTCAATACCTTCACCAGCCTAGCTATCGACATCAATAAACAGCAGCCAATATTGGCCAACATTACCGGAGGGCTCAGTGGACCAGCCATAAAACCAATTGCCCTGTATATGGTCCATCGCGTTTATACTCAGTTGTGCAAAAAAGCCAATGTGCCGATCATCGGCATGGGCGGTGTGCAATTCGGCAGTGATGCTATAGAATTCCTCTTGGCTGGTGCTACTGCTGTTGGCGTAGGAACCGCCTTATTCGTTGAGCCCAACAGCCCGGCTATATTGGCTGAAGATATAAAAAAGTATTTGGCTGATCGGGGACTGGAATCCCCCGCTGAGATCACCGGAAAACTGCAACTACCAGAAAAAACTGATTAAATCATGGGACTCAAATACAAACTGGGATTCATCGGTGCGGGAAACATGGCCCTGGCGATTGCCGACGGCGTGGTCAAGGCTGGTCTCTATAGAAGGACGGAAATAATCGCCTCGGATATTGCCGTTGACAGCCGCGAGTTGTTTTCCGAGCAGATCGGTGTAGTCGTCACGGACCAAAACAATCAGGTAATGCAGCAGGCTGAGCTGGTCGTGTTGGCAATCAAACCGCAACAGGCCAAAGCGGTCTTGGCTCCGTTGGCCGGCTTGGCCGGTGCCGAGCAGTTGATTGTATCTATTATGGCTGGTGTATCCACCAGTACCATTGAGGGGATTCTTGGTCCTGAAGCAGTCGTGGTCCGAGTGATGCCAAATCTGGCTATCTCCGTTGGGGCGGGTATGACAGCCATCGCAAAAGGGTCACGAGCCAGCGATGAGCCTGTCGATAAGGTTCAGAATCTCTTCCAGGCATGTGGACAGACCGTGCTGCTGGAAGAAAAGCAGATGCACGCTGTGACGGCTGTCTCGGGTAGCGGGCCAGCCTATTTTTTCTACTTCGTAGAGGCTATTATCAAGGCGGCTCAGCAGGCGGGACTGTCGCGGCAACAGGCGGAGTCGCTGGCCAAACAGACTTGCCTGGGGGCGGCTAAGAGTCTGCTGGAGAGCGAGCAGGAGCCGGCTGAACTTCGCCGAGCGGTTACCAGCAAGGGCGGCACAACAGCCGCTGCACTGGCAGTAATGGAAGATGCCAAACTGGAAGAAATCATAAGCAAAGCGGTCATGGCGGCTGTCAAACGCTCTGAGGAACTGGAGAAATCTCAGGGGTAAAAATGAGTGAGAAACTAGACCAGTTGCGAGAACGCCTGCCCTTGCCGACAGTATTTACCGGCCAGAGCCTGGTCTGTATCTCTCAGCAGTGGCGGGTGGAGATAACCGAGCAGACGTCAAAGGACTACGCCAGCGGCAGCACACGCAGCAGCTTTAGAGTGAGGGTATCCGAGAAGCTCGATGACGGCACCTATCAGCCCGGCCATGAAGAAGTATTCGCCATCGAGGACATTGGCCGACTGGCCGAAGAGATTGATAGATTCATCACGTATGCTGTCGGCGATCCACCGCGCGTATAAATCCCCCGATGCAAAACCTATCTCCGTTTGGTCCATTCATCTGAGGCGTATTTGGCCAGCAGCTGCTCAGCTAAAGCAGTCTCTGCCTCACTAAGGTTGCCCTGGACCAAGTTCAGGCCGAGCGTATTTGCCAATTCATTGGCCCAGGCTCCAGCCAAAGCATCAGCATCGGCAGGACGGCTTAGCCTGTGCTCGGCTAAGGTGGTTAGGCCGGGCTGAGCCAGAGGGTTGTCGAGCATCAATGAGCCGTGCTGAAGCAGAGCCTTCAGTGTGCGACGCTGGGCTGAGCCGGCTATCTTGCGTCCGCACACCATGACATCAGAGGGATTAGCCCGCTCGAAACAAAAGAAAGGTCCCTTCTGCTGGCTGGCTGGTCGGGAGCCACTACGTAGCTGGGCCGAAAGCCCGAAAGATGATAGAACTGTTATCAAGGCTCGGTGCACGGCCAAATATAGTGCCTGCGGCCCACATTTATCGACCAGGCGATGATCGGCCGGCAGAACCAGACTGTAGGTCAGCTCAGCATCGTGGAGAATAGCGCCACCGCCGGTGATTCGCCGAACCACTGCCAAGCGATTGAACGGGGAACCAAGCTGCTCGGCTTCGGTGAATCTCTGAAAGTGGCCCAGCGATATCGTGGGCTCAGACCAGCGGTAAAAACGTACGGTAGGCAATGCACTCGCCTTACCGGCAGAGCTGAGCATGGCTTCATCAATGGCCATGTTGCTGATCCCATCCGTTGGGCTGTCAATAATCAAACGGCCTTGATCCATGTTCGACCCATGTTCGACACCCTTTAGCAGAACCACCGCTATGCACAGAGGTTATAAGAACAACGGGAACTTGGCAAGAGTAACCGCCTATTTGCGGAAAATAACTCGACCGAAGCATTTTTTTTGATGAATCCTGTTGATTATTGGGCCAATTAGTGCTAGTATTTCATAAGCAACTCGGTATGGGTGTGGGGCGTCTTACTTATTTCAGACGCAACTAACAGCAGAGAGACAGGTTCGATCGCCTGTGTTGGTATTGCGCCGACGGTATCCATAGAAGGTGCCCGGTCGCTGAAACTGCCAGTCAGTGCCGACCAGCCGGGAAGATACCACCGCAATAGGCAGTGCAAGGAGGTACGTATCATGAGACTATGGCATCCTACTAAAGCAAATAGTGTTTCTCAACCACATCAGAGGCCAGCCCCAGATCTGCGGGCAATCCAAGGCGACCACCCTGGAGTCGGGAGCCAAGTTACTATAAACGGGGGAGTGTCTCGCCTGAGAGGATGTTTGAACGGCTTGACCGGATCGTGCAACGACCTGGCTGGCGAGGTGACTCTTTTGCGAGGAGATATTTCAGGAATAACCGGCCTTGTAGATAAGCGTCTGGTCGGCGATGCCTCCGGGCTTCGCGGCGACGTCAGCGATGTTTGGGGAAATGCCTCCGGGCTTCGCGGTGAGGTTTCTGAACTACTCGAAAAAGGTCTGCTCTGGCCCAAAAACCGCCCTCTTAGCCTGGAGATGTTCGCAACTCGCTATAAGCTAGCCATGGAGTTCTTCGACAACTCCGGCCTGCCGGCGCTTATCGCATTTCACGCCGTCCAAGGACCACCTTTGCACTGGCTAACAGTACGAGACAACGCTGCCAATGGCTTCATCGTCGCACCGCTGCTGGAAATTGCCAGGCGTTTTCCCGGCCAGGAAATCACAAAAGTGGCTGTCCCCGGCCAAGCCAACTGGCACATCTCCCAGGACCTCCTGGCACTGCACACAGACCGCGTCTATGCGTTGGAACACATAGAACCTCTAGTCTCATCCTTCACGAACTAGACCCCCTAAGCCGCGTTGGGCTCAGGGAACAGTACAACCTCTCCAATTCCTCGACCATGCGCTGCCACGAAAACCTCTCAGCCAGGCGGGCACGCACATCGGTCGACGCTGTTTTCACCGAGCCGGTGCCAGAGACAACGCTCTCAACCGCCTCCACCAGGTCTGCCACACACCCCGGCCTGATTAGGTAGCCGGTACGGCCCTGCTCAATTACCTCGCGTGCCCCATCAAGATCAAAGGCAACTACAGGCACCCCAGCCAGCAGCCCCTGAACAACTGCACGCGGCAAACCCTCATGCAATGACGTGTGAACCAACATATCCATAGTCCATAACATCTGGGGGACTTCGCAGGGATCTATCAGGCCGGTCAAACGAACCCTATCACCCCAACTGCTCTTAGCCAGCCGTTGCTCAATATCCGTCCGAAGAACGCCATCGCCAACCAGTAAACACCAAAGATTCCCATGACGGCTCATCAACTGGTCCAAGGCACTCAGCAAAAACTTATGACCCTTTAAAGGAGCTAGCCGAGCAACCTTGCCCAGGACAAAGGCCTCCCGCGGTATGCCCAGGCGTTCCCGCGCCTGGTATCCCCTGACAGGGTCCCGAAAAAATGCTTCAGCTTCCAACCCCGAGTAAACCGTAGTAAACTTTCCCCTCGGCGCTATCTTCGCTCGGCAGGCCTGCTCTATCATATCGTCCGCTACCGTGACTATTCCGTCGGCCCATTGGGCTGCCGCTCGTTCGGCCAAGATATACACCCCATTAACCAGCCCATTCTGATACCTGAAGAAAGGCAACCCATGAACAGTGTGCACTACCACCGGCACGCCGGCCAGCCGTGCAGCCAATCTACCCAGTATACCCGCCTTCGAACTATGCGTGTGCACAACATCCGGCTTCAAACGCCTAAGAGCAGCAACAATCTCCAGCAATGCAAACAGATCATGAACCGGGTGAACGGCCCGCCTGAGGCTGCGGATAACTTCAACCTTCACCCCATACCCTGCGGCCTGGGAAAACATATCCCCCTCAGGCCCGGTCTGCGGCCCAGTTAACAGCACTACCGTATGCCCCCGCCGGCGCAGACCCCGACACGTCAGGATAGTGTTCTCCTGTGCCCCGCCTACTATTAGCCGGGTAATGATGTGCACTATTCGCATATTAGAGGGATTCTACGCCGAACGAGACCCAGAATGAAGCGCCTTCTGCGTCTCAGCAACTGTGGCCCAGGGCAGGTACGGCCTCACTGGCAACTTCCGCCGGCTTGTGCTCCAGCGAAGTTCCAAACCTAACCGCAATCCTCCGCTGCAAAGGCGTCGACTGCTCACTACGCAGTACTCTGCCTATGGTCGTGAAAGAAGCCATCCCAAAACTACCGTCTTCCAGCACGGGATAGCTGCTACGCAGCCAGATATCGTCACCAGGCTCAGGATAATCGCCCTGCGGCGCTAAAAAGCTGACGCCCCCACTGCACAGGTCAACCATGCGGCCCTGCTGAACATCAAGGCTGCCATCAGAACTATACCAGATAGGCCAGAAATACCTCAGCCGTGGCTCACTGCGCCGATCCATGCTTTCCGCTACATCCGGCGATTTCAACTCTTGCTTTCTGGTTATGGGTGTTTTCAGCAACATTGTTCCGGCTCCTGACGTATGAATTTAGAACCGCTTTTCGGTCTTCCCCCGACGCACGGGCCGCCTATCGTGCCTATCGAGCGATTTCGAGCCCCTCTTTAGTTCCGCGTTGGCGAACAAGGACAAAATCTCCCCCCAAGCCATCCCCGGTAGAGCAGCCCGCAACCCAGCCACCATACAAAAACCAAGCGAATCTATCTCAAAACTTGCCCCACTTGGTTCGATATAATAGTAATATAAGCTATGTGAGTACCAAGCGGAGTAACCAGGCAGTGACGAATCCTAGCCATCAGTCAGACAACTCCACCTCGGCCATAATGCTTGAGGCGGCCATATCGATAACAGTCCGAACACATGCACAGGTACTATTTGTCCACTGTGACCTCGATGACAGCGTAACATCCTTAGAGCCAGGTCCAGGCGAGTCCTATAAAACCGTCCTTGTCACTCAGAAAAACGCTGTTCCGCCACTATCGCGCAGCCAAGAGAGGTACGTCGTCCGCTTACCAGACGTTCCGCTGACACGCATGGGACTGCTGAAGATGGCCACCGTGGTCGGTTTTTCGCAAGGTATCCTTCAGGCTGGCGAACGTTTCGTATTCCTAACCGGTGCGGTCGGCGACGGACTTGATACCATCTTGAAAATGACCGTCGGCGTGGAGTTCGAATTACTGCAAACCGTTGACCAGCCAGTACTTACGGAACATATCCGCAGGGCGGTATTTCAAAAGGTCCTTACTTTAGCCACGGCTCTAGCTGCAGAGGGTCGTGAAGGACGACCTGTTGGCGCCCTCTTCGTTCTAGGCGACAGTCAAGCGGTCCTCAAGGCCTCCAAGCAAATGATTCTGAATCCTTTCCACGGCTATGACGAGAGCCATCGTCAAATTCTCGATGACTCCATGGCTGAGACAATAAGAGAGTATAGTGCTCTGGATGGTGCATTTATCATCAAGGGCAATGGGGTCATCGTGTCGGCTGGAACATATCTGCGACCGAGCCTAGCGGGGGACGATCTGCCGCAGGGACTTGGCGCCAGGCACGCCACAGCCGCGGCTATAACAGCGTCTACAAAATCAATCGCCATCACAGTCAGCCAATCGACAGGCACCGTGCGGATATGGCGAGGCGGAACGTTGATAACGGAAATTGAGAAAGCTCAGAGACAGCCGGGCTCCATACTGCCCGGACCTAAAGCGGACAAACAGACCCACTGATCGTCAGGCCTTGCATAACTTAGCCACCAGCTCGTCAAAATCACCCACCGAGGAAAAGGACATAACTAACTCCCCTTTACCGGATTTATCCCGGCAGCGGATGCGGATTTTCCGTCCGAGGCGATGCGAAAGCTTGTCCTCCAGCTCACGAAGATTGGCTTGCCTGGCCAGCTTCTCAACAGGCTTAGTAGTAGGTGAAGACTCTCTCCGTAGTTCGCGGACCAGGTCCTCAGTACGCCTGACAGAGAGGTTCTTGGCGACAACCAACTTGGCCAGCCGGCGTTGGTCGGCCGGATCAGATACGGCCAAGAGAGCCCGTGCCTGACCCATTGATATATCTCCCTGGGCAAGAAGTTGGCGAACCTCCTCGTCCAGTTCCAACAGACGAACGTAGTTGGCAATGGTAGCTCTATCCTGCCCGAGACGGTGGCTGGCCTGCTCCTGGGTCAGATTCAGCCTGGATAAGTAGGCTGAGTAGGCGGCAGCGCGATCTGCGGCGTTTAGGTCGCTACGCTGAATATTTTCAATCAGAGCCAGCTCCAGCATGTCGTCGTCAGAGGCATCCCGAACAACCGTAGGGACGGTCCGAAGGCCAGCCTGCCGAGCCGCACGCCAACGACGCTCACCAGCAATGAGCTGGAACGAAGAGCCATGTCTGCGGACGAGGATTGGCTGTAACAGACCAGAGGTTCGAAGCGAATCCACCAGCCCGGAGAGCTCTGTTGGGTCTATATGCGAGCGGGGTTGCAGTGGGTTCGGCTGAATCTCATCGACCGGAACGAACTGGATGTTGCCCGGAGCAGCCGAAGGTTTCGTGGCTGTAGCCGGTGCAGGTCGAGGAGTAGTTGAGACAAAAGACTCCGTAGAGACCAGGGAGTCAAGGCCCCTGCCAAGGCGGGATTTGTGCGGCGACATATATTTCTCCTGATCTAGATTCTAAATATATCTGCGGCAAAGCCTGCGTCCGTCAACCAGGACACAACCTACCCTCACAGCAAGCAGATGTTCCACGTGGAACAATTCGCTCCAGATGTCGCATCCAACACCCGCTGTACAAAAAAGAATAACCTCCCCCACAAAGCCCGTCCAGCAAAAACCCTCATAATCTCACCATCCCCCACGCCTCGTCACACGGGTCTCTTTACACAATAAACTCCCAAACTACGAGCTAAACATCCATATGAGTCCAAACCATCCGCAACAACGCCAGCGCCTTTGACCAAACCATTCCACCATACCCCCTGGCAGCGATTAACACCCCAGACGACGGAGCCGGCAGCATATATTCTTCATTGCATTATACAGAATATATATCCATATTTGGGCCAGCCCCCAAGCCCCACCCCCAAAGCCTACCCCAATACCCACAATATCCTTGCCTTCTAGAGCTCATGCCCATAAAATACATGCTCAGCCGTGGTACTGTACCCCCACTAAGGCTAGCGTACCTGGGGCCGACCCCATTGAATAACCAGACCAACCGGCCCTACGCCGGTCCCGTGGTTGATATAGCTACTGACGGAATAGTTAGTTCTGGAATTACTATAACGGACGCTTATGACAACAACATCTGACAACAAGGCAATTTCGGCGAATAACCAGAACCCCTGGCCAGTGCAAGAGGTGGCCGAGCCAAACCTCTACCGCGAAACTTTCACCTACGAACGTCTCCCAAGGGCCTCTTATGACGGTCAATCGGCACCTCTAGACCTTCCCGAGACCATTTGGATAACCGATACCACCTTCCGCGACGGCCAACAGGCCCGAGCACCATACAGTTGCGAACAGGCTGTCCGACTATACGACCTGATGCATAAACTGGATGGCGGGGCGGGGATCATTCGTCAATCCGAGTTCTTTCTGTACTCAGAACGTGACCGACAGATCGTCCGCAAATGTCTGGAGCGGGGATATAAGTTTCCTCAGGTCACAGGCTGGATCAGAGCCATAAAAAGCGATTTCAAGCTGGTCAAGGACATCGGACTCACCGAGACCGGTATCTTGACCAGTTGTTCCGATTATCACATCTTCTTGAAGTTGCGCAAGAGCAGAACGCAAGTGCTTGATATGTATCTAGATACAGTCAAGGCTGCTCTTGACTCCGGCATCTTGCCCAGATGCC
Organism: Actinomycetota bacterium; assembly: GCA_011682385.1. GTDB lineage: Bacteria > Planctomycetota > Phycisphaerae > JAACET01 > JAACET01 > JAACET01. Next base: position 7,802 of record JAACET010000049.1, on the reverse strand, counting down.
ACTTCGAAGATATTACCCGAGCGGACCTCTACGGTTTCGTATTGCCCTTGGCTGTCGAGCTGATCAGACTCGGCCAGCAGTACGATGTAAAGATCAAAATCCGCATGTGCGACACCATGGGGGTCGGTTTGCCTTGGCCGCAGGCAGCTCTGCCACGCAGCATACCCAAGATTGCCCATGCACTACGTCACGAACTGGGTATTGACTCGGAACAACTGGAGTTCCATGGACATAACGATCTGCATAAGGTCGTAGCCAATTCCGTGGCTGCATGGCTGTACGGATGTGCATCCTGCAACAGCACTCTGCTGGGTATCGGCGAGCGTACGGGTAATGCGCCATTAGAGGCCCTCGTTGTGGAGCTGGCACAACTGCGGCCGGAACCGCTGGAAATAGACTACACCGTCATTACCGAAATAGCCCAGTACTACGAGAAAGAACTCGGACAGCACATCGCGGATAATTACCCCCTAGTCGGACGCGACTTCAACGTGACCCGAGCCGGCATTCACGCTGATGGGCTGCTGAAGAATGAGGAAATCTATAACATATTCGATACACATAAGTTACTAAAGCGCCCGGTGAGGGTAATGATTACCGATAAATCCGGCGTAGCCGGCGTCAAGCACTGGATTGAACAACACTATGAACTCGAGCCACTGGCCAAAACCGATCCCCGGTTGACTAGCATCTATGAGCAAATAATGGCTAAGTACGAGGCCGGCCGAACCACCAGCCTTTCCGATGAGGAAATGGCTCAATGGGTCAGTGAGAAATTCGGCCAACTACCGCCAAAAGCGCAATAAACCAGACCGCGTCTACACAAAAACCACCCCACGACTTTGGCGGGAAGGTACGGAAGCGTGGAATTCAATTCTCCTCAAAACCAGCCGACCGTAGCGAGAATATCTGAGGCGGCCATCAGGCAGAACTTCCTGCTGTTCAGAAACCACTGCGGCCCCTCGGTGAAGATATGCCCGGCAGTTAAAGCCAACGCCTACGGCCACGGGGTCTCTATCGTCGCCCCAGTGTTGGCCAAGGCCGGCGCAGATATGTTCTGCGTGGCTAACACATTAGAAGCACAGGAGTTAGAAACTGTTTCCCAGGGCGTAGACATTCTCGTGTTCACCCCTATTCAAGCCGGTCTACCTGAGAAAGCTCTTCTAACTGAGGCAGTAGAGGCAGGTTATCACCTAACAATTGCAGACATGTCGGGGGCTGAGGCTCTGGTGGAAACGGCCAGTAAGAGTACCGCAAAGGCTCTGGTCCATATAAAGGTAGATACGGGAATGGGGCGAATGGGGACCATGCCCCAGTGTGCCCTGGAATTGGTTAAATTCGTCAGCAGCCAAAACGGACTTCAACTCCAGGGCCTATACACTCATTTTGCCAGCGCAGATGAGGAGGATCCGGCCTTCACTCTCGAACAGCTCAGATGTTTCAACCAGTTCCTGCAGGCTGCAACAAAGATCGTCAAGGATATCCCCCTCATACATGCGGCCAATAGCGCAGCGGCACTTAGATTCGCTGAATCGCGTTTTAATATGGTTAGACCAGGCCTATCAATTTATGGCTACCAGCCAAGTAGAGCGTTGGGGGATCTGGAAGCAGTTGGAAAACTCAGGCCCACGCTGCGTCTTGAAAGCCGGCTTGTGCTGGTCAAGGATTTGCCGGAAGGTCATAGCTGTGGATACGGGCGAACGTTCCGGGCCAGCCGAAAAACGAAAATTGGAATCGTCCCGATAGGCTACAGTGACGGCTACGATAGAGCTTACTCCAATCGTGCGGTAATGTCGGTCGCCGGCGGTACGGCACCTGTGATTGGACGTGTTTCCATGGATCAGACCATCCTGGATTTGACGGACCTACCGCAAGCACAGCGGGGGGATGTTGTCACAGTGATATCCGAGAAACGCCATGAGCCGAACTCCGTAGAGGCCCTAGCTGAACTGGTAAATACGATCCCATATGAAGTCACCTGTCGGCTAGGCCGCAGAATAACGCGACAATCCGTATCAGACTTCTAAACCAAAACCAGCACAGACTTGTCAATGCACAGCAGAATCATTATTATACAGATCGAAGGCTCGGCAGGGGATATTGGCCGGAAGTTGGTGCATTTTGGAGGCCCCAGTTGCTGGGCCTGTGTTTTGAAATAATATAACACTTGCAAGGAAAAGGGTTTATATGAACGATAAGGGTAAACTCAACAGCTTGGCCATCGCTATGGCTCGGCACGTAGTGAAGATGACAACAGCCTCCGGCTCAGGACATCCGTCGTCAGGTCTGAGCTTGGTACACATTGTCGCGGCTTTGATGGGCAAACACATGCGCTGGGATCCGTCCGATCCGTGGAATCCCACGGCCGACCGTTTGGTGCTCAGCGAAGGCCACGCTGTACCGGCAGTCTATGCGGCCATGGCGGAGCTGGGAGCAGTGGTAGGTAAAGATAAGCAGTCCGCCAAGCCGGTGACGGCTGAATCACTACTGACGCTAAGAGCAATCGACTCGCCACTGGATGGACATCCCAACCCACGTGTAGGAGCAAAGTTCTTCGACTCCGCTACGGGCTCGCTGGGTCAGGGGGCATCCACCGCAGCAGGATTGGCTCTGGCAGCCAGACTGGATAGCACTGGCCGAAGGGTATTCGTACTAATCGGAGATGGCGAGAGTAGGGAAGGCCAAATATGGGAGGCCTGCGATTTTATTATCGACCACAAGCTGGCCAACGTGACCTTGATCTTCAACTGCAACGGCCAGGGCCAAAGTGACTATGTGTCCAGCCAACAGAGCGGTGCAACTCTGAGCAAGAAACTGCGAGCGTTCGGCTTCAAGGTTCTGAGAATAAATGGGCATGATCCGGAGGCTATCCTTTGTGCATTAGCTGAGGCCGCTAGCTCAGAGGTGCCGGTAGCTATTGTAGCTAAGACAGTCAAGGGCTGGGGTGTGACGGAACTGAAGAAACACACCTATCACGGTAAGCCATTGACTGAAAAACAATTAGGCAAGGCCCTAAAAGACATAGATCACGCAGCCCAGAAACTCGGCCTGGCCGAGGCAGCCCTCGAACGGGTAGTACCACCACTGCCACAGGGAAATACGACCAGTTGCTGCGGATCGTGTGGGTCCGATCGTTTGCAGGACCCGGATTTTGCGGAGCTGCTGGCAGGCGATAAGTATCTGAGCACATTCGAAAAAGGCAAGATGAGCACTCGACGAGCCTACGGCCTAGCCCTGCGAGAACTGGGCAAGATCAATCCTCTGGTTGTGGCCTTAGATGCGGATGTCAGCAATTCAACCTTCACAGAGTACTTTGCCAAAGCATTCCCGTCGCGTTATTTCGAGTGCCGCATTGCCGAGCAGAACATGGTCTCCGCAGCAGTGGGCCTGGCAGCAGCGGGAAAGATTCCCTTCGTAAGCTCGTTTGCCAAGTTCCTCTCTCGGGCATTCGACCAGATCGAGATGGCTGTGATCTCCGGTCATGGAGTGAAAATCGTCGGCTCACACGCTGGTGTGACACTTGGCCCGGACGGTCCCAGCCAAATGGGTGTAACCGATGTTCCATTTTTCCGCTCGTTCCCGGCTGATCCGGACGGTAGCGGCGAACCGGCCGTCGCGTTCTTCTGCCCAGCCGATGGAGTGGCCGCCTATAAATGCACTCAACTGGTGGTCGATCATCCGGGTGTGTGCTACCTGAGAACACTACGCAGCGACATGCCACTGCTCTACAGCCCGGACACAGAATTCGAGCTGGGTGGGGCCAAGACGCTGGCGGTTGGAAAAGACCTGACCATTCTGACCAGCGGATACATGGTGCATCTGGCCAAGCAGGCGGTAGCGGCCCTGGCAGAAGAGGGAATAAAAGCCGGTTTGGTCGATTGCTATAGTTTCCCTCTAAAGGCTATGGTAGAGACCGAGGCCGTCAGTAACGGCTCGGATAAACTACTAACTCTGGAAGACAACTACACCGGCGGGCTGGGCTCGGCTGTGGCGGAGATTGTCGCAGGTATGGACAATTTCCAGCTTAGCTGCATGTATCTGGGGCGATTCCCCAAGTCAGGTAAGACGGCCGATGATATCCTGGACTACGTGGGACTGGGCCTGAAACAGGTGCTGGCCAAAGCCAGACAAGTTGCCGGCCGATAGGTCAGCAGAGCTGCATCAGCAGGGCCGGGTCACTTTCACGGGAACTGACGGCAAGGCTATTGATCGAAGCTGATTGTGGCCGAGCCCACCTTATTGGGAGGCCCAATGATGTCGGTGCGGTTCGTGCTGGGCAGAGCAGGGGCGGGGAAGACTCGTCACTGCCTGGAGAGTATCCGGGCAGCGCTGAAAGGAAATCCTCTGGGACCAGCTCTGATCCTGCTGGTGCCGGAACAGGCTACGGCCCAGATGGAACGAGCTCTTCTGGACGGGGAGAATCTGAAAGGTACATTTCGGGCTCAGGTCCTGAGCTTTCGCCGACTGGCCTACAAAGTATTGGCTGGGACCGGTAGAATCGCTGAAATCATCCCCTCGGTAACAGAGCGGATGATCCTGCGGCATATACTCAACGAACACAAATCAGAACTGAAGGTTTATGGGGCAGTGACTGATCGAGCGGGTCTGGTCAATAAACTCCTGGAAAACCTGAAAGAACTCATTTCCGAGCGAGCGGAACCGGCCGAGCTACAGGAGGCCGCTGAAAAAACAGGTAATCAGCAATTGACTGCGAAAGCTTTCGATCTGGCCCTATTGCTGGAATCGTACCAACAATACGTGGACCGTCACGGTCTGGAGCGGACTTCGGCTCTGGACGAGCTGCCGAGCAGAATAGAGCAGGCGGAGTTCCTGCGGCAAGCCCACATCTGGGTGGATGGATTTGCCGGCTTTACCAAGCAGGAAACCGAGGTATTAATAGCCTTGGCCAAGTGCAGCGCAGCCATAGACATCTGTCTGCTGACGGACCCGGAATCCAGGCTGTCAAAGCCCAGCAACGACCCTTTACGGCTGTTCAGCCAGACGGAACAGACTTACCACAAACTCAGTGAGAGCTTGGCCCAAGCGGGTGTGTCTATTAGTAAACAGCCTTTGGGCCTTTCAAATTCTTCCGCATCAATCCCGGCAGAGCTGAAGCAGTTGGAAGCAAATCTGTTCCGTCGGAACAGGCTGTGTCCTGAAGGCTGCGGAGCTATCTCGAGAATTCGTTTAGTGGAGGCCGCAGAGCATCGCAGCGAGGTCGACGGCGTGGTCCGGGAAATACTGCGGCTGACCCGGCGAAAAGATGATCCGCTACGATACCGCGACATAGCGGTGATAGTACGGAACTTTTCGGCCTATCACGACCTATTAGCCTCCAGTCTTGGCGAGCACGGGATACCGTTCTTTATCGACCGGCGATACAACTTGTCTCACCATGCGCTTGTCGAACTCTTGCGGAACGCCTTGGCTCTGCTGATAGAGGATTTCTCGCTCCAGTCCATTCGCGGGCTGCTCAAAACGGGTCTGCTGGGGATCGACCAGCAAGAGCTGGATCGGCTGGAGAATTATATACTGGCCCAAGGGATCAAGGTCGGATCGTCGTGGCAAGGAGAGGATTGGAAACACTCAGGACACATAATCCTCCCTGGTGACGTAGAGGACGCAACAGCGGACAAAGAAGAGGATTTGGCTAAAATCAACGCGACCCGCCAGAAACTCCTGAGACAATTGGGTCAGTGGTGTCAGTGGAGCAATGGGTCCGGCCAGGCCAGGAAAGTCAGAGATTGGGTGCAATCCATCGTAGAATTGCTGGAGCGATTGAAAGTACCAGAGCAACTGAGCAATTGGGCGGATGAAGCCAAGAGCGAAGGCCGAGACGAGCTGGCTGAGCAGCATCGCAGGGCATGGGAATGTCTGGTTGAATTGCTTGGTCAAATGGTCGAAGTTCTGGGAAATGAACAGATCACCCTAACAGAATTGACGGATATCCTCAATGCGGGCATGGCAGAGTTCAGCCTGGGGCTGGTCCCGCCGAAACTCGATCAGGTACTCATCGGCTCAGTTGAGCGAAGCCGACATCCGAGCCTGCGGGCAGCTTTCGTAATTGGAATGAACGAAGGGGTCTTTCCTCGGTCAATAAGTGAAGACTCCGTATTGTCAGATCGTGAGCGGGAGCTACTGGATAGCCAAAACGTTAGATTAGGACCTACAGCCGAGGAACTGTTCTTCAGGGAACGGCTGCTGGCGTACATTGCCATGACCCGTCCGCAGGATTACCTGTGGGTATCCTACGCAGCCGCAGACCAAACGGGCAAGACCTTGAATCCCTCGCCCTTTGTGGCTGAGGTACTGCGGGCTGTACCAGGGCTAAAAACCGACCGACTCGCAGGCTCTACAGAACCAGCTGATCCGGCTCTGGCCGGCACAACGGCTCGTCTGGCAGCAAGCGTGGCGGGACAATTCCGGGCTGGGCTGGATGAGTTGCCGGAAAGAATAAGCAAGCGATGGCTGAGTGCATATCGCTGGCTCATCGAACGGGGCAAATCCGGTGCGACTAAGAAAATTCTACTCAGTCTGGTCTATAGGAATACCCCCCACCTGGAACCACGCACCCGAGCAAAACTGCTGGGCCAGACGATCAGGACGAGTAAAACCGCTCTGGAGAGCTTTGCGGCTTGCCCATTTCAGCACTTCGCCAGCCGACTGCTGGAGCTGGCGGAACGGGAAGACGCCAGCGTCCGCGATGTGGACCTTGGCAGGCTGTACCACCGGGCCATGGAGAAACTGGGCCAGGAGTTGATCCAGGCCCGTTCACGGCTGGGGGATATGGACCGTGAAAAAGCCGTCGAACGCATCAGAGATATCTCCAGTAATTTGGTCAAAAAACTTGCGGAGACGGAACCGGCCCTAAAGATTGGGCGAAATCAATTCCTGGCCGACTACATGCGGAAACATCTATGTGATGCTGTAGAGGCTGGGCACTTGCGCAGCGAGGTCGGCAGACTATATCCGGTGGCTGTTGAACAAAAGTTCGGAATAGACGAGAAAAGCAACAGTTGGCCGGCACTTAGCTTTGTGCTGGGTAAACGGCGGACACTTGAACTGCGAGGCATAATCGATCTGCTGGAACTGGCAGAAGGGTCCGAGCCCAAAGAGCATGTGCGTTATGCAGTAGTATATGACTATAAGCGGAGCCGGGAGAGAAAATTCGAGCTAAGCAAGGCCTATTACGGATTGGACCTACAGCTATTGATCTATCTTCTGGTAGTGCGGGAACTCGGGCCCAAGGCCCTGGATTTCAAGGCTATTGAGCCGGTGGGCGGGTTCTATGTTTCTTTGAAAGGACCGACAATCTCCAAGGCCAAACCGGGTGAAAAGCCAAATGAAGATGATTCATTGAGCCGGTCTCGACCTCGTGGTCTGTTTCGCACGGATAGGCTGCCACTAATCGATAATACGGAATGTGGGGCTCTGCGGGCTGTTCATGGCACTGTCAACAAGGATGGAAGCTTGCGTAAGGGACAAGGGGATTGGCTCGATGCTGAGGATTTCGAAACGGTCTTGGAATACGCAGCTAAAAAAATTCGCGGCTTAGCTCACGAAATTCTCAACGGCAAGATCGGGATAGAACCGTATCGGCTCGGTCAGCACGTGCCCTGCACTTATTGTGTGTTCCACAGCGTGTGCCGGGTTGAGCCGTTGACCAGGCCCTACCGTGAAATGAAGACGCTAAAAAAAGACCAAGCGATTGAACAAATGCGACAACATAAATGAGTAAATCAAGAGCAAATAACTCTGCTGATATTCAATGGACAGCCCAGCAGGTCCAGGCCATCGAACAT
>JAACET010000142.1 GCA_011682385.1 Actinomycetota bacterium | reverse complement strand
TGATCCACAGTCCGCAGGTAGTCGAGCGTCTCCGTGACCAGGGCCTTCATGTAGCCGATACTTTACCCCAGATACCTGACGGTGCTGCCGTTTTGATTCGTTCGCACGGCGAAGGGCCCCAGATTTTCCGGCAGGCCCAGCTTCGCGGCCTGGAGGTTATTGACGGCACTTGTGTCTTGGTCAGGCGGGCCCAGAACATTGTCCGACAGTTGCACGAGGATGGTTGCCAGGTTGTGATTGTCGGCGACCCGAACCATCCCGAGGTTCGGGCTTTGTTGGCTCACGCTCCGGCAGCCATTTGCCTCAATGACCAGGCTGACATTGCCAAGCTCTCCGGCCATTCCCGGCTGGGTATTATTTCTCAGACCACTTATTCGCCCGTTGCCTTTGAGCGGATGGTGGAAGCGGTCATTTCTGCCGGCCACGCTGACGCCCGGGTGGTTAATACCATTTGCCAGGCCACGCAGGATCGTCGCCAGGCCGCCCTGGAATTGACCAAGCAGGTCCAGGTGATGTTTGTTCTCGGCGGCCAGCACAGTTCCAACACTGCTCGCTTGGCCGAGTTATGCCTTGCTCAGGGGGTAAGTACTTTCCACTTGGAATCTTGGCAGCAGTTCCGGGATTCGTACATCCAGGGCAAATCCGTTGCTGGCGTCACTGCGGGGGCCTCTACCCCGGACTGGATTATTCAGGAGTTTGTTTCCAACTTGGCCCGGAAGTAGTTTTTTTTGTAGGAAATCTGTGGTAGGCTCCATTTCTTGCTGCTATACTGATAGTTTACGTTTTTCTAGTTGGCTTAGACCTTGTTCGGGTAACGTGAGCCCGGACTGGTAGGACTATGGTCACTTTTATCCTTTCACGACTGAATGAGATGAGTTTATGGTTGACCTAAACATTATGCGGCAGTTGGGAGTTACCGAGGACGAGATTAATAAGTCTCTTGTGGAGGCCCTTGGCCCGGACGCCCTTGACGGCAATATGGACGTCGTGGTTTCCGAGACGATCAAGAATTTTTCACCCGGCAGTGTTTTGGCCGGCACAGTCGTTGGCCGGGCGGGTGATGATGTTGTCGTCGAGGTAGGTTTGAAGTCTGAGGGACTGGTTTCTATTGCTGAGTTTGACGACCCTTCTGAGGTCGTTTCCGGCGAGAAGGTAGAGGTCATTCTCGAGGCCGTGGAGTCTGACACTGGCCAGGTTGTTTTGAGCAAGCGCAAGGCTGATCGCTTGCGTGGCTGGGAGAAGCTGGTCAACAACTCCAAGGAAGACGACGTTGTTACCGGCAAGGTTATGCGGAAGATCAAGGGTGGTCTGCTGGTGGACGTTGGCGTACCGGTGTTTTTGCCGGCCAGCCAGGTGGACATCCGTCGTCCCAGTGATATTGGCGCGTTTATTGGCCGGCCGATTACAGCCAAGATTTTGAAGATCGACCAGGAACGGCGAAACATTGTTATTTCCCGCCGCCGTTATCTTGAGGACGAGCGGTCCGTCGCCAAGGACAAGTTGCTCAAGGAGATCGAGGTTGGCCAGATACGCAAGGGCGTGGTCAAGAACATTGCCGACTTTGGTGCTTTCGTTGATTTGGGCGGCATTGACGGCCTGTTGCACATTACGGACATGAGTTGGGGCCGGATTGGCCATCCTTCGGATATGGTTTCCATTGACGAGGAGGTCGAGGTCATGGTTTTGTCTGTGGACCTCGAGCGTGAGAAGATAGGCTTGGGGCTGAAGCAGAAATCCGACAGCCCCTGGTCGCAAGTTCTCACCAAGTATCCGCCCGACACTAGGGTTCGCGGTACGGTTGTCAACATCATGAATTATGGTGTTTTTGTTAAGCTGGAGGAGGGTTTGGAGGGCTTGGTTCACATCTCGGAGATGAGCTGGACCAGACGTCTGAATCATCCTTCGGAGTTGGTCGGCCTTGGTGACGAGGTGGAAGTTATAGTGTTGGGCACTAATAAGGAGAAGCAGGAGATTTCTCTGGGCATGAAGCAGGCTCAGGTTAATCCCTGGACCCTGATCGGCCAGAAGCACCCGCCCGGATCGGTCATTGATGGCCGGGTACGCAATTTGACCAACTACGGTGCCTTTATTGAGATCGAGGAGGGCATTGACGGCCTTCTGCACGTTTCTGACATGAGTTGGACCAGGCGGATCACTCACCCCTCAGAGCTGCTCAAGAAGGGCGAGAGCGTCAAGTGCATGGTCCTGAATGTGGATGAAGAGAAGATGCGGGTGGCTTTGGGCCTTAAGCAGCTCACTGAGGATCCTTGGGACCGAGCCATCCCCGAGAAGTACGTCCCTGGCCAGATCGTTAAGGGTACGGTGGCCAAGATCACCGCTTTTGGTGTTTTTGTTCAGCTCGAGCCTGAGTTGGAGGGCTTGCTGCACATTTCTGAGTTGGCTGACCACAAGGTGGACAATCCTGAGGACATGGTCAAGATGGGCCAGGAGCTTGAGGTCAAGATCCTCCGTGTGGACTTGGAGGACCGCAAGATTGGCCTGTCTCTCAAGCGTGTCCGCTGGGCCGAGGAGGAATCTGAGGACGGCGAATCTTCTTCGACAGCTCCCGCCAAACAGTTGCGTGGCGGATTGCATGGCACGGTGGATTTGGGCAGTGACTTTATTAGTTACAGTGTTCTCAACGGCTCCCAGCCTTCCCAGACAGAGTCCCCCACGCCGGCAGAAGAGACAGAAGAGCGAGAGCAGCCCGAGCCCTCCGCAGACGAGCAGCCGACAGCGGAGGCGGGGACCTCCGAGCAGGCCGGCGATTCTACTGACACCTCTACTGAGCCTGAGGCTACCGCGGACCCTGAGCCCAGTCCACCGGCAGAATCGGTTCAACCGGCACAATCCGAAGACGAGACCGATATCGACAACAAGGAATAGAGAAATATCTCTTAGATTGTTTGAATGCCCCCGGGCTACGTCCCGGGGGTTTTTCTTAAAAAAACACCAATAACCAATATTGCTTGCACTTCCCTCGGTTTTATCGCACCTCTGCCCCGATCATCCAACCATCTAAAGACAGCCCCTTTGCGATCCGATCAGGTATATGGGTTGATCCGTATTTCTGTACAGCAAAGGAGCCCGCCATCGTTACTGCAGGTCTGAAAGAATCGTTGGACGTTTATTTGGGGGAGATTGACGAATCTCCATTGTTGACTGCCGACCAGGAGCGTATTCTTGCCGAGCGGATCATCCAGTTCCAGGACCCCCAGGCCCGAGATCGCATGATCCGATCTAATTTGCGTTTGGTGGTCAGCATTGCCAAGAGTTTCATGCGTCGCGGCCTGCCTTTAGCCGATTTGGTGGCCGAGGGCAATTTGGGTCTGCTGCGAGCCGTGGAGGGTTTTGACCCTTCGCATAAAGTACGTTTTAGCACCTATGCCGGCTGGTGGATCAGACAGGCCATCAAGCGGGCTTTGGTTAAGGCCTCCCAGTCGGTGCACATTCCAGCTTATATGGTTGAGTTGCTTAATCGTTGGCGGAGTACTTCGCAGCGTTTGGAGGAACGTTTTGGCCGTCCTCCCACAGCCGAGGAGATAACTGAGGCCATGCAACTTTCCAGCAGCAAGGCCAAGATAGTTCGTTCCGCCATTCGTGCAGCCGCTCCAGCCATGCACAACCAATCTTCGGACACTGATTCTGCACTGGGTGAGATGCTGGTGGACTATCGCACACCCCCGCCCGACCAGGCTCTGCTGGACGCCTCCCAGAGCGAGGATGTAGCCGAGTTACTTTCCCAGATCAGCGAGCGTCAAGCCAAGATTCTTCGGCTGCGTTTTGGCCTGGATGGCCAATCTCCCTTGACCTTGAAGCAGATAGGCGAGCAGGTGAATTTGACACGCGAGCGTGTTCGCCAACTGTTCCACGAGGCCCTGGCCAGCTTATATGCTTACCTAAACCAGTAGTCCGGGTGCATTAAGGTTCTGTGGATCATGTTATATTTAGCCCCCGGTTTTACCGGGGGTTTCTTCAGTTGTAAGGCCTGTAGGCTGTGTCTTGGGACGGACATTTGAATGCCCCCGGCCCGCTTGACCTTTGGACCGGATTTGGTTATTATCACTCAGACATTTACCAGTTTTTACCAGGGAGCCGATCATGAGTGATTTCACAGAACGGCGAGCTTTTTCACGCATGTCCTTTAGCCGGCAGGTTCCTTTGGACATCCAGGGCCGTCCGCACACCTTGACTGTTGCCGGCGTGGACATCTCCCATTCCGGTGCTCGTTTGAATGTTCCGCTCAGTGCCCCTTTAGCTCAAGGCAGCCTGATTGAGTTGGACTTACCCCGCCCGAGCGCCGCTTCGGCTGCCGTTGCCGAGCAGCCCAGCCGTTGCCATGCCCGGGTTGTTTGGGTTGACCGAGCCAGCCGTCTGCTTGACGGCTTGGCCGTCGTTGGCCTGCAATTTAGCTAACGTTCTTTTTCTGTCATTCCCGCGAACGCGGGAATCCAGTCTTTACTTTTTTTGTTTTGTGTCATGCTGCACTAATGCCCCTGGCCTACGTGCCGAGGGGTTTAGCCCCCAGGTTTATCCTGGGGGTTCTTTCTGTCATTCCGCACTTGATGCGGAATCAGGTCTTCCATTGTGTTTCTTATAATCTGCGAAATCTGCGTCAAAAGTTCTTCTCCGTTTTTTTCTCTGCTTTTTTCCTCTCTTGCTTTCTTCAACTTCGTGGTCTTCGTGTCCTTC
>JAACET010000048.1 GCA_011682385.1 Actinomycetota bacterium | reverse complement strand
GCCGTTAGGCGTAGTCCGTCGTCAGAAATTCCTGCAGTTTTTTCGCCCTCGGACATAACTAGCGCCCTTTGCAAAACATGTGAGCCGAAAATTCTGGCCACATTGGGCACAATTGCCTTGGATGTGCCCAACACACGAGGTAACTCATGCATGCGTAATTGGTCTTTGAATCGGCCCATGGGGCCACATCAGAAAGGAGATCGTTATGGAAAAGGCAGAGAAAGCGGTATCGAAAAGGGCCACAGGCGCGAAGAAGGCCGTCGAGGCGAGTAAGGACGCCAACCAGGGAAAACAGCCCAACACGGGCCAACGTCGCGGCCCAGGCGCCAAGCGTTCCAGCGGCTTGGACGCGGCTGCCCAAGTTCTGGGCGAAGTGGGCGAACGAATGAGCTGCAAGGCTATCGTGGATCGCATGCTCGCCCAAGGCCTCTGGCAAACCGCTGGCAAGACGCCCGCAGCTACCATTTACGCGGCCATCATTCGCGAGATCGCATCCAAGGGCGACAAGGCCCGATTCCGCAAAACCAGCCGTGGTAAGTTTGAACTGGCGAAGTAGTACAGCCACAATCATTCCTCCCTCGACACCCCAGCCGCCACCTTGGCTGGGGGGATCTTCGGCGACTCTTTGTCCTCAGCAGCAATCCGCTGGGGCTTATTGCCCGTAAACTTCTCCCAACGCTGAACGATCACATCGCAATACAATGTATCGAGCTCCATCAGGTAGGCCTTGCGTCCAGTCTGCTCACAGCCAATCAGTGTCGAGCCGCTACCACCGAATAGATCCAACACATTCTCACCCGGGCGCGAGGAGTACTGAATTGCCCGCAGCGCCAGCTCCACCGGTTTTTCGGTTAGATGTTCCATTTTCTGGGGAGGAACTTTTTTGATGTGCCAAAGGTCGGTGGCATTGTTTGGGCCCAAGAACTTATGCCCCGCGCCTTCTTTCCAGCCATAGAAACAAATTTCGAAGGCCCCCATGAAGTCCTTGCGGCTGAGTACCGGGTGTTGTTTGTCCCAGACAATGCCCTGGCTAAAGTACAGGCCAGCAGCTTTGAGCGGGGCGGGGTAGTTGCCCAGATTGGCATAGCCGCCCCATACGTAAAACGACCCGCCAGGCTTTAGCACCCGCGAGGCGTTGGAGAACCAGGCCAGCAGCATCTCGTCGAATGCTTCTGCTGAGACGAAGTCGTTCTCCAAAGGTCGATCCTTCGCCCGCATCTTCTTGCGAGCCTTAGCCGGGTCAGTTGCACCGCGGGCAACGTCGAAGCCCTGGTGATGCATCTTTTTCGACAGGTCGGGGTGCGAGCTATTACCGGCAGCGATGGCCGTACTGCTGCGCGGTTCCACGCGGACATTGTATGGCGGATCACATCCAAGGAGATCGATGGTCGCCCCATCGAGCAGACGGTCGAGATCCGCTTCGCTTCCGGCATCGCCGCAGAGCAAACGGTGTTCACCGAGGATCCACAAGTCGCCCGGCTGAGTAACCGCCTCGTCCGGAGGTTCGGGTACTTCGTCCGGATCGGTCAGGCCCTGTTGGACATCCGTACCCAACAGCTTAGCCAACTCGTCCTTATCAAAACCGAGCAGGTTCAGGTCGAAGCCGCCATCCTGGAGTTCACCCAGCTCGATAGGCAGCAGGTCGAAGTTCCACTGGGCCAGCTCAGCGGTTTTGTTGTCAGCGATACGATAGGCTCGAATCTGTTCCGGAGTTAGATCCGTGGCCACATGGACTGGGACTTTGGTGAGCCCTAACTTCTGGGCAGCCTTCCACCGCGTGTGGCCACAGATAATCACATTGTCGGCATCGATGACAATGGGTTGGCGAAAACCGAACTCCTTCAGGCTGGCCGCCACAGCATCAACCGCAGCATCGTTTATTCGCGGGTTCTTATCGTATGGTTTGACCGTGGCAATATCTCGCATTTCGACCTTCATTTTAGAATCTCCTTGTTACGTAACATCTTTATATTCCTGACGTTAGTTTCCTAACAAAAAAACCGGCCACCTGAAACAAACTGTGTCTATGACTGCGGCTGTTCCCAGCGCCGTAACGAAAAAACATCTACGCCGAAGTACCTATTCACCTTTCACCTTTTCACCCCCCCCCCTCGTATATACACACACACACGCACGTGCGGGCGCGTGCACGGGTATAGGTGAATAGAGAGAAAGGAGAAGAGAGAGAGTTGTTTTATATATACTTATATTCATTTCACCGTTCACCCTCGTTTCTCTCCTTTCACCCCGAATGATCCAATTCGACCTGCTCACGTTTCACCATCCTCAGATTTCACCCCTGAACTTTCACCCCTAAGCCGATATGACCGCTTGTGTGTTCCGGCCCGTGGGACGGTGATAACTTCCAGATCACCGCGCTGTTGAAGCGTTGAGACGAGTTCTTGAAAGGTCCGGGCGTCAATCTTCATGCGTTTGAGCAAAACACTGTGAGGCAATTGCGTACCCGGAGCATCCCGCAGTTTCTGCATGAGCTTTAGGCAATCGGCATGGAACGGGTTGTCAGCGACGTGGGCTTGAGCCATGAAGAGCATCCGCCGCGTCTGATGCATTATGAACCGAACCGCCCACTCGGCGGCGGCCTCACCTATAATCGGGTGTTTGTGGTTCTCGCTGGCGGCATAGATTAGGGCCAGCTTGCGTGATTGTTCACTGACTCGACCCCAGACGGTTGTTCCTACCGAGTCGTTGTTCTCTTCTGCCTTTGCATACTCAGCATCACTGGCCTCACGTGCCTCGATGAGGATGCGTTTTGCCTGATCGCTGTGCTCGATGATCACGGGAACCGGGTGCCAGTCCTCAAGATTGCCTGTTCCTGGCCGAAAATCAGCCCACCAGTTTGCCGTAGTCAACACACGCGGGGGAAGATCACGAATACATGGCTCTTGACCCTTGGCACGCCTGCCGCTTTCCAGGATGATCATTCGAGCGAAGAAGCCGTTGGTGAGCATGCGTTCGGAAAGGGCCTCGTAGTAGTGGTTAGGGATGGCCGTCCCGAAGATGACCAGGCATGGTTGATCGATAGCCCCGGGTGATTCTTTACCCGCTTTGCGCCGCATGGCAAAGATGCTGTTGGCCGAGGAGTACATGGTCAGCAGCGTGCCCATAACGTTCTCGTGGCGGGCATCCTTGGCCTTGTTGATTGACTGGAGCATGCCGTCGATCTCGTCGGTCTGAAAGAGCATGCAGGGGCTGACGAAAAGGGCATCCTGGATGCCTTCACCTGAGGCGAAGCGGTCGCCCAGACTGCCGGCCATACCGATCTCGTGGACAATGCGGGTATTGACCTTGCGAGGATGGTCCTTACCAGCTGCCGAATGGGCCAGGCCGAGTAGATAGATGTTGGTGCGATTATCGCCGGGATCGCGAACCTTGCGTCCTGCCAAAAAGGCCTGCAGCGATAATGCCCCGCAGAAGGCCATGAGCGGATTTGGATATGGCGCTGTTGCCAGACAGTAATCCATGACCTCGGACACAAAACCCGGTACACGCAAGCACTCCTCGGGCAGCGCTCCAGGATCAGGGAAAGCAGGATTGGTTTTATCAGCACCTTTCGCTTGAGTTAGGATGCCGGAGATATCCACGCCTGTCGAAGCGGGCGCGGTTTCTCCAAAACCCTGCCCGGCTAAGGCCTGCGTGGCTAAAGAAAAATCGCCATTGTGCTCCAGTAACGTATAGACAGCGAACGGCGAATAACCCCTGTTAGGCTCAAACGGTGCGGCGTTGGACGAGAAGACGTAGAAGACCCGGTCTTTGAGCGTGGCCGATGTACCTGACGTCTTGCCCGGTCTCCGCCAGTATTCGTTATCACCGCCCTTGGTGCAAACCCATCCGAATTGTTCGAGCACAGCCCGCACATCTCCGCGAGTGTTGTAGTCATCGCCAGGTCTGTCAGCCGATGGTTCGCATATGTGCTTGGCTGCTGCTGAGGGTTTAGGGCCATCAACCACATCTGGCAGATACTCGTTCAGCTCCCAGGCACATCGCAGGAGAACATCACGCTGGCCTTCGGTTAGCCGCGGCGGATCGGATAATTCGCCCTGGGTCAATTCGTACCCAACCGTCGGGGCGCACAGGAACAGACCACCTTCGCCGCGGGTCTCGATCAGGGTGATGAGTTTTTTACCGTCCTTGCGTTGGGCGAGCTTTAGGTTTCCGCAGATATTGCTTTCGCAGTGGTAGATTACATGCCAACCGCCCGAGGGAGACTGCTCAATTACCAGGCGATCGATAAGCGTTGCGTCAACCTTCTCAACAAGTTTACACCACGGCAAAAACAGCTCGCCGCCGAAGTCGAAGTCGATCATCTCCAGATTGCCGGAGACTCCGCCGGTCAGCACACATATGCCGCCATGTCCGTTAGGGAACCAGGCCTCGAGCTCGCTACCGGTAGGCAGCCGCGTCTGATACTGCTTCCAAGCTACGGTCGGACGCTTCTCACGTGGCCAGGCCGGCAGGACGCACAGTCCTGAGGCCAATAAGTTTCGGGCAGTTTCAGCTAAGACCGAAGCAGTTATTTTTGTCATTACGACTGCTCCGTGTGAATCTGGACTGCGTCGATGTTGCGTCGAAAATACCAGAACATCCGCAGGGCCTGTCGCGAGATGGGAAATACTTCATTAGGGTCTTCTATCTGCTGAATATCGCACTCGTGGGCCTGCTCAACCAGCTGCTCGAGCTCGTCCAAGTCAATGGCCATGGTTGCGTTGAGACAATGCACCACGCTGTCAATGGTGCTAACGTTCTTGGGGCTAGTCTTACTCTTCAAAACGGGACCTCCTCGTCATCCCATGCGTTTGCAGGTGCCAGCTCTTCGTCGATAGTTTCATCATCCCAACCTGGCTGGCGGCATAGGGGTTTCTCGCCGAGCTCATAGGCGATGATGCTGTCGTATTTCTGACCGGCCACTGATCGAACAGTGACAGCCATCGTGTCAGCCAGCACCCCTGCACGGGCCAGTTCGACCGCGTGTTTAGCCGTGTCTGGTGCCGGCTCTTTGCTTCGCTGGGCCCACCAGACTTTCGCCTTGTCCCTGGCATAGCCGCTGTGTTCGAAGCATATCCATTCGCTCTGATAGAAGTTGTAGTTCAGCTGATATTCGACCCGCATACTGCGTGGGTGATTCAAATCCGCACCGCGTTTGAGATGGACCGAGTAGGACACGTTCTGCACTTCGTATTCGGTATCTGTTGCCTGACCGCTGATAATGCCAGCCGTTGATGCTTGGTGATCGTGCTGCTTACGCTCGGGCGGTGGAAATTCATAATCGCATTCGGGGCAGATGACGTAGGCTGCATGGATGACGGCATTGCACTCGGGACATTCCTTGACAGGCGCTTCGCCATCACCTTGTCCGGGTTGTTTCATTTGCAGATCGTCCACAGGTCCATGGCGCAGGATGTTGCCGCCAAAATCCAGCACCAGACAGTTTTCCTTGCCCGGATGTAGACGGAATCCGCGACCTACCATCTGATAATAAAGTCCTGGAGAGTTGGTAGGACGTAACAGGGCTACACAGTCGATGTTCGGGGCATCAAAGCCGGTTGTCAGCACATTAACATTGCACAGATACTTGAGAGCACCATCGCGGAAGCGCTTTAATGTCTCTGCCCTGTCAAACGGCAATGTTTCACCGCAGACAAAACCGCATTCCTGATTTAGCCTTTCGAGTACTCGCTGGATGTGGTGACCGTGTTGAACACCTGAAGCGAAGATCAGAACCGAATGGCGGTCTTGGGTCTGTTCAACGATCTCTCGGCAGGCCAGACGCACCAGGTTGTCTTTGTCCATGAGTTCCTCGACTTCGCCGGCGATAAACTCGCCTCCGCGGATATGCAGGCTGGATGTATCGGCCTTGACCTTGCCGGCCTTGCTCTTGAGCGGACAGATGAATCCCTGGACGATCAGTTCCTTGACGCCGACCTCATAACATATCTCGTTGAGCAGATTATCCGGCCCGCAGATCATGCCCGTGCTCATGCGGTACGGCGTAGCTGTTAGGCCGATTAGCCTTACCTGGGGGTTTATAATCTTGGCTTCAGATAGGAAGGTTCGATACATTCCTTCACCGCAAGGTTGAAGCAAGTGTGATTCGTCCACCATAATCAGATTGAAACAGCCCAACTCGCAGGCCCGCTTATAGACCGACTGAATACCAGCTACGATGACCGGGTGTTTGGTGTCACGGCTTTTTAAACCCGCCGAGTAGATGCCGATGTCAAGGTCCGGCGCGACCTCTGCCAGTGTAGAAGCTGTTTGCTCTAATAGTTCTTTTACATGAGCGAGGATTAGGACGCGGCCTTTCCACTGCTGCACTGCATCACGGCCGATGGTGGCCATAACCGGCGTCTTGCCACCGGCTGTGGGAATCACGATGCAGGGGTTGTCATCGTTCTGGCGTAGATAGCGGTACGTCGCTTCTACGGCTTCCTGTTGGTATGGACGAAGTTGCATTACTCTATTTCCACTAGTACGGCGTACTCACCTGGTTGGCCTTTTCGCTGATCGTAGCGCCACTTGATACGCGAGCTGCCGTCGTCTGTTCCCAAAGCATCTGCTACACCGTCGCGAACCGCCTTGAGCGAGCTGGCCAGGTTGTCGCAGTCAAGCCTACGTGGGGCAAGACGAGTGAGGGTTACCGTTATCGGACCTGATGAGAACGAAATGTCCGCCCTATTGCAGGCCGCCCGGACCAGAAGCCAAGCGGCCTGACGTTGTTTACGCGCCCTGCGAGCACGCTTAGCCCAGTGCTGGCGAAGATTCGCCTCAGACCACGTTCGAAGGGGCAAGAGCACCTCTATCATCAACGTTTCCAGGGGGGCGTATCGGTAGTGGCCTGTTCGGGCTGACCGGAAGCTGCTTCTTTCTTGGCGTAGCCCTTGATCTCGTTGGTCAGTTCTCCGGTATCGTCTCGTTTCTTGAGCTTGGCCGTGATCAGCAGCGGCAAATTGTGCAACTCGACCGAGTCCTTCGGCGTCAGCACGCCGACCGCTCTGCAAATCGCAGATAGTTCCGCCCGAGCGATCTTGACGGTCGTGGTGTTGGGATTGTTGAGGTTCAGGCGAGCCCAAAGCTTTCTGCCCTTGCAGTCGCCTTCGAGCACGGCGAACTCAAGCTCCAGATAATTGCCGTTGCCGTTCTTGGTCGGCTTCATCTGAGAAGCCGTGATCGCGGCGAGGTATTTACCAGCCGGGATAGGCTCGAAATCGGCAGCAGGTTCAACAGTGCGCGCATCAAATCCATTCAGGTCAGCCATTTTCAATCTCCTTGGAATTAGGGTTAGTCATTGCGTTCATCAGTGCCGCCCATGACAGGGGCAGCTCGGTCGGTAGGGAATAGCGGTTTTTGGCAAGTACGACGTTTGTGCCCTCTGTCTTGAGCGTGCGATCTTCGCCGTCGCGAGATGCGTAAAGCACACCGTCAGCCCATTCGATAAAGGGCGGTGCAATCCATTGCGGAAGGTCCGGAGCCGCCAGTCGCAGATCGTATCCTTCCGGAGTGGTCATCTTGGTGTTGGCCGCATGGGCCAGAAGGATGACAGCCGCGCCGAGCTCGGTAATGGCGTTGAGCATGGGCAGTAAGTCGCGGTAGACGATGTTCTGAACAATCTCCCTGGCCTTGTAATAGCCGCCATGTGAGGAGCCCAGCGTGTTGGTGATGTCGTTAGGGGATTTACCGTCCAGATCCACCACCACGTGCTCAACGATACGCTGGACCATCCAGTCGATGGTGTCGATAGCCACGGCATGGGCACCGTCAGCAGCCCCCGAGGCGAGCTCTACCAGCCATTGGCGCATCTGCAGCCAGGTCTGCAGGTATGGTGTGCGGGTGAGACCACCGACTGCTCCAGCACCATTCTCACAATCGATCAGTACTGCTCCGGCGGAGGCGGCGAAGGTCGTTTTGCCAACGCCCGGTTGGCCGTAAACGATTAGTTTCGGCGGTGCCGGGCTGGTGGCGGTAACCAGCGAATCCATTAGTGTCATGTTTAGCTCCTTATGTTTGGGTTTCATCTGACAATGCGCCCGGGCGGGTGGCTGTCCCTTTTTTTGGGACTCGCCACTCACCGCCCAGGCATTAATATTCAGGCAACTTTGAGGATGCGGACCTCCTCGTAGCCAGTTGGCCATAAATCTGTCTGCTGGCATTGGATCAGCCGACGAATAGCCGCCTCGTTCTCACTTTGGGCAATGGCCAGCGTGTCCTCACCGACGCGCCAGACGCCGCAGCGGAACGGCTCTTTCTTTTCCACGGCGATGATGTGAACAGGAACAAGCAACCCATTGAGTACCTGAGCCAGAACGGCCCGGTAAAAGGCCATCTGTCGGTGGTAGCCGTAACGCCTGGCGTCAGCTTCAAACCAAGTCAGGTCGTCACAGGTCTTGAAATCCACAATTCCTTGATGCGGATGTAACCAATCGATGCGAATCTGACAGGGCGGGCCGCAGTAGTTCGCACGGACTACGCCTTCAGCTTGGCCGTAGAGGAGCAGGTCAACCGCCTCGGCGTTCATAGACACGCCGGCGGCCAACTTCTCGATTAATTCGACCTGATTATGGGAAAGGACCGGCTTGCCCTGGACTTGTTGCCATTGAGCAAAAGCCTTGGTGTCGGACCCGTAAGGTTTGCCTGTGCGTTCATTGATAGGACCGCCTTGGGCGAAGGCCTCTCCATAGACGTCACGGCCTTCAAGAATGCGGGTATGCGCCGCCCGACCCACGAGATAGGCCGGTGAATCCTTATCCTCGATCATCCCCAGTTGCTTCTTTCGATGCAGCCAAGGGCATCTGATGAAGTCCAGCAACTGATGACTGGAGAGGAATCGCCCCACCTTGGCGTGATATGCTTTGGCTGGCTCTGTGGTCAGTACGTTGAGATTGATGTTGAGTTTTTCCATGACTATTGTCTCCATGCTTATGTCCTCCACTCTTGTTTTTTTGCGTGGGCGGCCGATCCTTCGCATCTAATTCAAAAATTTCTTTTAATTCCTGCATCAGCGAAGCGTTTGCGGAGTTTGGCGATGGCCCTGTAAATGGTTGAGTGATGGACTCCCCGCTGGCGGGCGACTTCAAATGGCGAATCAGACATCAACTCCAGGCTGATATCGCGAAGATTAGGCTGTAGGGTATTAACGACGGTCCAGACGTCTTCGTGGATTTCGACATACCGTAGACTGTCTTGGCCCTTGGGATCGACGATCTCGTATTCCAGGCCCGGCTTGATATCATCGAAATAGAGGGCATCGGTGCTACGGGCCCGGTTCTGGTCCGCACGAGCCAGTTTGCGGACGAAGTGCTTGTAGTTGCGGTTGAGCACCATGCGGAGGAACCGCTCCGGCGAGCATCGCAAGGGGTCATACTTTTGCCCGGCCCGGACCAGTGCCAGGTAAAACTCCTGGCGGATGTTCTGGCGGTCTTCTCGGCAGAGGCAATACTTGCGCCCGAGCCTGCCGACGCGGTAGTTGATCCGCCGGGTAACAGATTTGTTGAGGAAGTTGTAACGAGTGAGGTTGGTTTGAGTAACCATCTGCAAATCTCCTGTGTTGGAGGTCTAAATTCGCGACCCATGACGGGTCGCACCGACCTCCAGGGGATTTGCAGATAAGGGCGTGAAAAAATTTGCAAGAAATGCAACTAGGGATATGTCAATGTGTTATGCGCATAAAAAAAGCTTTTGCAGTTGCAACAAATAGTCGTAACTGCAAAAGCCAGCGCAAAATGAACGGCGGTCAACGCCGCCGTTTGTATTTCATAACATCTTCTAGGGAGTCCGCCGTGTGCCAAAGCAGCTTAAGAAGTCTGGCTCTGGGGTCATTCATGCAACGGGATACCTGAGATGGACTCAAACCAACCTGCTTGCCAAGAACTGTCCGCGTCGGCCGTGGCAGAAGTTTCGGAACCCGTCCTTGCTGCTTTGCAGTATGGGCATAATCTCGGGAAGATTTGATGTGCCTTTCTAATGCCTTTTCGAGTTTTTCAATGTTGGCGGACCGTGTACCACGCATCGGAACAGGCTTTTTATTGCGATAGCTACTCGGCAGTTCTAGCTTGACCATCTGGCAGAAAGACTTGAGATATTCTTCCCAGGCAGGGGCCCCGCTAAAACCACCATCGACCCCCTCGATTACCTCCGAGAGACAAACTAGCAGCATCTTGGGTGGACGAGCCAGTTCTCTCAGCTTACTGTCCCAATTCATCCGGGTAGGCGTCAGCAGAATGGCTCCGGGCCTTTGGGACCTTGCTATTAGGCTCAAGATATCCTTCTTCAAAAGCCCCCGATGATGACACAACAGCAGGTACACGGGAAAACTGGCTGCTTTCTTGGGTTCCCAGTTTCCGATCTGCAGACAATGTGTAGCCTGATCGACAGGGGTTTTGGCTATGTTCACACAGCTCAGGGATCCGCATAACGTTGTGCGGAGCTTTCGCAGGTCCAGTTGATAAAGAACCACGTCTTTGGGGTTGAGATCGAGCCTGTTTTGATGATCATGCTCATCAATGGCCACGATAGTACCGTCACCGTGGCGGACCACCTTCATCGACCTACCGACTGGACGGGGATTGGGGTAGGCTGTGGCCGTGCGATCAATCGGTTGCAGTAAGGGGCGAATTACAGACAGTAAATCACCGGCAATAGTCTGCCATTCGCCCATCACTGCTGTACGGCTTGAGCGAGTCTCAAGAAACCGCCAGAACGGCATCAGCTTCTTCGACATGGGTCGGCTCCTGGTTATCCTGAATGCAAATGAATCCGCGTTTATCCAGCCATTCGTGAATTATCGCATTGTCCGATTCACGATCGAAGGCGGCAATATTGGGCGGCTCTATCACCACGGTACGCTCTTTTCCGCCCGCGAAGGTCACCTTGAACTTGGCCTTCAGGAGGATAATACTCTCGTCCTCATCAAGCAGGTTGGGCCCGTTAGCTTCCATTTCGGCGAAGACGTCGTCACCCCTGATCATTCGCCAATTCCGCAAGTCGCTGTTGTGGCTGAAGTGCAGTTCGTACAGACGAATCTGTTCGATACCCTCGATGTCGCTGCAGATTAGGGCCTTGCGGCCAAGCTCAATCAGCGTCTGGAGGGTGTATTTGGGAAAAGGATGGTCGAAGCAAAAGAACCCACTGTCAGCGAAGAAATGCTTACCGAGGTAGCGACAGTAGGTCTTGCGCTCCCCCTTGGTATTGGCGTAGATGGCCAATTCCCCTTTTTCGGGGTAGTAAATCAAAACGTCGAATTTCTCCGGCCTAAAGAAGACGCTCCCGGATTCGCCGTCCTGCTCCATGGTGCCTTGGCGTTTGATGTGTTGGCCGTGGCGTATCAGAAACCAGACGCCGTCTTCCTTTACAAAGGGGAAGACCCGGGTGCCACGCCCCTTTTTTCGGGTGTGGAACCATCTGTTAAGGTCGCCTTCTAAGACACTCAGGGTAGCTTCTGATGGCTGGCCAAAGGCAGGGGGATTTTCACTTGCGGTGAAATAAGACTCGAACTTCTTCGGTCTGACCCGGTACTGTTCGGCATGGATGCGTTCGAGGATTTTCGGGTCTGCCAGCCACAGCCGAAGCGTCAGGTCTTCCACAGAGGGATCTTCAGGGCCTAAGTCAATATTTCGTGCCCGGCACTCTTCCAACATACGGTCGTAGTGATCAGGCTCAGCCAGATTATCTACGAAGTACAGGGCATCCAATAGCTCATCCGGAGTATTTACGTCCGGTGACATGAGAATTTTGGCCAATTCATCGTAATCGAACTGCTCGGTATCTGCAGTTAAGCTCAGGCCTCGTTGAACAAGGAAGTCCCGAAACCTCTGGTCCGATTCGAAGAATTCTAGCAATAAGGGGAAGTGGATTTGTTTGAGGATAGCAACATTGGTGAAACGCTTCAGCCGGTACGTCTGTGACATAATTTGTCCTCCGTGTTAAAAGAGACTCAGAAAGAAACCATCCATGGAAAACAGACCGCGTCCAGTAAAGAAGCGTCGGTGAGTTTTTTTTATAATTGTCAGGTTAAGACCGACAAATTGTATCGACGTCGTGTAACCGAGAGAGCGCGTAACCCCCGGACCATACAATATATATGCAAATAGCGTGCCAGGAAATTAAACGTCAATAATGCAGTTTCTGGATGAATTAATCCTTCGATACCGTAGTAGGACTGCCATTATGTACTAGCTGATTTTTTTTACTGTCAAAATGACTTTCAAGAGGATAGACGTGCCCACGCTTGACGTTGTTGATTCCAATTCAGCAATCTAATAATGGGCCTAAGGTGTCGCTCCGTGATTACGTCTCGGCCTTGACTGATGCGGGGCAGAAAGAGGATTTGTTCCTGGATGTCAGGGGCCAAGTGTAACAGGTTCATGATTTGGGTTATTCGGGCGCGACTCACGTGGCCAAGCTCAGCCAGTTGGGCCTGGTCAGTAACGGCCCTGGTTGTCAACAGGTGCTCAAAGCGGATGGCCAGGGCCATCAACTTTGTTACACGCGGCAATCGACCAGGTGGAAGAGCGGTAGGACTGTCTCGACCGGCCTCCTTCTGAACTGTCCGTCGACCGTTGTGCTCACGGATGAACTTCAGGGTATGTTTTTGGGTGATTCCGTTCTCAGGCATGACATACCTCCGATTCTACCAAGGCCTGCAGTCCGTTGGGATGATAAGTAGTCGTCCCTGAAAAAGTCATAAGTATTTGTAAGTAAAGGTAGTAACGGGCACATCGTATGGTATAATATTGCAAGGAAGTCACGGAAAGATACCCAAAACCTTGCAATATGGACGCAAAAAAAATGAAACCCAAACCCACTTCAGCAGATCAGTTTGAATTATTCCGGGCGAATTTCAACCAGATACTCAATCTCGACCACGAAATCTGCCAATTAGCAAAAGCTATCAGCTGGAATCGTTTCGACACACAATTCGCTAACTGTTACAGCGAAGATATGGGAAGGCCTGGCAATGCGATTCGATTGATGGTCGGCTTGCATTATCTCAAGCATACCTTCAACGAGTCCGACGAGTCGGTGGTAGCTCGCTGGGTAGAAAATCCTTATTGGCAATACTTTTGCGGTTTTGAATACTTACAGCATGACTGTCCGATCCATCCGACCAGTATGGTCAAATGGCGTCAACGGGTAGGTGCTGAACGTTTAGAGCTTCTTCTGAAGGAAACGATAACCATTGCTCTTAGTCAGCGGCAAATAACTTCGCAGCAATTACGCAAAATCACAGTCGACACCACGGTACAAGAAAAAGCGATTGCTTTTCCTACCGATGCACGGTTGTATACCAAGATGTTGCTACGCTTGGTGAATTTGGCTAAGCGTCGTGATCTACTGTTGCGGCAAACATACATTCGCAAGGCTCCAGGAATACTAAGGCAACAAGGTCGTTATGGCCATGCTCGTCAATTCAAACGAGCTAAGAGATGCACTCGACAATTGAAAACATTATTAGGCCGAGTGATGCGAGACATTCGGCGCAAAGCACAAGTAATTGACCAAGAGTTGGAAACGTTTCTTTCTCGGGCAGATCAGCTTCTAAGCCAACAGCGTAACAGCAAGAACAAACTTTACAGTATTGACGCTCCTGAAGTGGCATGCATCAGTAAGGGCAAAGCTCACAAACGATACGAGTTTGGTTGCAAGGTTAGCGTAGCGACGACGAACGTGGGTAATTGGGTGGTTGGAGTTGATGCATTACACGGCAATCCGTATGACGGCCACACCTTGGCTGACGCCCTTTCACAAACTGAACGGATCACCGGCAAAGAAGTAAAAGAAATATTCGTCGACCAAGGCTACAGGGGTCACAATTACATTGGTGAAGCAGAAGTTCATATTACCGGCCGACGGGGCCGAAAGAAGGCCACCGCGACATTGCGAAAACGCAAGAAACGTCGAGCAGCGATCGAACCCAAGATTGGCCATTTGAAATCAGACCATCGAATGAACCGGAACTTCCTGAAAAATGAATCAGGCGACCGAATCAATGCTTTGCTAGCAGGGATCGGAGCCAATCTCCGCAAACTCCTAGCCGCCTTTTGGCGTGCGCTGTGGCAATGGCCCGACAAATTACACCCGCCATCTGTTGTTAGCCATCCTGTCGCGGAGCCCACAACCAGCCGTCGCTGCGTAATCCTACTTTTTCAGGGACGACTAAGTAATGGCAATCTGGTCGTTCTCGCCGTCGTACTCGATGCACTGGACAAGCAGATGTATCAATCTGGCTTTTTCAGCTGCACGCAGGCTGTCCCAGATGGGCTCGAAGGCCTCTAGTGACCCGCTCAGCTCATCCTCGCCAACCATCCGCTCCTGTAATTCCACGATCTGCTGATTGATCTCGCCTATAACCCTCTCGATCTTGACCGAGTCCGTCTGCAACTCGGCCAACTCATCCGCCACACCTGAGGCATTTGGCATTTTGGCTAGTTCAGCGAGGTTTTCGTTAATCCTTCGGGCCCGGTTTTCACGCAGGCGACGCTGTTGTTTGAGCTCTTCAATCTGGCGGGTCAATTGGCCCTGGGCTCGGCGGACTACATCAGCCAACAACTGTGGTTCCTGGGTGAGTTCCCTGATCTGCTCAACAACAAAACGCTCCAACTCACCCGCAGGCAGTGACGGATACGGACAGGCCGACCACCCCTTTTTCTGAGCGATATAGCAGACATAATACCGGTAGCGACGCTGGCCTCTGGCGCTGTAATGGTGGCTCATCCCGCAGCCGCAGTGTTTGCAGCGTACCAAGCCCTTGAGCAAAGCCCCGTACTTGTTTCGCGGGTGCCTTCCCCCGCCGTTGCGGTTACGGCGGAACATAGCCTGGGTCCGCCCGAAAAGGTCACTGTCCACTATCGCCTGATGCTCACCTTCGTAGCTCTGGCCCTTATAGGTTATCTTGCCGATGTAGAGTGGATTGTTCAGCAGCCTGTGCAAGGTGGATTTATCAAAATCCTTCCCGCCTCGCCATTGGCCCTTGCTAGTCTGATATTTCTTGTTCAGCCAGCCCCGGCCGTCAAGCCAGCGGACCGTCTCCAGGATCGAGCCCAGTTCCAGATACTTGCTGAAGATGGCCCGGATCTTCTCCGCCTCGTCCTCGTTGACCACCAGTCTTGACCCGGTATTGTCCCGCATGCGGTCGTAGCCCAGCACCGGCGGGCCGCCGGTCCATTTACCCTTGCGCCGGGCGGCGGCAATTTTATCCCGGGTACGCTCGGAAATAATCTCACGCTCGAATTGGGCAAAGGAGAGCAGAATATTTAATGTAAGCCGGCCCATGGAGGTTGTGGTATTGAATTGTTGGGTAACCGAAACCAGCGACACACCATTCTGATCCAGGACCTCCATGATCATGGCAAAATCCAGCAGCGAACGGCTCAATCGGTCAATCTTATAGACCAGAATGCAGTCTATCATTTCGGCTTTGATGTCGGCCATCAGACGCTGGAAGGCAGGACGGTCGGTATTGCCCCCAGAGAAGCCTCCGTCATCGTAGCGGTCGGCAAGGCATATCCAGCCGGAGTGCTTCTGACTGGCAATATAGGCCTCGGCTGACTCGCGCTGGGCATCCAGAGAATTAAAGTCCAGCTCAAGATTTTCATCAGTGCTTTTGCGGGTGTAGATGGCACAGCGAACGGTTTTTGATTCTTCCGGTTTCATGCAGTCTCCCGCAGTTGCTTGGTGTGTAATAATGATTTCTTGAAGAAGTGGTAGCCGTTCCAATGGCTGCCGGTGATGATCTTGGCGACCGCGGTTAGGCTCTTGTAGATTTGGCCATCATACTCAAAGCCGTTGGGCAGGACTGTTACCGTATGGACCCTGCGCTTGAACTTCCTGGTCAAGACGGTATTGACCATGGGCAGGCGGTCATCCGCCTTGATATCAGTGGGCCTAGTCTGCTGCAGCATGGTTTTGTCGGGAACCACCGGGCGAGGTGGGATGGATCGCACATCAGCATCATTGGCAATCTCCATGGCCCGCTGCCGTGCTCGGTCACTTAGGCCCCCCTCGGCCAGGGCCTGTAATCGCCACACACAGCGGCGGAAAAGCCACTGGCGGTTGCCGGACCGCGAATCATCGCCGAACAGTTCGCGATATTTGGCCCGCAGGTCTTTGGCGGCCATTTTCTGTAAATCGGCCAGTTCCTTTCGCATGTTCGTTTTGCTCATAATGTGCCCCTTTCTTTTCAAAAGCCTATTAACCGTTGGGTCACACTGAGCCGGATGTCGGCGAACAGATCAAGGCATTTTTCCCAGAATTGTGAGGTTTTTTTGCGCCTGCCGACCATAGGCGACATAGGCCCCGGGCTAGAATGGCAGACAGTTCATTTCGCCGGTCCTTGGCGGTCATGTTGGCTGGTTTACATGGATCGTGGCGACGCAACAAAGGCTCCCTTCCGAGGACCAAAAAGACAAAGGTTCCTCTACCTTTGTTCTTTTGCGTCGCGCAGCGATCCTTCGCAGGGATATTGGTTTTTTTGCCTCCACCTGTACATCTTTAATGTGTCGACTGACCATTAGGGCCAGAGACGCCGCACCAAAAAGCGATCAACCACACCTCGCAACTTATCAAAAAAGTCCCTATCGGGTATAATGTGTCCCCCATATGGCCATTTCTTCCGTTTCTGGCTCACAATTCTTAGCATATTATACCCTAAAGGGTATAAATACCTTGACTTTATAGGAGATTCCAAGAAAATGGACTCATAGAATGCTTGTATTATACCCGATAGGGACTGCAGCATGGCTTTATCAAACGACATCAAGCAGATGCGTCAGGCAGCCGGGCTGTCGCAGGTTGAATTAGCCGAACGGGCGGGCGTGGGCTTACGGTTCGTTCGCAAATTGGAACAAGGCAAAACTACTGTACGACTGGACAAGGTCAATCAGGTACTGGCATTGTTCGGCCGCGAGGTGCGTATCGGGAAGAAATCATGACCCGCCAAGCGGACATCTACTATCGCGATCATTTGGCCGGTCGAATGGAAGAACTCGATACCAGCGGTTATCGTTTCACTTATGCCGAAACATACGTCAATAATGATGGTGAGCCGATTTCATTGACGCTGCCATTGCAGACCAAGCCGTTTGAGTCGAGCGAGCTATTTCCATTCTTTGCCGGACTGGTTCCCGAAGGGTGGTATCTCAATATCGTCTCCCGGATGCTCAAGGTGGATAAGTCCGACACCTTCGGCCTGTTGCTGAAAACATGCGGCGACTGTATTGGGGCGGTAAGTGTACGGGAGGTTCTTACTAGCGATGATTAACTATGACGCCAAGACGCTCCGGGGTATGTTCGGCAAACCCATCCTTCCAACTATTCCGATCTCTCTGAAGGAGATCTCGCTCGAAGCCCAGAGACTAGCTGGCAAGCTGAGCATTTCTGGGGTCCAGCCGAAACTATCTGTTCGTCTCGACGGAGACAAGTTGGTTCCCGTGGAACGCGACGGCCAATTCATTCTCAAGCCACAAACGCAGGAGTTTGCCGAACTGCCGCAGAATGAGTATCTCTGCATGCAGATGGGTAAGCGGTTCGGTCTGAATACAGCGGATTTCCTTCTGCTTGAATTGGCCGACGGAAGCCCTGCCTATCTAGTCAAACGATTCGACCGCCGCAAGAAGGGACGGAAGATTGAAAAGCTACACTGCGAAGACATGCAGCAGATTCTTGGTGGCCGAGATAAATACGTCGGCAGCCATGAGCAGATCGCCCAAGCCATCCGTAACTATTGCACTTTTGCGCCCCTGGAACTGCAACGACTGTTCGATCTTACGGTCTTCAACTTCGTCATCGGCAACGGTGACGCTCACAAGAAGAATTTTTCATTACTGACAACGGAAGATAAGGTATCCCTTTCGCCAGTGTATGATCTTGTTTCATCTCGGCTGGTGATTCGCGAAGAGGCTGATGAATTAGCCCTGACGCTCAACGGGCGACGGAACCGCATAGCTCGTGGTGATTTTGCGGTTTTCGCGTCCCGCCTGGAAATTGCTGCCGATTACACGGAAAAAAAACTTTCGCAACTGCTGAGCCTACGAGAGGATTTCCATGGGATGATCGCCGCCTCGATGTTAAGCCCGACCCTACGTGAGCGTTTGGCTGGAATTGTTGCAGAACGCATGGACCGGCTGAACGGCTGAACCACCTCTATATTCAGAGGGCGCATAATCAGTTTCGCCCCGTCCTTTACGAAAGCCAAGAATAAAGGTTCCCCTAGCTTTGCTCTTTTGCGTCGCGCAGCGATCCTTCGCAGACAATGTTGAATTTTTGTGTTTTGGGGGTGCATTTCGAACGTGTCTATTAACCACTGGGGCAGGAGAGAACAGAGAGTCTGAGAGCGCAGGCTAAAACCAGTTGAAGGCTGACTATCTGGTTAACGGGCGCGCTCTCTAGACAGAGAGTGAAGGCCACACAACCCCTTTGTATAACAGGCGAAACGGGCGTTGGTTGTGGCGGTCGGAATCAGCTAACCAATGTGCCAAATGGCTTGTTTGTAAATAGGAAAAGCGCTCCCCGGGCAGGGCTCGAACCTGCGACCTAGCGGTTAACAGCCGCTCGCTCTACCAATTGAGCTACCGGGGAATGCCAAATCGACGGCACATAGATTACACGAGCCGGCAAGATACGTCAATACTCTTGCTCAAACCACGTCTAAACGATATCCTAGCCCACAACCCAAAAGTTGCTGAGAAACCCTCTCAACCAAAAGGCTAAAAACACATGCTCCGCTATGAAAATAACCCCATAGTCAAACCAGGCGACGTTCAGCCCTCCCTAAAAGAACTAAAAGTAGTTTGTGCATTCAACGCTGGGGCTGTCAAATTCAAAAACCAAATCCTCCTGCTACTGCGAGTGGCGGAAACGGCCAAAGATGCTGAAGCTGACTATATAACCTTCCCCATAATCGAACACACAAACGAAGGGCCAAAGGTCAAACTCAAATCGATCAAAAAGGGCTCGCCGGACCTGGACGACAGCGATCCGCGGATGTTGATCTATCAAGGGCAGCCATACTTGACTACCTTGAGCCATCTGCGTTTGGCCCGCAGTGACGACGGCCGACAATTCAGCGTTAATCCAACCCCAGCTATGCTGCCGCAAGCAGACCTGGAGGCCTTCGGCCTGGAAGACCCACGCATCACCCATATCGACGGCAAATACTACATCACCCATACGGCTGTCTCGCCAGCGGGGATCGCCACAGCTCTGGCGTCTACAGATGATTTCAAAAACTTTGGCCGACATGGGCTAATCTTCGCACCGGAAAATCGCGACGTAGTCATATTTCCGGAAAAAATCGAAGGCAAATACATGGCTATACACCGGCCTTACCCAAAACATATCGGTACGCCAGGCATGTGGCTGGGCCGATCCGAAGATCTGCTGCACTGGGGTGAATATCAAAAAATAATGGATGTACGCGAGGATTCCTGGGACTGCGTCCGTATCGGAGCAGGGGCTGTGCCTTTGCGGACTCCAAAAGGCTGGCTGGAAATCTATCACGGAGTAGACAAAGACAATCGCTACTGCCTGGGGGCTGTGCTACTGGACGGCGACAATCCCAGCAAGATATTGGCTCGCTCGAAAGAGCCGATCCTGACGCCCGAGGCACCGTACGAGCTGAAGGGGCTGCTGGGCAACGTGGTCTTTACCTGCGGGGTTGTGGAACTGAAAGATGAGCTGCTGATATACTACGGTGCGGCTGACTCGGTGACAGCCTTGGCAATAACGACTGTCGAGGAAATAATTAATTCGCTCGAACCGATTTAATCC
This sequence comes from Actinomycetota bacterium, assembly GCA_011682385.1. Classification (GTDB taxonomy): domain Bacteria; phylum Planctomycetota; class Phycisphaerae; order JAACET01; family JAACET01; genus JAACET01. Next base: position 2,383 of record JAACET010000048.1, on the reverse strand, counting down.
CCCCCGATACGTAGGTCGGGGGCATTAAAGAAACCCCCGGTGAAACCGGGGGCTAAATATGTGAGAAAGGTGTTGCTCATGGCTAATGAACCAAGCGTCACGGAAGAAATGCAAAAGAAACTTGAGGCACTGCGGACGGAACTAAAAAAAATGGGGTCGCTGGTGGTGGCGTTCTCCGGTGGAGTAGACTCGACGCTCCTATTGGCTGTGGCTGTCCAAACGCTGGGGGCAAACAAGGTGCTGGCGGTTACCGGGCGAAGCGTAACCTATCCGTCACGCGAACTGGAACACGCTGTGGAATTGGCTAAGAAACTGGGGGTTAGACAGAGAATAATCGATACCTGTGAACTGGACGATCCAGAGTATGCGGCTAATCCGCCGGAAAGATGCTACTACTGCAAAAAAGAACTGCTGAGCAAACTCAAAGAAATAGCAAGCAAAGAAGGATTCGCCCAAGTAGCCACGGCAGCTAATACAGACGATGCGGGGGACTATCGGCCCGGTCTGCGGGCTGGCGATGAGTTGGGGATAGCTCGGCCACTGCAAAAGGTGGGTTTGAGCAAAGATGAAATTCGGGCCCTGAGCAGAGAGTTAGAACTGAGTACGTGGAATAAGCCGAGCATGGCCTGTCTGGCGAGCAGAGTACCGTACGGTCAGCCTTTGACGGCGGAAGCACTTTCAAAGATCGAGGCGGGGGAAGATTTTCTGAGCACGCTGGGGTTTTCTCCGCTGCGGCTGCGGAGCCATGAGAAGTTGGCCCGGATCGAGATTGCGCCGGGACAGTTTGATAAGTTGCTGGATGCGAAGCTGCGAGAAAGCATTGTCTCACGCCTGAAGGGGCTGGGGTATACGTATGTAACCTTCGATTTGCAGGGATTCAGGAGCGGGGCCATGAATGAGGCCCTTTCGCCGGAACAAATCAAATGAGCAGAGAAGTGCCAAGTAAAGAAAAATTACTGCTGTGCTTTAGCGGCGGCAAGGACTCTGCCCTGGGGCTGTGGGAGATCGAGCGCTGTGGGCAATATGAAATCACGGCCTTGCTGACTACGGTTACTGCCGAATACGACCGGATTAGTATGCATGGCGTACGGAGGGGGCTGCTGGAACAGCAAGCGAAAGCGACGGGGTATCCGTTGGAGCAGGTGCTAATAACGGCTGACGGGGATAATGCCCAATACGAGGCGCGGATGCGAGAGGTACTAGAGAGGTATCGGGATGCGGGTGTGCGGAAGGTGGCCTTCGGGGATTTGTTCCTGGAGGACGTGCGCAGGTATCGCGAAGACAATCTGGCTAAGGTTGATATGGAGGCGGTTTTTCCGCTGTGGGGCAGAGCCACAGATGAGTTGGCCCAGAAGTTTATCGAGGCGGGGTTTCGGGCGGTGATTACCTGCGTGGATTCGCAGTTGCTGGATGGGCGGTTTGTGGGGCGAGATTTTGATAGAGATTTCTTGACTGAGCTGCCGGCGGGGGTGGATGCCTGCGGTGAGAATGGTGAGTTTCATTCCTTTGTCTATGCCGGCCCGATCTTTAATAATTTTAATAATAACGAAGCGATTGGCTTTAGCAGGGGGGAGACGGTTGTCCGCGGGGGAAGATTTCACTTCTGCGATTTACTTCCCGCTTGATCCCCCCCCGCTACAGATCTTCACCAGCGAAGTTTTTGTCGTCTTTATAGTACTACAGCGCCATAAGGGCTCAAGAGTTTGAATATATTCAGCCGATAAGTCCTGTAAATGACATTATTTGGAGGACTATCGGCATGGGCAGCGCCAAGAACGCTGATCTCCTTCTCTTGGCGAAACGATTAACGCCATAACCACACAAAAAGGGCACGTCAGGCGTCGCACGCGGGTGATCGCACGGTTTCCCACGGATATATCGGCCTTGAGCCTAATCTAGCCGGTGATGGATCAGGATTCCGGCTGCAGATCAATCTGTTCATGGATAGGCAACTTTCCAGCAATTGCAGCCAAGCATTACCTTCAGGTAACAGAAGACCATTTCAAAAAAGCGGTGCAGAATCCGGTGCAGCAGGCGTCCGCAGAGCCTTGCACTGCTTCGCACGAAAAATCAGAAAATGATGTAAACCTTGTTGGTTGCGGGACTATACGAAATGATGCAAGTCTTTGCGAATACAACAACTTACAACAAATACCCCCAAGGGGACTCGAACCCCTGTCACCTGGCTGAGAACCAGGTATCCTAGGCCGCTAGACGATGGGGGCGCTGAGGACTTTTTCCGTAAGCCCTGGTGAGGCCGCTATCTTAACTACTGCAAGCTCGCTCGTCAAGACGCAGGGCAATCGCATCTAAATTCCTTGATCGTCTTGCGTAAGGACTCGGAACAGATAATTGTGGTTCCACCCGCAGCATAGCCGTTTGG
>JAACET010000047.1 GCA_011682385.1 Actinomycetota bacterium | reverse complement strand
CCCTGCTGTGCAGAGGACCACGCCGGAGCTTATCGCTGAGATAAATGCCAATAACGTTCTGATTCGCAATCTCTGGTCCCGTTTGGATATAAAGGTCGAGACTCCGGACGAAAAACACAGCGTCAGTGGACATCTGATCCTGCGCAAACCTGAATACGGCCAACCGCCGAAAGATTTGCTGCTCAAGGGCGGCGACAGCTTCGGGGCCGCTGAATTCCAGTTGGGCTCCAATAGCCGGGGTTACTGGTACACACTGAAGACTCCGCGAAACGATCCGGTGCACGAGTTTGTTGCCTATGGCCAAGATTCAGCCGGTCCCGCCAGCCAGGCCCTGGATTTACTCAGTGTTTTGGGAGTCTATGAATTACCGGATAAGCTCGACCAGGAGCCTTGGCCCGTCTGCCGAGGCTACGATGAGCCGTCCTATTATGTTATCTCGTTTATTGAGCGTACGACTGCGGGCTCGCTTCGGGTTCGCAGGGATATTTGGTGGAATCGCCGCAGCCAACAAGTTGATTTAATTGAGCTTTTCGACGAGCATGGCCAACGGTATCTCTCAGCCGCCTTGGATGATTACCGTAACTTCGATGGCCCGAAATTGGCTACCAGGATTCGAATCACCTGGTTCCAGGAAAAGCTGGTCTTGGACCTGAAGCTCAAAGACGTGCAAGTCAACTCCGCTAAGGTTACGGATAAGAACTTTCAGTACCGCAAACCCAGTTGGGCCGACTAAGAAGAACCCCCCGGCGCGGGCGAGTGAAAGACCTCGGCTGTAAACAGCAACACTTCCGTTTCGGGGTCTTTCCAGGCATCGGGTGCCAGACTGATCTTGTCGGCACAGCAATGGCTCAAGAATTCTTCCTTGCTCCATCCCAGTTCCGTGGCTACCTGAGGCAGAAAACAGCCCGCCTTTGAACCCCGCCGAATGTAGATACCATGCTTGCCCAGTTCCAGCGCCAGCGGATCGGACGTTTTCCTCAACGGCGAGAGAACCGATATCTCGATATCCAGCCATTTCAGTTCGCTTGGTGTGATGCGGTCGAACGGGAAACGCGGGTCACGTGTCGCGGCCTCAGCCATGCATTCGATGCTCTTGAGCAAGGGAGCATCAGCTTGGAAAGTTCCGATGCAGCCGCGCAGCCGTCCACGGTTTTTTATGGTCACGAAGCATCCGCGTTTTTCGCTGAACAGCGGATCGCCGGACTTATGCGGCACCCACCGTTCGCCGCGCACCACAGCCTCAATCACCTCTCGAGCTACACGCAATAGGGTTTGACGTTGTTCGGGCTGCATTGTGTGTTCCTCCTTGGGCATTTACGGCTAAGTATTACCGAGTACATGCCCTGCTATCCACCTGCTCAGTACAAACAGCAATGCCAGCAGCGCGATCACCAGACAACAAACCAGATTAAAGTATTTGTCGATCCAGGGTTTGGCCTTTTCTCCCAGAAAATAGATCAAGACAGCCTGACTGGAGAACCTCAGCGTGCGAAAAACCAGCGAGGTTAGCAGGAACATCCCGAAGGATATCCGGGCAAAGCCTCCCAGCCAACTGAAGAGCATGTAAGGCACCGGCGTCAGGGCCGAGATAGCCACCGCCCAGAAACCGAACCGCGCATAGAGATCCAGAGCTTGAGCGGCCTTGGTCTGCAGGTAGTCCGACCCGATGGGCATAGCTGCGAAGAAATCCAGAACTCTTTGCTCACCGACAGCCAATCCCAGGCCGAAGGCCAGGCATCCACCTAGAATGGAAAAAATGGAAACCAACGCACCGTAGTATAGAGCCTTTCTGGGCTTACCCAGACACATGGCTATCAGCAGCAGATCAGCCGGTATGGGCAGAAAGATCGGCTCAACCAAGGCGATGGAAACCATTACAATCGGGCCATACTTATGCTGGGCCCAGCTTAGTACCCAGTGGTACAAGCGCTTGTGTAGTTGCCATTGACCAATTGACTTGACCGGCGCGGTTTGATAGCTCATAAAAACTATCTAACCGCCTTTGGCCTTGTCTGTCAAGCGTGGCCATGCCCGCTAGTAGGCTTTGCAATCCCACTCCTATCCTCTACAATAACACCCAGCAGTTATTCACTCTGATACCGGTCCGGATACAAACGGGAATACTATTGTCCAAGACATCGCCTTCCAATGCACATCAGCCGCTGATACAGCCCGGACAAGTGGCTGCCAGCCAATGGCTTCCCGGTGAGCCAAGACTGACCCGACTGCCGGACGGCGGAGTCCGTGTTGTCGCACCAGCCAAGATTAACCTCACCCTTTGGGTCGGACCGCGTCGGTCCGATGGCTTCCACCCGGTCGAATCCATAGTGGCCACTGTTTCCCTCGTTGACCGGCTGACCATACGTCCATCCTCAGGCGGTTGCGAGCTTACCTGCACAAATGCGGATTTGGCCTGCGACGAAAATAATTTGGTCATTCGGGCAGCTCAGGCCCTCGCCCTGCTGGCGAAAAGAAAGCCTGATTTATGGATGCATCTGGAAAAGAACATCCCCATCGGGGCAGGCCTGGGCGGTGGAAGCTCTGACGCAGCAGCCTGCCTGATGGCTGTAAACGCTTTGTGGAGACTAGGTTACGACAATACTCGGTTGGCTGGAGTCGCAGCCCAGCTCGGCAGTGATGTGCCCTTGTTCCTAGCCGGCCCGCTTTCGCTGGTCCGTGGCCGGGGCGAAGCGGTCGAGCCGCTGGGGTTTGACTGGCCATTTTGGGCCGTCTTGCTTTGTCCACCTTTTCCGCTGGCCACTGAGAAGGTTTATCGTAAGTTCGATGAGTTATTGACCAAAGTACCACAGGTAGCTACAATAACGGATTGTCAGCTTGGTCTGCACAGGCCGGAATCAGCCGGCGTGGTGATCTTTAATATGCTGGAACCTGCTGCCTGTGGGGTTCTGCCGCAGTTGGCGGATTGGCGTAAAGCCATGTTTGCCGCTGGGGCAGCCAACGTGCAGCTTTGTGGCAGTGGCTCAGCATTGGTGTGCCTGTTTGGTTCGCTCACCAGAGCGAGACAGTTGGTGTGTGGACTTAGCCCCCGGTTGCGAGCCTGGGTCCGGGTCGTGCATGGCGGGCACCATTAGCTGGGCAGCCTTCATGGAGGCCCAAATGCAGATCACCGAAGTGCGAGTCAAGCTGGTAGGGCGTAAGGACGAGCGATTAAAGGCCTTCTGCTCGGTAACATTTGACGGCGATTTCGTCGTCCGTGATGTCAAGGTGATTGAGGGTACCAACGGCTTATTTGTAGCCATGCCTAGTCGCCGGATCACGGATCGTTGTCCGATGTGCCGTAACAAGAATTCTCTGCGAGCCCGCTTTTGCAGCGAATGCGGCGCTCGTTTGGATGAGTCTCGGGCGTCGCGGGACGGGCACGGTCGGCTAAAGTTGCATGTGGACATTGCCCATCCGGTAAATGCCGCTTGCCGCCAGGCTATTGAGCAGGCTATTTTCCAGGCCTACGGCCAGGAGCTGAAAAGTTCCAGTGAACCCGGCTATATGCCGCAATTGCTGCACGGCGAGGACGAGGATTACACGGAAGAAAGTGCTGCTCATCCGGAGGGCCCGGATGAGAAACCCGCGCAAGATCAGGTTGATCAGGCCCAGGACGAACAGGTAAAGAAAGATAGTGATGATAACACACATACATTTGGGCAGGGCATCCTCTAACAGCCGGTGCCAGCGGCGGAGGATAATTCAATTGGAGCAGACGGGAAAAAATTCTGCTGTGGTCGTACTCTAGGTCAATGTGGTCGCGCTTCGGCGGCGACTATATTGGCCGTAATTTGAGCCGGGGTTCTTGAGGCCCGGCTCTTTTGGTAATGGTCTCGAGCCGCCTCGGGAGTTTACGACAGTAACGAGCACAGTAGAGTGAGGTAACTAACAATGGCAAAAGCAAAACAAAAGAAGCTCAAGTCTGCTCAGAAGGGCAAAGCCTGTACAGGAGCAGTTATATTTCGGGAGACTTTAGAGGCTGAGGGAGTGGATACGATTTTCGGATATCCCGGCGGCGTGGTTCTGCCGATTTTCGATGAGTTGTATGAGAGCCTGGATAAATTCGTGTTGACCCGTCATGAGCAGGGGGCAGCCCATGCAGCCGACGGCTACGCCCGTTCCACGGGCAAGGTCGGCGTGGTCTTGGCCACTTCCGGTCCGGGAGCCTGCAATCTGATTACCGGATTGGCCACAGCCCACATGGACTCGATTCCAATAGTGGCCTTTACCGGACAGGTGAAAACGACACTCATCGGTAACGATGCTTTCCAGGAGGCAGATGTTACGGGCATCACCCGGCCGGTGACCAAGTACAACATCCTGGTCAAAGACGTGAAGGATTTAGCCCGTATTATTCATGAGGCCTTCCATGTGGCCCGGACGGGTCGGCCCGGCCCGGTCCTGGTGGATATTCCCTTTGACGTTAGCATGGCCGAGTTGGCCGGCACTCCCGATAAGCAGATTCGTCTGCCCGGCTATAAACCTCAGCTTTTCGGCAATCCGCGCCAGATTCAGACTGCTGCCAAGGCCATCAACGCTGCCGAAAGGCCTGTTATTTACGCTGGTGGTGGAGTGATTTTGGCCAACGCTTCGGATCTGCTGCGACAATTGGCAAAGCAGGCCAATGTGCCCGTGACTACCACGCTGTTAGCTCTGGGTGCTTTCGATCAGGAGAACCCCTTGAGCCTGAATATGCTGGGTATGCACGGGGCAGCCTATGCCAACTTCGCGGTGCAGGATTGCGATTTGCTGGTGGCTATTGGAGCGCGTTTTGAAGATCGTGTTACCGGCAATCTGGCTACATTTGCCCCCAAGGCCAAGATAGTTCACATTGACGTGGACCCCTCCAGTATTGCCAAGAACGTCAAGGTGGACATCCCGGTCGTCGGCGACGCCGCCAATATTCTCAAAGAGCTGCTCAAGCTCGTTGAGCATCGTCCGCGTACAGCTTGGATCGAGCAGATCGGCAAATGGAAAAAGCAGTATCCGCTGACTTATGATCGTAAAGCCGGTGTCATTAAGCCGCAGTACGTGATTGAGCAGATTTGCGAGGCCACCAAAGGTGAGGCGATCGTGGCTACCGGCGTCGGCCAGCATCAGATGTGGACAGCTCAATTCTTCCGCTGGAGTTTTCCTCGTCAGATCATAAGCTCTGGCGGTTTGGGGACTATGGGGTTTGGTCTGCCGGCAGCCAACGGCGCTCAGCGTGGCAACCCTGATAAGGTGGTGGTCAGCATTGACGGTGACGGCAGTTTCTGTATGACCATGCAGGAGTTGGCCACCGCGGTTAATTACTCCCTGCCGGTCAAGTCGATGATCCTGAACAACGGCTATCTGGGCATGGTTCGACAGTGGCAGGAGTTGTTCTTCGGCAAACGTTACTCAGCGACGCCGATTAAGAGTCCGGATTTTGCCGCTCTGGCCAGGGGTTTTGGAGCTACCGGCATGGTGGTTACGGAAAAGAGCGAGGTCCGCGAGGCCATCGAGCAGTCGCTGGCCACTAACGGGCCGGTGGTGATCGATTTTCACGTTGACCCCGAGGAAAACGTTTGGCCCATGGTGCCGGCCGGCAAGAGTCTGCACGAAATGAAAATGGGTCCGTTAGCCTAAGAAGTTCACTCCAAAGTTCTGAGGTGAAACTATGAGACATATCATCAGTGCCCTGGTGCAGAACGAGCCGGGAGTCTTGGCTCACGTGGCTGGTATGTTCGCAGCACGCGGCTTTAATATCGACTCCCTGGTGGTTGGTGAAACAGAGAACCCGGATCTGTCACGCATGACCATAGTGGTCAGAGGTGATGACCGGGTACTGGAACAGGTCCGCAAGCAGTTGGCTAAGGTGGTAGCTGTTATTAGGGTGCGCGATTTCTCCGGCGTCGCCCACGTCGAGCGGGATTTGATGCTGGTTACGATAGCTGTCACCGCCGAGCGCAGAGGTCAACTTATGGACCTGATAAATATATTTCGCGGACGGGTGGTTGACGTTTCGCCCAAGAGTGTTATGGTGCAGCTCACCGGCCCGGAGGATAAGGTGGAGGCTTTTATCGAGTGCTGCCGTCCCTATGGAATTAAGGAGTTGGCCCGCACGGGTGTAATTGCCATGCCCCGTGGTGTCAAAGAATAATCACTGGCGAGCCGTTACTTTTGGATAACATCGCTGAATCTGATGTCAGTACAGCGAGTTCCTATGTCTAAAGGAGTTAAAATGTCTGAGTTAAAAGTGTATTACGAAAAAGACGCCGACACTTCAGCCCTCAAGGGCAAGACCGTAGCCGTGCTGGGCTATGGCTCGCAGGGCCACGCCCAGTCCCAGAACCTGCGCGACAGCGGCGTCAATGTGATCGTGGCTGAGTTGGAAGGCACCGACAATTACAAGCTCGCGGTCGAGCACGGTTTTAAGCCTGTCTCGGCCAGCGAGGCCGCCAAGCAGGCCGATCTTGTTATCATGACTTTACCCGATGAGGTCCAGGCTAAGGTCTATCGTAGCGACGTAGCTCCGAATATGGGCCGGGGCAAGGCCTTGGGTTTCTCGCATGGTTTCAATATCCACTATAGCCAGATCGTTCCGCCCAAGGAGGTTGACGTAATCATGGTCGCTCCCAAGGGACCGGGCCATCTGTTGCGTAGCGAGTTTGCCAAGGGTATGGGACTGCCCTGCTTGTTTGCAGTTGAGCAGGATGCTTCGGGCAAGGCCAAGGATTTGGCCCTGGCTTGGGCTGCCGGTATCGGCGGTATGAGAGCCGGCGTCATTGAGACCACCTTCAAAGATGAGACTGAGACCGATTTGTTCGGTGAGCAGGCTGTCCTTTGCGGCGGCGTTACAGCCTTGGTCAAGGTGGCCTTCGAGACCTTGGTCGAAGCCGGCTATGCACCGGAGTTGGCCTACTTTGAGTGCATGCACGAGCTAAAGCTCATCGTGGATTTGTTCTATCAGGGCGGCATCAACTACATGCGCTATAGTGTTTCCAATACAGCCGAGTACGGCGACCTGACCCGCGGCCCACGGATTATTAACGAAGATACCCGCGACGAGATGCGGCAAATTCTGGATGAGATCGTCTCCGGCGAGTTCGCTCGCGAATGGATTCTGGAGAACCAGGCCGGCCGACCTGTCTTTAATGCCTTGCACAAAGCTGACCACGATCACTTGATCGAGAAAACCGGCAAGAAGCTCCGCAAGATGATGAGCTGGATTGACGCCAAGGAGGTTTAAGTATTCCTTGTCCGTGCAGACAAAACAGGTTGATTTCGGCAAACGAAGCGGGCTCAGAGTCTGTCCGGTAAGTATGGGTGCGATGCGTTTTCCTGCTGAGGAGCTGGCCATACCTCTGATAAGGCAGGCAATTGATGCAGGAATGATTTACATTGATACCTCCAGGGGCTATGGCAACAGCGAAACCATACTGGCCAAGGCCCTTAAAGATGGGTACCGGGAGAAAGTAATACTCTCCACCAAGTGGTGTCCTTGGAACATAAAGGTCCAGCCGGACGATGACACCTCCGCCCAGTGCGCTTATAAGCGTTTGCTTGAGTCGATGGAACGGCTCGATGTTGACTATCTGGATTTCTATCAGATATGGAGTATAAACAACTTCGAGCAGTACCAGCAGGCTACCTGTAAGGGTGGCATGTTGGATGGAATCCGCCGAGCCAAGGACGAAGGATTAATTGGACATATCGGCTTCACCACACATGATACGCCTGATAATATCCGCAGGTATATTGACCAAGCCGATTGGTGCGAGGCCATTCTCTTCTCGCACAACGTGCTTAATCCGACCTACAAAGAGATCATTGCCCGGACGCATGAAAAGGGTATTGCCACGCTGGTGATGAATCCTTTGGCCGGCGGATTTTTGGCAGAAGAGTCGCCTGTTTTGCAGCGGGTGGTTTCGGATGCGCTGGGTATCGACGATGTTGTCCAGGCTGCACACAGATATCTGGCCGGCGATGACAATATTGATACTATTCTCTGTGGAATAAATAAACCTTCGGATATTACCTCTACGATTGACAACTATTCCAAACCGCCTTTGACGGCTCAGCAGCGCAAAGATCTCGAAGAGGCCATGGCCGAGATTTCCAGCAAGGGCCTGGGCTTCTGTAGTGGATGCAAGTACTGTATGCCCTGCCCGGAGGGGATAGATATCCCGGCTATGATGAACATAGTTTACCTTGAGAGATTGCTCCACATGTCCGACCGGGCCGGCGCTACGTACCGACGGCTGGTCAAGGCGGACAATTCGCCCGCCAGGTGTACGCAATGCGGCCAATGCGAACAGAAATGCACTCAGCACCTCAAGATTATCGAGGAGCTGGCATATCTTCTGAAGAAGTTCAGTTAGGAATGTTTCTATTATCGTGGTCGGCTTCGCAGTGACGGCTGATCCGTGCGTAGCACAGGCAGCAAGTTCTTCGTTGCCAGGCACTGCAAGGCCAACGCGATTCGCTCAGGGCTGATAGCCGCCGGTTGGGTCTGTGAACATTTAGCCAGTCGCCGATTTAGTTGCTCGGTAAAGAGTGCCACAAAGTGGGGCTTGGCCAGCAGCCGTCCCGCCGGGATCTCGTTTTCCTGATAGAGACGAATAAGTTCAGTCATTTCCAACGGCGACAACCCATCCAGTTTATACCCGGCCGTTGGCTTGAGTGTGTTCGCCACCCGCAGCCGAGCTTTATGCACATACTCAGCCGAGATGTCTATGGATAGATAACGCCTATCAAGCTGAGCCGCCACTGTAGCCGTCGTGCCTGCTCCGCAGAACGGGTCCAGCACCAGATTGCCCGGATTAGAGCTGGCTCGGATGATGCGAGCCAGCAGAGCTTCGGGCAATTGATTGGGTCCCTCGGCCCGCTCACCGAAGGTACCACATACTCTTGGGAAAACCACCCAGGTGTCGTCGGGAATTTTCCCCGCCGGGTTTGCCCGCTTGTCGGCGTATTGCTTCTGCCGGTCCGATAATATCCGCACAGAGTCATCATTAAACGTGAATTCCTTAGGATCAGCCACAAAGTAGAAAATGTGAATGTGCGAGCGGGCGAATTTGTTCTTTGTGTTTTGCCCGAACGTGTAGTGCCAGACGAGCCAGTTGCGCAGCGTCAAACCGATTTCTCGGCCAATGATTCGTAACTCTGCCGCGTAGTCGTCGCCGATAGCTACATACATCGATCCGGTGTCCGCCAGCACTCTCTGGCAGGCCCGCATCCATTGTCCGCTCCAGGCGCAATAGTCTTCGTGCTTTTGCGAGTCGTTGTAGCGGTCGTATTTGTAGCCGATGTTGTAAGGCGGGTCAGCTACGATCAGATCGGCGCAGCTGTCCGGCAATCCAGCCAGGATTTTCAAACAGTCACCGGCCATGATCTTATCCAACGGCAACTGTTCTGTGCTCATTTACCTATTACCTTTTGGTTTGGGCCAAGCGGCATCCATGAATCGACCGTTTTTCTGGATGAGTTTGCCGTCGGCGTACACTTCGCCGTCTTTACTCAGATCACAAACCATATCCCAGTGCAGGCCGGATTTGTTTTTGGAGCCGGTCTCCGGGTATCCCGTGCCTACAGCTAGATGGCAGGTTCCGCCGATCTTTTCGTCGAAGAGTAGATTTCTGGTAAAGCGCTGCACCTCGTAGTTGGTTCCCAGAGAAAGCTCGCCCAAGTAGCGTGCCCCTTCGTCTTGATCCAGCATGGTTATCAGAAAGTCCTGCTGTTTGGCTGCTGTGGCTTCGACTACTTTGCCGGCCTTGAAGGTTAAGCGGATGTCGTCGACGTGTCGGCCATCGCGGATAGCGGGGTAACTGTAGCGAATGTATCCTTCGACGGAATCTTCTATGGGCCCGGTGAAGACCTCGCCGTCGGGAAAGTTTTTATCGCCCAGACAGTTGATCCATTTGCGTCCCTCAATTCCGAAGCGGATGTCGGTATCGACTGTTTTAATATGCAGCTCTTTGCAGTTGTTCAGATAGTCGGCCAGCCGCTGTTGTTGTTCTGCCAGACTTTTCCAACTGGCCACCGGATCGTCATGGTCCAGCAGACAGGCCCGGTACACAAAGTCCTCGTACTCAGCCAGGGACATCTCTGCCTCCTGAGCATAGGCTACGGTGGGAAAGGCTGTCAGTGTCCAGCGCAGCTCACCTTTGGCCGCACGTTCGAGAAACCTCTCCTGCAGCGGCCGGCGGGCCTGACTCAGCAATGCCGGCTTGGCCGGGTCGATGTTGCTTAGGGCTCTGGTGTTGCTCTCCGAGAGCACTCGGATATTGACATCGAGCTGCTCCACTTCCTGCCGATCAAGCTCGGATACGAACTGCAACTGTTTGCTCGAGGCATTCTTATACAGCACTTCGCTGGCCGCCATCGGTGCGAGCCTGACGCGCGGATGTCCGCCGGCCTTGAGGGTCTCTTCCAGCAGGGCCAGCACTAGGGGTTCTGCCAGGGTTGTACCGCTGATGCTCACCAGATCTCCGGGTTTTACGCCGGCTGAATACTGCACCAGGACCTGGGCCATCTTGGCTACACGTGGGTCGAACATAGGGCGTTTCTCCTGACAAGATGACTGCAATTTACAGCTAATTGTACAGTCCCCGGCGTCGAAGGTCCAAGGTCTTTCTGCCTTGTTTTGCACGCTTGACAACTCCCCTGAAGGCTGGTACAGTTAACACGTGATCAATTCTGGATATTTCTAGCACTTGCCGACTTGTGACAGTTACATCGACACAAACAGACTCATTCGAAGGCCTCTTTTGTGGAAAGGACATGGCAATGGGTAATCAGTCGTCGAATTCAGACTGCGGCTATGTACGTCGGCAGTCTCGTGACAGCGGTTTACGACCCGGAGTGGCTAAGGACCAGCTCATTTTCATTATCATCTGCTCGGTGGCCTTGGCGGTTGCTGCGGTTACTATGGTGCGCTTTTTCACGGGCGGTTCTAGAGTGCCGTCCAGTCAATGGCAGTGTCTGGACTGCGGCAAGGAATTCACCGTGAAGAAGATAACGGCCCAGCCTGTTAAGTGTCCCAAGTGCGGCGGTGAAGCGGCACGGCTGGGGTATCGCACCTGCCCGGCTTGCGGGGAGAAAGTTTTGGTCTTACGTGTGCGCGTCTCGGGACAGGCTCCCGGTGGTGGACCGGCCGGCGGTCCCCCCGGACTAGGTATGATGTCGCCCATGGAAATCCAGTATAGGGTTAGGCAGGAGGATGGTACGTATGTCTGGACCCCTTGGATGTTTGCCGGATCACCCCAAGCTCAACAGGTAGATAGTAGTCTCATCTGCCCCAAGTGTGGTGAACGTTTGTCTCCTCTGCGCCGCCGGGCCGTCCGTTAGTCGCGTCCGGAAAAGGGAGCAAGGCCGGCTGTGCTGCGCTGATCGTTCTATCCGATGATTCAATCTGTTATGATTAAACCGGTAGGTGATTTGTGCAACCTGCGTTGCGCATATTGCTATTACCGAAACGTCAGTCCGGCCAGCAGCGCCGAGAAACTTCTTTCCCTTGAGCGTCTCGATCGCATGTTCTCCGGCTGGCTCCCTAAGGGGCCCGGGCAGATCACCATTTCCTTCCAGGGCGGCGAACCCACACTAGCCGGTTTACAGTGGTTCGAGGGCCTATTCAAAGCCCTTGATCGTTACCGTCGTACGGATCAGCAAATTACCCTGGCCTTGCAGACCAATGGACTACAGATCGACCGGGACTGGGCCAAGCTGCTGAGTACCCACGGTGTTTTGGTCGGCCTGAGTATAGACGGGCCCGAGCCGTTGCACGACCACTATCGGCGTAATGCCCAGGGCAAGGGCAGCTTCAAGAAAGTCCTGCGAGCAGCCAAACTCCTGCTCCATGAGGGTGTCCAGGTAAACGCTATAGTCCTGCTTAACGATCGCAACGTTACTGATCCGCTTGGTCTGTATGGTTTTTTCAAGCGGCAAGGGTTTCAGTGGATGCAGTTTATTCCTTGCCTGGAATGGACCGGCCAGGGTACGCCCAAACCGTTTTCTATCACGCCGAAGGCCTATGGCACGTTCCTGGTTGATTTGTTTGAGGCCTGGTATCCACAGGATGTCGGACGGATATTTGTACGGCACTTTGAGTCTCTATTGCTCAAACTCGCTGGGCTGGGGGGGAGCCTTTGTTATTTTGAGCCCCATTGCCATCCGGGTTTGACCGTTGAGCATGAAGGCAGTGTATATGGCTGCGATCACTTTGTCACCGAGAAGTGGCTTTTAGGATCGATAGACGATCCGCAGTGGGTCCATTGGGATAGCCATCCGCGATATGTACAGTTCGCTAAGCAGAAGGCTCAACTGCCTGACAGTTGTGCATCATGTTCATACGTGGGGATATGCGGCGGCGGCTGCCAAAAGCATCGAGACCCCCAGACCGGACGAAACATATTTTGTCCCGCCTATAAACGTTTTTTTGGCGTGAGCCTGCCGCGTATGCAGACTCTTGTCGGGCAATTGCAGACTGGATTATAGGTTCGCTTTGTACCAGTCGATGGCTAACCGTATCCCCTGCTCGAAGTCTATACGTGGTTCAAAGCCCAGCAGTTTTTTGGCTCGGCTGATATCTGCCAACGAGTGTTTGATATCTCCCGGCCGGGGATCGGTATATTCAGCGGCAATGTCGGTGTGCATCAGCTCCCGCAGGATGTCCAGAATACGATTCAACGATATCTGATCATGACAGGCTATGTTGATGACTTGTCCCTGAGCATTTGGGGCATCGGCAGCCAACATGTTGGCCTGAATGACATTGTCGATATAAGTGAAGTCGCGGGTCTGTTCGCCGTCGCCGAAGACGACGGGCCGTCGGCCGCGCAGCAGAGCCGAGACGAACATAGGAATGACAGCCGCGTATTGACTGGTGGGGTCCTGTCGAGGGCCAAAGACATTGAAATATCGCAGGGCAAAACTTTCCAGCCCATAGTTCAGGTAAAAGACCCGGCAGTAATGTTCGCAGGTCAGCTTGGTGACTCCGTAAGGGCTAATGGGTGCCGGCGTCATGTCTTCCTGCTTGGGTAGCTCGGGCGACTCGCCGTAGGCTGCCGAGCTGGCCGCGAAGACGACTCGCCGGGATTTGGCTTGTTTAGCCGCCCAGAGCATATTCACCGTTCCGCCTATGTTGACGGTATTACTGGTAGCGGGGTCGCTGACCGACCGAGGTACCGAACCCAGAGCTGCCAGGTGCAGCACTACTTCCATGTCTTTACAGGCCGAGCCGCAGATGTCCGGATCACGAATATCACCTTCGATTAATTCTATACGGTCCTTTATCTCTTCGAGATTATCTTTTTTACCAGTTTCGAAGTTGTCCAGAACCCGAACGGAATGGCCGGCCTCCAATAGAGCCCGAACCAAATTTGAGCCGATAAATCCCGCGCCACCGGTAACTAGGTAATTAGCCATTACAAGACTCCAACTGAGTAATTTCCTCAACGTCAGGTTGTAGTATACTACAGGTTGCGGCCCATATCAACGCGGGATAACAGGTTGGCAAATGCCCTGCGGATACACAACTTTTCCGACTTTTTCAATTTTGCGGTGTCATTTTGCCTTTTGATTTTCTATATTTAGTTTGGCGTCGTTAGCCGAACCTTTGCTATTGGGAGATGTCTGATGAACCAGCAAAACGAGAACATTACCGCTAAAGCTGCCGAATTGGGGCAACTTATAGCCGACAGTCCCGCGGGCAAGGCCCTTCTGAAGGCACGCCGGGAACTGCAGGTTGATAAGCAGGCTCATAAGATGCTCGAGGATTACCAGGAGCAAATGCAAAAGATTGCCACGTTGGAAAAAGAACGAAAGCCTGTTGAGCCTGAGGACAAACGAATGCTCGTTGAGCTTCAGCAAAAGGTAGCGTCTCATGAAACCTTAAAGTTGTGGATAAAAGCCCAGGCAGATTTCTCTCAGCTCATGCGCGACGTGAATCAAGCCATTGCATCGCCGTTCGCGGATATTGCCGCGGACAACACCTCTGAAGATACCTGAGATCTGAGCTGTCAGCCCGGTATCTTTGTGTAATCCAGTTTTTCCTACATAATTGCGAGGGATGGCCCCCCTAGATGTTGTGTTCCGGGCATTGCACTAAGTCAGTTGGATGGTAAGCCTGTCGGTAAAATCAGACCAATAGTGGAAAACCTGTTGGGAATATGCCGTTAAGTTACAGGCTGATAACAGATTATCCACTTTTTTGCCTTGTACGAAACGCCCTCTTCCCAGCCTATTTCCGGAGGTCTTCCAGAATGGGTATCCTAGTGTCCTTGGA
>JAACET010000141.1 GCA_011682385.1 Actinomycetota bacterium | reverse complement strand
GTTTCTCCCAGAAAAAGGTTCGTTCCTCTGGAAGGAACATCGGTCAGCCACAGTTAAACTCTTTAGAATATCCCGGTATTTCTGCTACAGTCTCGGTTAACGTTGTGTTTTGATTCAACGTATTTTCTGAACAGAGCCGTGTCATCGAACCAATATCTGGGGTAAGGGGTGATATCCAGCATATCCGCTTCGCTCTTGACCGATCCGGACAACATCAGCAGAAACGGATAGATCATGCCCAGGGCCCCGGCAATCAACACCCCGTATATTAGCCCATATACCATACGGACCTTGGGGCTTCGTGTACCTATTTTGCTGATTACCGGCATGTGGACTACTTGCCTCCGACAGTTCTGAACTCAAGTTTGCTTAGCCTTTGAAGCTGCACAACGGTAAAACCTATGAGCATGCTTCCCACTACCCAGGCCATGGCCGTCCCTGAACCGAACCTCAGGTAACCGAAGGACTCCCAGAAGATATGGAGTCCAACCAGCTCCGTTTGACCATGCGGCGTGTATGGTCCGCCACCGGTCATGGCCAACATGAACCCCCCGCCGCTCCTTATGGCCCCGACCATGGCCCCAATGAAATTGATCATGATAAGGGCCCTGATGCTGGGAATGGCGACATGGAATACCTTGTGCCGGATACCCGCGCCGTCGATGTCCGCAGCCTCATAGATCTCCTCGGGGATCGTTTTTAGTGCCGCCAGGTAGATCAGGCACCCCGGCCCCATACCGGCCCAGATCGTCGGGAGTAAACAGAAGAAAAGAGCGAAACTAGGCGAGTCAAGCCAGGCGATGTGCACCTGGGCCAGTGCCACTCCCGGTAGATGGTTAATTAAGCCGATGACGAGATTCAACACCTGGTTGATCACCCCGTATTGGCCGTAGAAGCCCTTCCAAAGGAAGATTACGACCACACCGGTCAGGACTGCCGGTAAATAGTATATAGCTCTGAAGGCCAGTTTGCCTTTGGGTACCTCGGTCAACAGAAAGGCCAAGATGATTGGTGCACAGAAACCGAAAACCATGAACATCAGGGCATACTTCACGGATACCCACAGGGCAAACCAGAATTCTTCGCTGAACAGGACGTGCGAAAAGTTGTCCAGGCCGACCCATTCGGTCAGGCCCCGAACATTGTAATCCTGGAAAGCGATAATCATCCCCTTCACCAGGGGGTAGTAATGCCACAGCAGCACCGTCGCCAGGGCCGGCAGCAGAATAATGTAGGCCCACTTGTATCTGCCGAACTGCCAGCCGTGTCTTCTCTCGGATGGCCCGCGAGGAATTGCCTGAGCGAATATCCGAAACACCCTCCTGAAGACCAGGACAAAGGAGACGAAGATCGCTACGGCCACGACCATGGTTACCCGATTTCGGAAGCGAGATTCCTCGGGGGACAGAATACCGAGCATCTTTTCGTTTGTACGCTTGACCTGATCGGAAAGGATTTTTTGGATACGCTTCTTCGCCGCTATCTCATTACCCGCCTGGATGGCTCTGCGAACTTCATCGTCGGTTCGAAGCTGATTAACGGCCTTGCTGGCATAACGGTAGACCATTTGGCAGTTCTTGCCGTAGGGTTCGGGAATACCGTATTTCAGGGCCTGACCATAAGCCTCCTGCCATTCCTTGGGGATCAGCCGAACGTACTCGTCATAACCGGCAGCCTTAAGCAGCGGAGGCTGGACGTACTGGCCGTAACCGTTCTCCACAAAAACCCGCGTTCGGATAAGTCGTGCTTCGGGGCCGTCATAAAAGCGAATGTATTCCCACGCGGCGTCACGTTTTTTCTCGTCGTCGTCCAAACCGGCGTAGATCCCGGCCATTGCCGAGTTGAACTCACTGCCGCGTTTGCCGATAGGGCTCTGCGGCACAGGTCCGAAGCCGTACTGGTTGGGATCATAGGCTTTGAAGAATCTTTGATCGATTTCGCCGAAGAACATAGCGTACTTGAGGGTGCCGCCACCTGCTTGGCCGGTAGAGACTACACTGGAAAAAGCTCCGTGCGCGTTCTCGAAAGGCTCAAGGAATAGACGGGCTACGAAGTGATAGGCCTGGACCGCAGCTTCGCTGTCAAAAGTGCAAATCCACCGGCCGTCTTCATCCTGCTCCACAAGCCTCCCGCCCATCGAGTAGAGAAAACTCTGCGTCCCCCAACCCAACTCCCATAACTCGAGCTTAAGGCCGTACCGATCCTCTCGCGGATTGGTTAGTTTGCGAGACCAACTGAGCATCTCATCCCAGTCTCGCGGTACCCGATCTGGAAGACCAGCCTCGGCGAAGAGGTCCTTGCGGTAGAACAAGGCCATTATCACGGGGCCTTCCGGGAAACACCAGGTATGGTAGTGTTTCTTGGCCGGACTTGCCCCCCACTTTTTTAGGTAGGGACACTTCTGGGCGTAGGGGCATTCTCGACGCATCACCAGCCAGCACTGCCGCGGCACCCGATCACGAAGCTCTTGCTCGTAGCGAGGTGCGGCCTCCAGACGCTTGAGATAATCATCCAGGCTCAATAAATGCCCGTTCTCTATTTCCGCACCAACGGTCCGCTCAATATATTTATCAAGCGGGTAAAGGAACTTGTTGCGGATATAGGTATCCGACTGTCGAAAATTGACCCGCATCACATCCGGGGCAATGTCGCCTGCAATCTGCATCAGCGGAACAACGTCCCCTGTCCTGCCGGGGATTGTCAGGCCCGTAGTGGATACCGGCTTGATATGAGGAAAACGCTCTCTGAAGGCGCTCAGCGCTTTCAGCGTCGCAAGGGTGTTTACATTGGCGCTGGTTCCGCTGGGCACCCCGAAAGCCTTGAGCACAA
Source organism: Actinomycetota bacterium (assembly GCA_011682385.1). GTDB lineage: Bacteria > Planctomycetota > Phycisphaerae > JAACET01 > JAACET01 > JAACET01. Next base: position 3,510 of record JAACET010000141.1, on the reverse strand, counting down.
TTTCCGGCCTCGTCGGTTCGGATGTTTCCGCAGCCGCAGCCGATTGACCCGTAATCATGGCCAGCAAGACAGGAAGAAAATACAGCCCGAAACTACTTCTCCTCAGAGTTTTCGACATCAAGGATCCAAGGAATTTCGGTCGAGGCGAAGTCTGATATCTAATCATGGCTCACAGTCTATGGTCAAGCTTGTTACGCAGTCAAAAACTTCTCGATCGCAGGGCTGCTATCATTCGGGAGGCCTATAGCTGAATAGATAGCTTATCCGTTCGTTTTGGCCCAGGTAGATTGTTCCGTCGTCACCGGCTACGGCAGCGTCGAATTCGTAGCTGTGCCAACAGCGGGGACTAGACACGAAACAGATCCCCAGGTCAGCCAACTCGCCGCTGTCCGGATTGTAGCGAAACAGGTGACAACATTCCTTCCCGGCAATTCCATAAAGACAGCCATCCTTACCAAAAGCCAGGCAGCGGATGCGAGGCTGATTCAACGGCTTGCCCAAAGCAATGACTTTCTGGGCCTTCCAGTCAAAGTGGAACAGGATTCCATCAGCAGAGCTCCCGCCGTAGATGAACCGTCCCGTCCCGTCAAGCTCGAGTGCATCGATGGAGTTATATATCTGGCGTCCGCGGATCGAAGGAGCCTCCAGATCTATAGCAATAATCGCATCTTGCTCGGCATCGTACTTGAAAAACTGACCCCACTTCCGACCGCCGTACACACAGCCATCCGGCGAGACGACCAACACTGGCGAAAAGAGATGATCTTCATCCACCGGGCCCTTCAGCTCCACCTTGGCCGAATCCGGGTGAAGAACAAAGAAAATACCTGTCTTGTCGCTCAGGCCGTAGAGGCAATTTCTTTTATCGTCGATAGCCAATGCACATATGCCCTCTCCACCAACAGGCAGGGCGAGTTCTTCTATTTGTGTGCTGCTCCCATCATAGCTACAACGATATATGTGCCCTTGGCCTTCTTGCGACTGCGAGGCGAAAAACAATCGGCCATCTGATGAGACAACCAGAGAGTGACGTTCGGCTTTTCCGTCCAGCACGCCCAGTGAAATAACGCTGCGGTCTGTTTGCTCGCTCTTTGGATCGTACACAAACAGATGCGATCTTTGCCCGCAACTCAGGCCGAATATCCTGCCCTGATCGTCTTTGACCAGCGAGACTATTCCGCACTCATCAGCCGGAAGCTGCTTGCCAGTCTGCGGGTCCTCCAGAGGAATAATGGCGAGTTCACCTTCATCGACATAACAGCCTTGCGGATACTCCTGGCAGAAAGGCAGCTTGGCATATATCAGGCCTTCTTTGGGAATAACATGTTCCCCGTAATCATCGTAGGACGCAACATCAGAATCATCCAGGATCCTGTCGGCCACCTCCTGGCCTATCGCAAACGGCGGTAGAGGCCATTTTCTTTCTCGTAATTCTTTCGGGTCGATTCCCATCATACTTATCCCCAACTCCTGACCAAGGGCTGACAATCGTTGTTCTTACACACGGTCATTTTCTCGGGCGAATATATGTATATTCTCGTGGGCCGGTTGTTGGTGTCGGCGAAGTAAAGATTGCCGGCCCGGTCCCTGGTGGCTTTGGATATGTACTCCGAATGCCAGTCGCCGTCGTCAAAAGGACAAACCTCCTCACGTTGTAACGATTCGACATCCATTCGGTAAAGGTACATCCGGTAGGGGACCCTCCTCTTTCGGTCCGATTTAGATGCCGCGTAGTAAAGATACCCGTCAGCTCCAAATACCAGGCCACCCGTATGATTCAGTGCCTTTTGGTCAGAGGTCGGGGTCGTATATCTTACCCTCCGTTCCTTCGGCCGGATCGTAGCGAAACAGCCTGTCGGGCGAGTGGGTTTTCTCCATGTTCCAGGTTACGCCGTACACACCTCGGCCGTCAGGCGCCGGAACCGTATCATAAACAGAGCAGGGCAAACCCGGTTCGCTCGGAATACGCACATCCAGGTGCATCAGTCTCTGCTCATCGGCACAGTACTTGACCATCTGGCCCAAATCGTCGATCGTGTAGCCGTTCTCCTCAGCGTCTATCCAAATGCTTTGCGGATTAATGTCGCCTATCCTGCCCAGGTCCTGATAGCGTCTTTCTTTAATGTCGAATACGAAGAAATGGTCCCGCGGCCAAGTGACACCATAGAGCTTTTGCCGTTTTTCGGCCAGGGCCATCGCCCGGCAGCCCTCGTTTGGATGCATCACGCCGAAGTCATTCATATCACCCGTGGCGGGGTCGTAGCGGAAGATGTGAAAACCGGAAAACATTCTTTCCGGATCGTCCCAGGTATGCCATGGACGCCATATTCGCTGTTCCAGTGGCGGGCCTGAGCAGTGCGTGGCACAATACAGTTCGCCCGTGCTGGCCGGGATAAGGGAATAATGGATCTTGCTCTGTGGGGCCCTGCCGTTGTTAGCCGGATCGTTCAACGCCGGTCCAACTTCCAGCAGATATTCATATCGGGCGGTATCAGGATTGTAGCGGACCAGAAAAACACTTAGCCCCCCGGTCAATTCGCCACAGATACCGGCGTATATCTTACCGTCGGCCCCGGTGGTTATCGACCAGATCGTCTCATGCACCGGTAGTTCAGAGAATACCACCGACGTCATACTGGTTGTCAACTTCGTGCCCACACTAGACTCCTGTCGGCGTAATCACTACCTTCATGGAATCCGGCTCCATGGATTTCTTCAGGCCTGCTTCGGCGTTGTCTATGGAATAACGATGAGAAATGATCTTCTCAAAGGCAAATCGGTCGGCATATTTCTGCATCAACTTCATGGAGTCGTAGTGCCCCACGTGAGAGTGATTGTTCATACCCAAAAGCCGAACGTTCTTAGTACAAAAGTGCCGAGCCGCGTTGATGCTCACATCCTCGCCCTTGTCCAGGGCGTTGCCGGCCACAATGTACATCCCGCCTCTGCGCAACATCTCCAGGGCCTCCACAATCGCCTGGGCCGAACCGCTGGCCTCAACGATCAGGTCCGCACCCCGGCCGTCGGTCAGGTTTTTTACGAATTCAATCCGCTCTTGTTGCGAGCTAGTGCCTATATTAAAGGTGTGATCGGCGGCACACTCTTTGGCCATCCCCAGCCTGTAGTCCGAGCCGTCAATGGAGATGATCTCACCGGCTCCCTTGATTCTGGCCTTGATCAGCGTACATAGGCCCATGGGGCCGGCGCCCTGAACGACCACGGTGCAGCCGGTAAAGAAGCCCTCCTTGGCCACGGACGAAAACTCGCTGGCCTTCTCCAGGGAATAGGAAACCGACATTATCTCAGACAGTACCGCTATATGGGCAGGCATCCCGTCAGGCACCTTGAACACCAAGGCCTTGGGCAGGACATAGATATACTCCGACCAGCCCCCAAACAGATGCGGATACTTCGCAGAAGTAAAGGCGTTGCCGTAGGCCTTGTTGTTGGCGCACCAGGGCCAACCGTAGATGTGCCGACAATACCAACATTGTCCGCAAAGCACGTCCG